>NZ_JBEOUE010000003.1:31392-404100 GCF_040303965.1 Streptomyces sp. NPDC094032 | reverse complement strand
ACCGAGGTCTCGTTGTGGTCCACGCCGACGCTGTCCGGGCCGCAGTTCAGCAGGTTCCGCCCGAGGCCGCAGCCCACGTCGAGCACCCGGCCGAGGTTGAGACGCTTCAGATTCCAGCGGTACGGGGCCTGCGTCGGCAACAGCCGCTTGATCCCCGACGTCTCCAGCCGCGCGAGCCGCTGGGTGTAGTCGGAGGACTCCGTACCGGGCATCATCGACCGCCTTCTCTTGCACCCGACGGGGTACTGGACGCCATGCCCAGTACACCGCTCGATGTGATGGGACCCACAGGCTATGGCACGTTTGAGAAGGCGACAACGCCGAGTGGCTACCGCGGAGAGGCTCCCGCGTAGACGTCCTCGGACGACGGAACCGGCTTGTCCGGAGCCTGCCGAGCGGGCTGGGCGTCGTCACCGCGACGGCCCTTGCCGAGGCGCAGGTCCTTCAGGCGCATGGCGGGCCGTTCGACGAAGTGCCAGGACGCCATGGCGAGCAGCAGCGTGAAGACGAAGGTGAGCGCCAGGTAGGCGGGCAGGCCCCAGCGGGTGTAGCCGAGCAGCGCGAGGGTCTGCTGGACGAGGAAGCCGTAGATGTAGATGCCGTACGAGTAGTCGTGCTTGGCGCCGACACGGCGGAAGGCCGCCGGCAGACGGATGGCGAGCCAGACGAGGACGTACGCGAAGGCCGGGATGCCGACGGTGAACAGATAGCCGTAGTGCAGGCTGCCGAGGAGTACGGCGAGAGCGGCGACGCCCAGGGGGTCGCTGACCGGGATCTTCTCCTTGTAGAGCTCGATGACCGCACCCAGTGCGAACGCGAACCCGAGGTAGATCAGGAACGAGGTGTTGATCTGGCCGAACGGCGGCAGCTGGAAGTTCTCCAGGATGCGGGCGTCGTACGGGCCGGCCCAGAAGGCGTCCGTGCTCGCCTGGCGTATGACGAGCCATCCGAGCACGGCGGTGATCAGGAGCACCGCCCGACGGGCTCGCGTGAGGACGCCGATGACGGCGAGGGTCGCCACCGCCAGGTAGCACAGGAACTCGTAGCGCAGGCTCCACAGCGCGCCGTTGAAGGCCCCGTTGTGCACGAGTCCCGCGGAGCGCCCGTCCGCCATGACGCCGGATATGTCGTACTGGTTCGTCGCGACCGCCCAGTTCGACGTCAGGTAGTCGAAGGGACCGTGCGGCCCGTTGAAACCGTCGAGCGTGGAGTGGAGGCGCCAGTACAGCAGGGGAGCCGCGACGAACGCGGCGACCATCAGACACACCCAGAACCCGGGGAAGATCCGCAGGGCCCGGTGCCAGAGGAACCGGCCGAGCCCCAGCCGCATGCCACTGCGGGTGACCAGGATTCCCGACAGGACGAAGAAGCCGTAGACCGAGAGCTTGCCCAGGTCGGTCTGGCCGCCGGTGAAGGTGTGGAGATACTCCTTGCCGCCGTAGCCCAGGATGCGGGCGTGCGAGACGACCACCGCCGAGGCGAGGAGCAGCCTCAGGAGCCCAAGACTGTTGTGACGGCCGGTGAGCAGCTCAGCGACAGTCCCATGTGACCATCGCAGCGCGAAACCGCGATGCATGAAGAGTTCCTTTGCCTTTCGACAGCGTCATATCTTCAGTGCCGCGGCAAGAGGATGTCCAGTTCGGCCGAGCGGACGAGAGGCGTTCCGGGCTGCTCACCAGGCCCGACTCGACCCGATGTGCGCCATTTCACTCCCGCGCGCAGAGAGCGCCGCCATGCGGAAACATCCGGCCGGGACGGTGCCGTCCCGGCCGGATGTTTCACGTGAAACGCAGGGCTAGTACGTCATTACGCCCAGGTGATGAGCCGCTTCGGCTGTTCCAGGATCGCGGCCACGTCGGCCAGGAACTTGGAGCCGAGTTCGCCGTCGACCAGGCGGTGGTCGAAGGAGAGCGCGAGGGTGGTGACGTGACGCGGCTTCACCTTGCCCTTGTGGACCCAGGGCTGGAGCTTGATCGCGCCGACCGCGAGGATCGCGGACTCGCCCGGGTTCAGGATGGGCGTGCCGGTGTCGACGCCGAAGACGCCGACGTTGGTGATGGTGAAGGTGCCGCCCTGCATGGCCGCCGGGGTCGTCTTGCCCTCGCGGGCGGTGGTGACCAGCTCGCTCAGGGACGTCGACAGCTCCGGGAGGGTCTGGGCGTGCGCGTCCTTGATGTTCGGGACGATCAGGCCCCGCGGGGTGGCCGCGGCGATGCCCAGGTTCACGTAGTGCTTGAGCACGATCTCCTGGGCGGCCTCGTCCCAGGACGCGTTGATGCCCGGGTTGCGCTTGGCCGCGACCAGGACCGCCTTGGCGATGAGGAGGAGCGGGTTGACCCGCAGGCCCGCCATGTCCTTGTCGGACTTGAGCTCCTCGACCAGCTTCATCGTGCGCGTGATGTCGAAGGTCACGAACTCGGTGACGTGCGGCGCGGTGAAGGCCGAGCCGACCATCGCCGCCGCCGTGGCCTTCCGTACGCCCTTGATGGGGATACGGGTCTCCCGGGCGTCCGAGGACACCGGGGGGACGGGAGCCACCACGGGGGCCGGGACCGCCGTGACCGGGGCCGCGACCGGGGCCGGAGCGGCCGCCCGGTGCACGTCCTCGCGGGTGATGATGCCGTCCGCGCCGGTCGGGCTGACCGTCGCCAGGTCGACGCCCAGGTCCTTCGCCAGCTTGCGCACCGGCGGCTTCGCCAGCGGGCGGGCGGCTGCGGGGGCGTGGCCGTGCCCGTTCAGCTGCTCGGGGACCACCAGAGCCGGGGCCTCCGTCGTCGTCTTGCGGGCCCGGCGCTTGGTGGAGGTCGCGGCCACGCCGTAGCCGACCAGGACCGGCTGGCGGCCCTCCGGCTCCGGCTCGGCCTCGGGCTCGGGCTCGGGGGTCGGCAGTGCGGCGGGGGCCGACTCGGCCGCCGGGGCCTCGCCGCCGCCCACGTTCACCGAGATGATGATCTCGCCGACGTCGACCGTGGTGCCCTCGGGGAAGCGCAGCTCGTGGACCGTCCCGTCGAACGGGATCGGGAGCTCCACGGCCGCCTTCGCCGTCTCCACCTCGCAGACGACCTGCCCGTCGGTGACCGTGTCACCGGGCTGGACGTACCACTTGAGGATCTCGGCCTCGGTCAGGCCCTCGCCCACGTCGGGCATCTTGAATTCGCGGATCGTCACGATGCTCTCCTCAGAACGCCAGCGAGCGGTCGACGGCGTCGAGCACGCGGTCCAGACCCGGCAGGTACTCCTCCTCCAGGCGCGCCGGCGGATACGGCGCGTGGTAGCCGCCGACCCGCAGGACGGGGGCCTCCAGGTGGTAGAAGCAGCGCTCGGTGATCCGGGCGGCGATCTCCGCGCCGGAGCCGAAGAAGACCGGGGCCTCGTGGACGACGACCAGCCGGCGGGTCTTCTCCACCGAGCTCTGGATGGCGTCGAAGTCGATCGGGGAGACCGTGCGCAGGTCGAGGACCTCGACGGACTTGCCCTCCTCGGCGGCGGCCGCGGCCGCCTCCAGGCAGGTCTTCACCATCGGGCCGTACGCGGCGAGCGTCAGGTCCGTGCCCTCGCGGGCGACCCGGGCCCTGTGCAGCTCGCCGGGGATGGCCTCGGTGTCGACCTCGCCCTTGTCCCAGTAGCGCCGCTTGGGCTCGAAGAAGATGACCGGGTCGTCGCTCTGGATGGCCTGCTGGAGCATCCAGTACGCGTCGGAGGAGTTCGACGGCGAGACCACCTTGAGACCCGCGACGTGCGCGAAGAGCGCCTCGGGGGACTCGGAGTGGTGCTCGACCGCGCCGATGCCTCCGCCGTACGGGATACGGACGACGACCGGCATCTTGATCTTGCCGAGCGCGCGGGCGTGCATCTTGGCGAGCTGGGTGACGATCTGGTCGTACGCGGGGAAGACGAAGCCGTCGAACTGGATCTCCACGACCGGGCGGTAGCCGCGCAGGGCCAGGCCGATCGCGGTGCCCACGATGCCGGACTCGGCGAGCGGGGTGTCGATGACCCGGTCCTCGCCGAAGTCCTTCTGGAGGCCGTCGGTGACGCGGAAGACGCCGCCCAGCTTGCCGACGTCCTCGCCCATGATGAGGACCTTGGGGTCGGTCTCCAGGGCCTTGCGCAGCGACTCGTTGAGCGCCTTGGCGAGGGGGAGCTTCTGAACAGCCATGATTACTCGGCCTCTCCGTCCGCGAAGGACGCCTGGTAGGCGGCGAACTGCGCGCGCTCCTCGTCGACGAGGGCGTGCCCGTCCGCGTACACGTTCTCGAAGATCGCCAGGTGGCCCGGGTCGGGCATGGCGCGGACGGCCTCGCGGACGCGCTTGCCGAGCGTCTCGCTCTCCGTCTCCAGCTCCTCGAAGAAGGCCGCGTCGGCGTGGCCCTCGCGCTCCATGTACGCCTTGAGGCGCAGGATCGGGTCCTTCGCCTCCCAGGCCTCGCGCTCCTCGTCGGCCCGGTACTTGGTCGGGTCGTCGGAGGTGGTGTGGGCGCCCATGCGGTAGGTGAAGGCCTCCACGAGGGTGGGGCCCTCGCCGCGGCGGGCGCGCTCCAGGGCGGAGCGGGTGACCGCGAGGCAGGCCAGCACGTCGTTGCCGTCGACGCGGACGCCGGGGAAGCCGAAGCCGCGGGCGCGCTGGTAGAGCGGGACGCGGGTCTGCTTCTCGGTGGGCTCGGAGATGGCCCACTGGTTGTTCTGGCAGAAGAACACGACGGGGGCGTTGTAGACCGCGGAGAAGGTGAACGCCTCGCTCACGTCGCCCTGGCTGGAGGCGCCGTCGCCGAAGTACGCGATCACGGCGGAGTCCGCGCCGTCCTTGGTGATGCCCATGGCGTAGCCGGTGGCGTGCAGGGTCTGCGAGCCGATGACGATCGTGTACAGGTGGAAGTTGTTGGTGTTGGGGTCCCAGCCGCCGTGGTTCACCCCGCGGAACATCCCGAGCAGGTTGGTCGGGTCGACCCCGCGGACCCAGGCGACGCCGTGCTCGCGGTAGGTGGGGAAGACGTAGTCGTCGTCGCGCAGGGCCCGGCCGGAGCCGATCTGCGCGGCCTCCTGGCCCAGCAGCGAGGCCCACAGGCCCAGTTCGCCCTGGCGCTGGAGCGCGGTGGCCTCGGCGTCGAAGCGGCGGGTGAGGACCATGTCGCGGTAGAGGCCGCGCAGCTCCTCGGAGCTCAGGTCGATGTCGTACTCGGGGTGCTGGACTCGCTCCCCCTCGGGCGTGAGCAGCTGAACGAGCTCGGGCTCCGCGTTCTGTGAAGCCTGTGCCTTGTTCGTGCTCGCGCTTGCGGTGCGCTTGGTGCCGCTGCTGCGTCGCGTCGTCTTGCGCGCGGCAGTGCTCTCCACGGTCACGTGCGTGCTCCTCCGTCGGTCCGGCCCCCGGGTTCGCCGGTGAGGCCAGTGCGGCTCCGCCTTCACCGTGCCCTTCGCACGGGGTGGGTGCGACGCGGCCGGGGTCGGGCGTGACAGGTGCCCCGGCGAGCGCCCTGTCATAGGCACGTTACCCACAGCGCCGCATTCCCGCGAAACCCCATTTGACCTGCGATTTTGCTTGGATTTCCAAGTAAATCGAGAAAAGGGGGACTCGCCGCTGGTCAGCGGCCGTTGGGGCAGCCCGAAGGGGCCGCCGGAACACCCGGCACGTTATCCCGGCCACCCCGGGCACGGGAAGAGCGAATATGTGAGACTGGCTGCGTGCGCGAAGAAGGAAAAATCCGGGTATTTCTGCTGGACGACCACGAGGTCGTGCGGCGCGGCGTCCACGAGCTGCTCTCCGTGGAGGACGACATCGAGGTGGTCGGCGAGGCCGGTACCGCCGCGGACGCCCTGGTCAGGATCCCTGCGACCCGCCCCGACGTGGCGGTGCTCGACGTCCGGCTCCCGGACGGGAGCGGCGTCGAGGTGTGCCGCGAGGTCCGGTCGCAGGACGATTCGATCAAGTGCCTCATGCTCACCTCGTACGCGGACGACGAAGCGCTCTTCGACGCGATCATGGCCGGGGCCTCGGGTTACGTCCTGAAGGCGATCCGCGGCAACGAGCTGCTGAACGCGGTACGCGACGTCGCGGCCGGCAAGTCGCTGCTCGACCCGGTGGCGACCGCGCGGGTCCTGGAGCGCCTGCGGGACGGCAACAGCCCCAAGGGCGACGACCGGCTCGCCAATCTCACCGAGCAGGAGCGCAAGATCCTCGATCTGATCGGCGAGGGCCTGACCAACCGGGCCATCGGCGAGCGCCTCCACCTCGCGGAGAAGACCATCAAGAACTACGTCTCCAGCCTGCTGTCGAAGCTGGGCATGGAGCGGCGTTCCCAGGCCGCCGCGTACGTGGCGAGGATGCAGGCCGAGCGCCGCTGAACCCGGCGGGCTCCCCCGGGCCCGGCCGTTTCACCCGAACGGGTGCGGACGGCCCGGGTGGCCCGCATTCGGGACCTACGTCCCCGGAGAACCGGGGCAGGGGCCCCTTTTCCGACACGGTGCCGGTGGCGGAGAGTGGAAGCCATGTCCACCGAGGAGATCCGCGCCATCGAGCTGCTGAGCCGCCTGTCGTACGGCAGGGTGGCGACCAGCATGCGGGCGATGCCGTTCGTCGCCCCCGCCCGGCACATCGTGTTCGAGGGCGACGTCCTGATCCGGATGCACCGCGGCCTGGGCTACCACCGGGCCTGCAACGGCAGCGTCGTGGCCTACGGGGCCGACAACTTCGGCTCCGAGGCCGACAGCGTGTGGTCCGTCCAGTTCACCGGCACCGCCCGGATCATCGAGCCCACCGAGGCCCAGCTGGCCGCCTTCGGGCCGGAGCCCCGCGCCGTGGACGGCGAGCCCTTCGACCCGGTCTTCATGCGCATCGAGCCCCAGTTCGCCACCGTCCACAGCCTCGACTACACGTCCGAGCGGCCGGCCCCCGCGACCCCCGTTCCCTCCTTCGAGCGACACCTCCACCACGTAGCGTGATCTAACATCTGCGGAGTGCCGCGCTCATCTGCACCCCTTGCCTCCCCCCGGACGACCTCCCCCGCCCCGCCCCTCGGCGCCCTGCTGCGCCGCTACGGGGACGCCGGCGAAGCGTTGTCCTGTGAACCCGTCGCCCAGGGCTTACTGAACCGCGGCTACCGCCTCTCCACCACGCGTGGCCGCTACTTCCTCAAGCAGCATCTGGACGCCCGGACCGCCGACCGGGACACCATCACCCGCCAGCACCGGGCCACCCTGCGCCTGCACGCCCTCGGGCTGCCCGTCGCACCGCCGCTGCCCGACGCGCGGGGGCGCACCGTCGCCGTGATCGGCGGGCGGTGCTACGCCCTGCACCCCTGGGTCGAGGGGCGGCACCGCGAGGGCGCCGAGCTGTCCGCGGCGGGCTCCCGCCGGCTCGGGACGCTCCTCGGGCACGTCCACACCTGCCTGGAGCGGGTCATGGGCTCCCCGTCGCCGGACGCGGGCCACGAGAGCGCCCGCCCGGGCCACGAGAGCGCCCGCCCCGAGGACACCCTGCGGCTCATCGAGGAGCTGTTACGGCTCGTACGGGCCCGGCGGCGCCGTGACGGCTTCGACGAGCTCGCCGAGCACCGGCTCCGCGAGCGCCGGGTGCTGCTCGACCGGCACGCCCACCGGCGCCCGCCCGCCGCCCCCGCGGGCGGCTGGGTGCACGGCGACTTCCACCCGTTCAACCTGCTCTACCGGGGCGCCGAACCGGTCGCGATCATCGACTGGGACCGCCTCGGGGTCCGCCCGCGCGCCGAGGAGGCGGTCCGCGCCGCCGCGATCTTCTTCGTCCGGCCGTGCGGCGAGCTCGCCCTGGACAAGGTGCGGGCCTACGCGCGCGCCTACCGGCGGGCGGCCGGCGTGGACCGGGCCGAGCTGGCCGCCGCCGTCGACCGGGTGTGGTGGGAGCGGCTCAACGACTTCTGGACGCTGCGCTGGCGCTACCAGCTGCACGACCGCAGGGCCGACCCGCTGTTCCCCGCGGTGTCGGCCCTGGCCGTGTGGTGGACCCGCGAGTACGAGGCGGTACGCGACGCCTTCGCGGGGTGAGCGGGGGCCGGGACCGGGCTCGGCCGGCCCGTCGGCCGGTCCCGTCAGCCGGTCCCGGCGGTGGTGCCCGTCGTCGTGCCCGTGCCGGTCGTGGTGCCGGTGCCGGTGGACGTGCCCGTGCCCGAGGACGTACCGGTGGACGTACCGGTCGAGGTGCCCGTGGACGTGCCGGTCGAGGTACCCGTGGAGGTGCCCGTGCTGGTGCCCGTCGACGTGCCCGTGCTGGTGCCGTCCGTCGTGCCCTCGGTGGTGCCGTCCGTGGTGCCCGTGCCGCCGTCGGTCGGGTCCGTCGGGTCCGTCGACGGAATGTCCGTCGGCGTCGGCTTCTTGGTCGGCTCCTGGGTGGTGCCGCGCGTGGGCTGCCGGGTCTGCCAGCCACCGCCGCTGTTCGACGAGTCCGGCGGGGTGGTCTCCTGCGTCGGCTCGTCGGAGGGCTCCGGCGACGGCGCCTCGGTGGACGGCTTGTCGGTGACCGCCGGCGGCTTGGTGTTGCCGCCGTCGTTCTTCGCGCCGGACTTGTCGATCGCGTACGCGACGCCCGCGACGATCGCGACCAGCGCGAGCGCCACGAACAGCAGCAGCTTGGCGCGGCCGCCCGGGCGGCCGCCCTGCGCGCCGTAGCCACCGTCGGGGCCGTAGCCGCCGTGGCCGCCGTGCCCACCGTCGTAGCCCCCGTCGTCCGGGTTCATCGGCGGCAGGATCGGGCCCTGCGCGGTGTCGTGGTGCATCGGGTGGCCGAGGGCGGCCGTCGCGCCGACACCGCCCATCCCGCCGCCCGGGGTGTGCAGGGGGTCGTACATGTCGTGCATGTCCTGCACATGGACCGGGCCGGTGTTCCACACACCGGTGTGGCCGCCCTGCTCCTGGAGCATCTGCAGCGCGTACTGGATCAGGCCGCGCATCTCCTCGGCGCTCTGGAACCGGTCGTCCGGGTCCTTCGCGAGGGAGCGCATCGCCAGGCCGTCGAGCTCCGGCGGCGCCGCCGGAGCCACCTCGGACGGCGGGATCGGCATGTCCTGGACGTGCTGGTAGACCACCGACAGCGGCGTCTCACCCGTGAACGGGGGCCGCAGCGCGAGCAGTTCGTAGAGCAGGCAGCCCGTCGCGTACAGGTCGGAGCGGTGGTCGACGGCCTTGCCGAGCGCCTGCTCGGGGGAGAGGTACTGCGGGGTGCCCATGACCATGCCGGTCTGGGTCATCGTCGACTGCGCGCCGTGCAGGGCACGGGCGATGCCGAAGTCCATGACCTTGACCGCGCCGCCGTGCGTGATGATCACGTTCGCCGGCTTGATGTCGCGGTGCACGATGCCGTGCTGGTGCGAGTAGGCGAGCGCCTCCAGGACACCGGAGACGATGATCAGGGCCTGCTCGGGCCCCGGCGCCTCGGCGCTGATCAGCAGCTCGCGGATGGTGCGGCCCTCGACCAGCTCCATCACGATGTACGGCACGGGGCGGCCGTTGACCAGGTCCTCGCCCGAGTCGTAGACCGCGACGATCGCATGGTGGTTGAGGCCCGCGACCGACTGCGCCTCGCGCGTGAAGCGGGCCTTGGAGACCGGGTCCTCGGCGAGGTCGGAGCGCAGCAGCTTCACCGCGACCGTGCGCCCCAGGCGTACGTCCTCGGCCGCGAACACCTCGGCCATGCCGCCGCGTCCGAGGCGGTGGGTCAGCCGGTAGCGTCCGTCGCCGACCACTCCGCCGACGCCCCAGGACTCGGCAGAAGCGTCCGGCAGGCCGCCGCCTGCTCCGGATTCGGGTGCCATCCAGTCCTCGCCGTCGTCTCTCGTGCCGTGTCCAGTCGTCACGCTACAGGCTCCGTACGACATCACGGTCCGCGATGGACGGGCCATCCAACTCCCCTTGCGTACACCTGTGCAAATTCCGTGCCGTTCCTGTCACACCGTCGTCACGCTTCCGGCGGTCCGGCTGTGCGGAGGGTCACGGAACGGGCACCGAACCGGCACCCGGCTTGACGTGTCACTGCCCTCGGGCAGACTTGGCCGGGAAATTTCCATAAGAGCGCCGCCGCGCGCGCGTAGGGGGAAGCACGAGATGAGCCAGGACGACGCAGCCGGCGCACAGGGCCGCTATGCGGGCGGTTCGGTCGCGGGCGGCCGGTACCAGCTTCGCGACCTGCTCGGCGAAGGCGGCATGGCGTCGGTGTACCTGGCGTACGACAGCGCACTCGACCGCCAGGTCGCCATCAAGACGCTGCACACCGAACTCGGCCGCGAGCAGTCCTTCCGCGAACGGTTCCGGCGCGAGGCGCAGGCCGTGGCCAAGCTGTCGCACACCAACATCGTCTCGGTCTTCGACACCGGCGAGGACACCCTCGACGGCGCCGTCATGCCGTACATCGTCATGGAGTACGTGGAGGGGCAGCCGCTCGGCTCGGTGCTCGCCACGGACGTGCGGCAGTACGGCGCGATGCCGGCCGACAAGGCGCTGAAGGTCACCTCCGACGTGCTCGCGGCGCTGGAGACCAGCCACGAGATGGGCCTGGTCCACCGCGACATCAAGCCGGGCAACGTGATGATGACAAAGCGCGGCGTGGTCAAGGTCATGGACTTCGGCATCGCGCGCGCCATGCAGTCCGGGGTCACCTCTATGACCCAGACCGGCATGGTCGTCGGCACCCCGCAGTACCTCTCCCCCGAGCAGGCCCTGGGCCGCGGCGTCGACGCCCGCTCCGACCTGTACTCGGTCGGCATCATGCTCTTCCAGCTCCTGACCGGCCGGCTGCCCTTCGACGCGGACTCGCCGCTCGCCATCGCCTACGCCCACGTCCAGGAGGAGCCGGTCGCCCCGTCCTCCGTGAACCGGGCGGTGACCCCGGCGATGGACGCGCTGGTGGCCCGCGCCCTCAAGAAGAACCCGAACGAGCGCTTCCCCAGCGCCGCCGCGATGCGCGACGAGTGCCTGCGGGTGCTGTCGGCCGGTCAGACCGGTGCCCCGATGATCGTCGCGGGCGGCCCGGTGCAGAGCGGCTCGGGCGTCGGCTCCGCCGTCTTCCCGCCGGTCGGCCAGACCCCGCCGCCCGCCACGCACGGCGTGCAGACCCCGTACCAGCCGGCCCCGCAGCCGACGCCGCAGCCGGGTCCGTACGGCGTGCCGACGCCCGCGCCCTCGTACGGCTATCCGCAGCAGGTCCCGACCCCGCCGCCGGCGCCCGTCTACCAGACCCCCGCGCCCGCGCCGGTCTACCAGGCACCGGCGCCCGTGCCGGGGCCGTACACCGTGCCCCAGCCGCAGGCCCACGCGCCCGTCTCCGGCGGCGGCTCGTCGCCGAACCGGTCGAAGATCGCCATCGGCGCCGTCGCGCTGCTCGTGGTCGCCGGTGTGGTGACGGGCATCGCGCTCTACAACCGCGACCCCGGGGGCGAGCCCACCGCGAACGGCCCGAGCCAGAGCAGCAGCGCGGCCCCCGGCCACAAGGGCCCGGACCTCACCAGGACCATCGCCACCAAGAAGTGCACCGAGCCGTCCGAGTCGAGCAGCGACCCGGACAAGTTCGAGGTCCCGGACTTCACGTACAAGAACATCCAGTCGGTGAAGACCTGCCTCCAGGCCGCGGGCTGGAAGGTCAAGTCCGAGTCCTCGGTCGACGAGGCGACCTGGGGCCAGGGCACGGTCATCACCCAGTACCCGCGCCAGGGCACGGACATCGCGAAGGACGACGCCGAGTTCACCTTCGAGGTTTCCACCGGCAATCCGCCGCAGTAATTCCCGCCCTCCGCGCGCGGAGGGCGGCCGGCCCTCCCCGTCCGGATGCTCCCGGATGCCGGGTCCCTCCCGGCATGTGACGCTGAGTCGAAGAACTCGGCGGCTCGGCACGGGAGGGGGTCACCCGGTGACTCCAGGACTCCGCACGGCACGGTCACGGGCGCTCGGCCCCATCCTCGCCTGCTGCTTCACGGCGTGCGCCCTCCCCGTCGCCGCCCCGTGGGCCGGGTACGCGTACGGGGCCGAGGTCACTCCCGGCGGCACCGGCGCGGCCACGGGGACCCGTACGGGCACGGACGGCGGCGGTACGGGCGACGGCAGCGCGCCCGAGCGCACCCCGCCCGCGAGCACGCCGCCGCCCGGCGCGACCGGCACGCCGCCCCCCTCCGCCACCGCGCGCCCGACCGCGACCGGCTCCGGATCCGGCCCTGACTCCGGCCCTGACTCCGGCCCCGGCTCCGGCCCTGGCACGCCCCCCTCGACCGCCTCCCCCGCGCCCGCGCCGAGCGGTTCCGCGCCCGACGGGCGGCCCGCCCCGAGCGGCTCCGCCTCCCTCGCGGGGCGTCCGGCGGGCGAGGGCCGGGAGCGCCCCGGGCGGCCTCCGGAGCCGAGCTCCCCGGTCGCCACGACGCCGTCGGACCCGTCGGGCACCCCCTCTCGTACCAAAACCGCAACAGAGGACGGGCCCGGCGTGGAGGCGGACGAGGCGGTCGACGCGGTACCTGAGACGGAGGTGCCGCTCGCCTCCTCCTCGGCGGCGGCGCTGCCGGCCGCGGCCCCCCGGATCGGCGCGGAGGCCGTCTCCACCCTGTCCGACCGGCGGATTCCGGTGCTGACGCTGGGTGTGGGGCTCGCTCTGATGGGGCTCGGCATCGGGTTCCTCGGGGTCCGGATGCGGCGCCGCTGAGGCCTGCCGGGCGCCTCGCGGAAGCCCCGGGTCCTCCTTGAGTCGGACCCCGGGGGTCCACCTCAGGACGCTTGTCGGCTCGGGCATACCCGGTATACATACTGAGTATGTCGATCCGCCACGGGCTTCTCGCCCTCCTCGAACGCGGCCCCCGCTACGGCTCGCAGCTCCGCACGGAGTTCGAGTCCCGCACCGGCTCCACGTGGCCGCTCAACGTCGGGCAGGTCTACACGACCCTGGCCCGGCTCGAACGGGACGGGATGGTCGGCCAGGACGGCGAGGATGAGGCCGGGCACGCGCTCTACACGATCACCGACAAGGGCCGTGACGAGCTGCGCTCCTGGTTCGAGAAGCCCGTCGACCGCACCAGTCCCGCCCGGGACGAGCTCGCCATCAAGCTGGCCATGGCGGTCGGCGCGCCCGGGGTCGACATCCGTGACGTCATCCAGTCCCAGCGCCGGCACACCGTGAAGGCGATGCAGGACTACACCCGGCTCAAGGCCCAGGCGCTCACCGCCCTGGAGAGCGGGGGCGCCCGCGAGCGCGACGACGTCGCCTGGCTGCTCGTCCTGGAGCAGCTGATCTTCCAGACCGAGGCCGAGGCCCGCTGGCTGGACCACTGCGAGTCCCGGCTGATCCGCCTCTCGGCGACCAGCACGACGACAGCGGCCCCGCCCGGACCGTCGGCGTCACCCGGACCGTCGGCGCCACCGGCGTCGTCCGCCACATCGGCCACATCGGCCTCACCCGCTTGACCTGCTCGACCTGCCTGACCTGCTCAACCTGCTCCAACCGCTTCACCCCTGCCGGGGACAACGGGGGTTGCTCAACCCGGCAGACACCGCTTCCGACCGCTCCGTAAGCACATCCGACCGACCCAGACCGTACGCACCGGCACCAGCACCAGCACCGTCCGCGGCACCGTCCCCGGCACCGGCACCCCGCCGGTCGCCGCCACGGCCGTCGGCGACCGGCGACCGCCATGCCCGCGTACGCCCGAGGGGGATACCGCCATGTCCATACAGCAGCAGCCCGTGCTGCGTCTGCAGCAGCTGACCCGCGTCCACGGCGCGGGCGCCACCGAGGTCCACGCCCTGCGCGGCATCGACCTCGACGTCTACCCCGGCGAACTCGTCGCCGTCATGGGCCCGTCCGGCTCCGGCAAGTCGACCCTGCTCACCATCGCCGGCGGCCTCGACACCCCCACCTCGGGCCGGGTGATCGTCGAGGACACCGACATCACCTCCGCGACCGTCAAGCAGCTCGCCGCCCTGCGCCGCCGCAGCATCGGCTACGTCTTCCAGGACTACAACCTCATCCCGGCCCTGACCGCCGCCGAGAACGTGTCCCTCCCCCGCGAGCTGGACGGCGTCTCCGCCCGCAAGGCCCGCACCGAGGCCCTCGCCGCCCTGGAGGAGATGGAGCTCGGCCACCTCGCCGACCGCTTCCCCGACGAGATGTCCGGCGGCCAGCAGCAGCGCGTGGCCATCGCCCGCGCCCTGGTGGGCGACCGCCGCCTCGTCCTCGCCGACGAGCCCACCGGCGCCCTGGACTCCGAGACCGGCGAGTCCGTCCTCGCCCTGCTGCGCACCCGCTGCGACGCCGGTGCCGCCGGTGTCCTCGTCACCCACGAGCCGCGCTTCGCCGCCTGGGCCGACCGGGTCGTGTTCCTGCGGGACGGCGCCGTCGTCGACCAGACCGTACGCAGCGAGGCCGACTCGCTCCTGACGGGCCGGGCGGCGCAGCAGTGAACACATGGCTCCACTCCTGGCGGGCCGCGATCCGCATCGCCCGCCGTGACGCCTGGCGCTCCAAGGGCCGCAGCTTCCTCGTCCTCGCGATGATCGCGCTGCCCATCCTCGGCGTGAGCGCCTTCGACGTGACCCTGCGCAGCTCCGAGCTGACCGCCGCGCAGAAGATGGAACGCTCCATCGGCGCCGCGGACGCCCGGTTCAAGGACGCCCACGTCAGCGGGGTGCCGATCTACCAGGACCCCACCGGCGAGCAGCACACCCCCGTCAAGGACTACGAGAACGAGCCCTGGCCCGACGGCGGGACCGACGTCCGCAAGGCCCTCCCGGCCGGCGCCACCGTCCTCACCGACACCTACGGCAACGCCAAGCTGACCACCACCCACGGACTGCTCCAGACCGAGGTCCGTGAGCTCAAGGCCGCCGACCCCGTCGCCCGGGGCATCATGCGGCTCCAGGAGGGCAGCTTCCCGGAGAAGGACGACGAGGTCGCGGCGACCACGCACTTCCTGGAGACCAGCGGCCTGACCGTCGGCTCCACCCTCACCGCGCGCGGCTTCGACCGCACGTACCGGATCACCGGCTCGTACGAGCTCCCCAACGACCTCAAGACGGACCAGGTCAACGCGCTGCCGGGGGCCTTCCTCGCGCCGTACGCCCAGGCCGTCGAGAAGGCCGGGATGCAGGCGCCGGACACCTCCACCACGTATCTCGTGCGCAAGCCGGGTGGTTTCACGTGGAACATGGTCCAGGCGATCAACACCAAGGGCGTCGTGGTCGTCTCGCGCGCCGTGGCCCTCGCCCCGCCCGCCGACGCCGAGGTGCCGCTCTTCCAGAAGGAGGGCTGGCGCAACTACGACACCAGCCTGGCCGGTGACGCCGCGGCCCTCGCCGCCGTGGGCACCGTGGTCGGTCTCGCGATGCTGGAGATCTGCCTGCTCGCCGGTCCCGCCTTCGCGGTCGGCGCCCGCCGCTCGCGCCGCCAGCTCGGGCTCGTCGGCGCCAACGGCGGTGCCCGCAGCCACATCCGGGCCATCGTGCTCAGCGGCGGTCTCGTCATCGGCGTCGCCGCGGCCGTCGTCGGCACCGTCCTCGCCCTGGTCCTCACCTTCGCGCTCCGCCCGGTCCTCGAGGACGTCATGGGCCAGCGGTTCGGCGGCTTCACCATCCGGCCGCTGGAACTGCTCGGCATCGCCGGGCTCGCCGTCCTCACCGGACTGCTCGCCGCGATCGTGCCCGCCGTCACCGCCTCCCGGCAGACCGTCCTGGCCTCCCTGACGGGCCGTCGCGGTGTCCGCCGCGGCAGCAGGGTGCTGCCCCTGATCGGCCTCGGCGCCGTCCTGCTCGGCGCGGTCGTCGCCCTGTACGGGTCGGTCGTCAGCGACCAGTTCATCATCGTCGCCGGCGGCTCGGCCATCGCCGAGCTGGGCGTGGTCGCCATGACCCCGGCCCTGGTCGGCCTGTTCGGCCGGGCCGGCCGCTGGCTGCCGCTCTCGCCGCGCCTCGCGCTGCGGGACGCCGTACGCAACCGGGGCCGTACGGCACCCGCCGTCGCCGCCGTCCTCGCCGCCGTCGCGGGCACCGTCGCCGTCTCCACCTACGCCGCCAGCCGGGACGCCCAGGGCCTGGCCGAGTACCAGGCGCGGCTGCCCCACGGGGTCGTCGCCGCGCTCGTCGTCGAGGAGGGCGGCCGGGACGCCCCGACGGTCCGCGAGGCCGTCCAGCGCACCTTCCCCGTCGACCTCCGCGCCGATGTCTCCCGGATCGCCGTCGGCAAGCCGGGCTGCGAGCCCTGGGGCGGCGGCAAGGGCTGCGGCCGCTTCGAGGTCGTCGTCCCGAAGGCCAACGAGTGCCCCCTGTGGGCCTTCAGCGCCGACGGCTCCGACCCGGCCGAGAAGTTCACCAAGGAACAGCGCCGCGAGATCTCCACCAAGGACTGGCGCTGCCAGGCCAGCCGCGGCAACGGTGTGTACGTCGAGGGCGGGCTGCTCGTCGCCGACGCCCAGGTCCTCACGATCCTCGGCATCGACGACCCCGGCGCCGCCAAGGCGCTCGCCGACGGCAAGGTCGTCAGCTTCCTGAAGACGCAGGTCGACCAGAAGACCGGCACGCTCGGCATCAAGCTGGTCAAGGACACCGAGGCCGCCGACGCCGCCGCCCAGAAGAACCAGCCGGTGCCTGGCGAGGTCAGGAACCTCCCCGCCTACCAGGTGCCGGGCAACCCGCTCTCGTACGGCGTGCAGAGCATCCTCAGCCCCGCCGCCGCCAAGGCCGCCGGCCTGACCACCGTCCCCATGGGCGCGTACTTCACCACCGACCGCCTGCCCGACAGCGAGCAGCGGCAGAAGCTGGACAGCGAGATCGCCAAGCTGGGCAGCAGCGTCGACCTCACGCTGGAGGAGGGGTACGTCAGCAAGAACAGCCTGGTGCTGCTCGCGCTGACCGTCTTCGCCGGCCTGGTCACCATCGGCGCGGCCGGCATCGCCACCGGTCTCGCCCAGGCTGACGCGGAGGCCGACCTCAAGACGCTCGCCGCGGTCGGCGCGCCGCCCCGGGTCCGCCGTACGCTCAGCGGCTTCCAGTGCGGAGTCGTCGCCGCGATGGGCGTGGTCCTCGGCTCGGCGGCCGGTGTCCTGCCCGCGATCGGGCTGCGGCTCACCGAGGAGCGCGAGCAGATCCGCTACTACCAGGAGAGCCTGGAGAACGGCTGGGGCGGCGCGGACGCCCCGCCGTACGTGCCGATCGTCGTCCCCTGGGAGACGCTCGCCGCGCTCCTGGTGGCCGTGCCGCTCGGCGCCGCCCTGCTGGCCGCCCTGGTGACCCGCTCCCGCGGGGCCCTGGCCCGGCGCGCCGCGCACTAGGCGGGAACCGGCGCCTCGCACGCGCGTTCGTTGCCATGCCGTGCCCCTGTACGAGGGTGGATCACCCCCGTACAGGGGCACACCGTGTGGTGAGGCGTGTGTGCGAGAGAATGGCGGCATGGAGATGCCGAGGAATGACAGGTCGCAGGAGCACCCCCAGGTCCTCATCGTGGGCCAGGACGGGACGGCGCTCGGCGGCACTCAGGGTGACGACGAATCCCGCGAGGTCCCGGTGACGGAAATGGTCGAACAGCCTGCGAAGGTCATGCGGATCGGCAGCATGATCAAGCAGCTTCTGGAGGAGGTCAGGGCGGCACCTCTCGACGAGGCCAGCCGCGTCCGGCTCAAGGAGATCCACGCCAGCTCGGTGAAGGAGCTGGAGGACGGTCTCGCGCCGGAGCTGGTGGAGGAACTGGAACGGCTCTCCCTGCCGTTCACCGACGAGGCCATCCCCTCCGACTCGGAGCTGCGCATCGCGCAGGCCCAGCTGGTCGGCTGGCTGGAGGGCCTGTTCCACGGCATCCAGACGGCGCTGTTCGCCCAGCAGATGGCGGCCCGCGCCCAGTTGGAGCAGATGCGCCGGGCACTCCCGCCGGGCGCCTCGCACGACGATGACGACGACCACGGCCCCGGCCACGGCCGGGCGGTCGGCTCCGGTCCTTACCTGTAGGCCGGAAACGCACGAGGAGGAGGCCCGGCGCCGGGAACGGCGCCGGGCCTCCTGCCGCTGCTACGGCGCCAGCAGCAGCACCTTGCCGACATGGCTGCCCGACTCGATCGCCCGGTGGGCGTCGGCGGCGTCCGGCAGCGGCACCGTGCGGTCGACGACCGGGGTGACCGTGCCCGCGCCGATCAGCGGCCAGACGTGCTCGCGGACCGCCGCCACCACGGCCGCCTTCTCGCCCAGCGGGCGGGAGCGCAGCGTCGTCGCCAGGACGGCCCCGCGCTTGGCCATGAGCGCGCCCAGGTTCAACTCGCCCTTGACGCCGCCCTGGAGGCCGATGACGACCAGTCGGCCGTTGACGGCGAGCGCCTTGACGTTCCGCTCCAGGTACTTCGCGCCGACGATGTCCAGGATGACGTCCGCCCCGGCCCCGTCCGTCGCCTTGTGCAGCTCCTCGACGAAGTCCTGCTCGCGGTAGTCGATGAGGATGTCCGCGCCCAGCTCGGCGCAGCGCGCCAGCTTCGCGGGGCCGCCTGCCGTGACCGCGACCCGGGCGCCGACCGCCTTGGCCAGCTGGATCGCCATCGTGCCGATGCCGCTCGCCCCGCCGTGCACCAGCAGGGTCTCGCCCGGCCGCAGATGGGCCAGCATGAAGATGTTGGACCAGACCGTGCAGGCCACCTCGGGCAGCGCGGCGGCCGTCGCCAGGTCCACGCCCTCGGGCCGCGGCAGCAGCTGCCCGGCCGGGACGGCGACCTTCTCCGCGTAACCCCCGCCGACGAGCAGCGCGCACACCTCGTCGCCGACCGACCAGCCGGAGACCCCCGGGCCGAGCGCGACGATCCGGCCGGAACACTCCAGACCGGGGTACGGGGAGCTGCCCGGCGGCGGGTCGTAGTAGCCCTGCCGCTGGAGCAGATCGGCACGGTTGACGGCGCTCGCCACCACCTCGACGAGCACCTCGCCCTCGGCGGGGACGGGATCGGGCACCTCGGCCCAGACCAGCGCCTCGGGACCGCCGGGTTCCGGAATCGTGATCGCATGCATGGCGGCGAGGCTACTCCCGGGGCTTTCCGTACGCGCCCTAGTCCTCGCTCGGTGTGGTGAGCGGGGTGACCGGCGCGGCCCGCACGATGGTGATCACACGGTCCGTCAACTGGAGCGGGCTGGCGGCGGGATCGTCGTAACCGAGCAGCCGGTGGCCGCGCAGCACGCTCACCACCAGGTCCTCCGTCTCCCGTACGCTCCGGCCCGCCTCGGCCTTGGTCACCGGCCGCTCCACGAGGTCGAGCCCGGAGCCCTGCTGGATCAGGTCCTCCATCACGGTGCCCGCGCTGGGGCTCAGCACCGACAGGCCGAGCAGCCGTCCGGCGGCGCTGGCGCTGGTGATCACCGCGTCGGCGCCGGACTGGCGCAGCAGCGGCGCGTTCTCCTCCTCGCGGACCGCGGCGACGATCTTCGCGCCCCGGTTGAGCTGGCGGGCCGTCAGGGTGACCAGGACCGCCGTGTCGTCGCGCTGGGTGGCGATGACGATCTGACGCGCCCTCTGCACCTCGGCGCGGAGCAGCACATCGCTGCGGGTCGCGTCGCCGATGACCCCGACGAAACCGTCGGCGTTGGCCGCCTCGATCACCTTGCCGGACGGGTCGACGATGACCATCTGGTCCTTGCGCAGTCCGGTCGCGAGCAGCGTCTGGATCGCCGAACGCCCCTTCGTACCGAATCCGACGATGACGGTGTGGTCGCGCAAGGTGGCCCTCCAGCGGCGCAGCCGGAACTCCTCCCGGGTCCGCTCCGTGAGGACCTCGAGGGTGGTACCGACCAGGATGATCAGAAACAGCACGCGCAACGGCGTGACCAGGAAGATGTTCGCCAGTCGCGCCGAGTCGCTGTACGGGACGATGTCGCCGTACCCCGTGGTGGAGAGGGTCACCGTCGCGTAGTAGGCGCAGTCGAGGAAGTCGAGCGTCTCGTTGGCGTTGTCGTGGTAGCCGGCCCGGTCGATGTAGACGATGAACACGGTCACGATCAGCACGCCCAGCGCCATGAGCAGGCGCTTGCCGACCTGCCGCAGCGGCTTCTCCACCACACGGCGCGGCAGTCTGACCCGGGAGCCCGCCACCTTCTCGTCGGCCTCGCGGGCCATCACGTCCCGGCTGGGCAGTTTCACGTGAAACACACTCCTTGGGCTCCGCCGCCCGGTCCTTCGGCCGACATGACCCGCCAGGGCAGGTCCAGGATCTCCAACGGCTGCCCCTGACGGGCACCCCCCGGCGGGATCACGGCCATGCCGTGCGCGGCGGCGATGCCGCGGAGCATCGCGGGACCGTTGTAGTGCAGCGGCTCGGCCACGCCCCCGCGGTGGACCACAGGGACGAGCCGGGTGTCGTACGGATGCCCCGGGACCTCCGCGCCCACGGGCAGCCGGTACGGCACGGGGGCGGGCGCCCCGGCGAGGGCCCGCAGCAACGGCTCGGCGAGCGTGAGCAGCCCGGAGACGGCGGCGAGGGGGTTGCCGGGGAGGCCGACGAGGTGGCGGGGGGCGGGGGCGCCAGGGGCTTCGCCGGCGCTCTCCAGGCGGGCCAGGAGCATGGGGTGGCCGGGGCGCGCCTTCACCCCGTCGACGAGCAGCGTCGCCCCCGCCTTGTCGAGCACGGTGTGGACATGGTCGACCGGACCGGCGGCCGTACCGCCGGTGGTGATCACCACGTCGGCGGCGGAACCGGTGACCGCCGCGTACAGCGCCTCGGCGTCGTCGCCGATCCGGCGGGTGCCCAGGACCTCCGCGCCGAGCGCCGCCAGCCAGGGGCCGAGCATCGGGCCGAGCGCGTCACGGATCAGGCCCTCGTGGGGGAGTCCGCCGGTGAGCAGTTCGTCGCCGAGGACCAGCACCTCCACGCGGGGGCGCGGGCGCACGGTCAGCTCGTCGTAGCCGGCCGCGGCGGCGAGGCCGAGGACGGCGGGGGTCACCGCGCTCCCGGCGGGCAGCAGCGGGTCGCCGGTGCGGCACTCCTGGGCCCGGGGGCGGATGTCCTGCCCGTGGACGACCTCGCGCAGGGCGTGCAGATGCCCGGCGGCGTCGGTACGGGAGTGCTCGGCGCGGACGACGGCGGTCGTGCCGGCCGGCACGCGGGCGCCGGTCGCGATCCGCACGGCGTCGCCGTCGGCGAGCCCGGCGGCGGGGACGTGCCCGGCGAGGACGGCGCCCTCGGGGTCGATCCGCCAGGGGCCGGGGCCCGCGACGGCCCAGCCGTCCATGGCGGAGGTGTCGAACGAGGGCAGGTCGGTGAGCGCGCGCAGCGGCTCGACCAGGACCTGCCCGAGGCCCTGCCCGAGCGGCACCCGGACCGGCTCGCGCGGCCCGGCGGCCCGGGCGGCGACGGCGCGGGCCTCGGGCCAGGGCGTGGCGCGATGGGCCTCGGCGCGCGGGGAGTCCGTACGGGGCCGGCCGACGAGGGCGAGGGCGTCGTCCACCCCGTCGTCGGGCAGCCGCTCCTTCATCGTCATCCGGCGTCGTCCTGCTCCGTCGCCCAGCGCTGGGCGAGCGCGGCGGCCTTGCGGGCGGCCTCCGCCACGGCCTCGGGCCCGCCGTCGGCACCGGCCTTCGCCGCCGCGTACCCGACCAGGAACGTGGTCAGCGGCGCGGCGGGCCGGGCGACGCCGTGGGCGGCGTCACGGGCGAGGTCGAGCAACAGGCCTGTGTCGACGTCCAGGTCGATGCCCAGTTCGTCCTTGACTGCGGTGATCCATTCGTCCAGCACGGTCCCATGCTCCCTGATCCGCGCCCGGGCCGTGGCGATGTCCCCCCAGGTGTCGCAGTCGAAGGAGGCGGAGCCCTCCGCCGCGACCCGTACGACCGGAAGCCGCCCGGTGACCAGCCGCAGGGGAAGCCCCGCGAGACCACCCCGCTCGGCCAGGACCCCCTCGATCTCCCGCCGCAACGCCCGCACCCGATAGGCAGCCACCAACGGCTGCTCCCGCCCCTCCCCGTCGACCAGCACCGCCGCCTCGGCCCCGGGCTCGGAGACGAGCGCCCCGACGAGCCGCTGCGCGGCCCCGGGGCCGAAGAAGGGCAGGTCGGCGGAGAGGACGAGGACGATGGGGTCGGAGGGGGCGGAGGGGGCGCTGGAGGAGCCGGAAGCGCCGGAGGTGCCGGCGAGTGCGTCGGCGGTGAGGGTGTCGACGGCTAGTGCGTCGACGGCGGGTGCGTCGGCGGCGAGTGCGTCGGCGGCGAGGCGCCGCAGGCCGGCGTCGAGGGCGGCGAGGGGGCCGCCGCCCGGCGGATCCTCCCTGGCCCATTCCACGGGGCGCGCGGTGGCCCGGGGCGCGGCGACGACCACGGTCGTCCCGGCGTCGCGGCAGCCCGAGAGGACCCGGTCCAGCAGGCTCCGGCCGCCGACCCGCACTCCTGGCTTGTCGGCCCCGCCGAGGCGCCGGGCGGCACCACCGGCGAGCACGATGGCGTCGTACGCGGTCGTCATCCCAGCAGTATCGTCCGCACCCACCCGGAACGGCCTGCCCGGGGCGGGTCGGCGGGCGGGTCGGCGGGCGGGTCGACCGGGGCGGGTCAACCCCTCGGACCGGCCCGCGAGGACGTGTCCGGGACCCGGCGTGGGGTTGGGTCCCGGACGGGGCCGCCGGGAACCGCCGGGGCCCCGTGCCCCGGCCGGCGTCCACCCCGGCGGAGTCCTGTCACAGCGTGCGCAGCAGCACCGCCGGATTCTCGACGCAGTCGGCGACGTACCGGAGGAAGCCGCCGGCCGTCCCCCCGTCGCAGACCCGGTGGTCGAAGGTCAGCGACAGCTGGACCACCTGACGTACCGCCAGCTCACCCTGGTGCACCCACGGCTTGGGGACGATCCGCCCCACGCCGAGCATGGCCGCCTCGGGGTGGTTGATGATCGGCGTGGAGCCGTCGACGCCGAACACCCCGTAGTTGTTCAGGGTGAACGTGCCGCCGGTCAGGTCCGCCGGGGTGAGCTTCCCCTGCCGCGCCGACTCCGTCAGCCGGGCGAACTCGGCGCTCAGCGACTCGGCGGTGCGACCGCCGGCGTCCTTCACGACGGGAACGACCAGGCCGCGTTCGGTCTGGGCGGCGAAGCCCAGGTGCACGGACGGCAGCCGGACGATCTCCCGCGCGGCCGTGTCCACCGTGGAGTTGAGCTCGGGAAAGCGGGCCAGGGCATGGGCGCAGATCCGGGCGAGCAGCGCGAGCACGGAGATCTTCGGCCCGCCCGCCGCGTTCATGGCCGCGCGCGCCGCCATGAGTTCGGTGGCGTCGGCGTCGACCCAGCAGGTCGCGTCGGGGATCTCCGTACGGCTGCGGGACAGCTTGTCGGCCACCGCGCCGCGCACCCCGCGCAGCGGGATCCGCTCGGCCGCGACGGGCGCGACGGCGGTGCCGGGCGCGGGAGCGGCGGCCGCCGCGTAGCCGGCCACGGGGGCGGGCCGGGACCGTACGGCAAGGGCGGTCTCGACGTCCGAGCGCAGGATCAGCCCGTCGGGCCCGGAGCCCTGGACCTCCCGCAGGTCGAGCCCCTCGTCCCGGGCCAGCTTGCGCACCAGTGGGGAGATGACGGCCACGGGCCCCGGGTGCGCGGCGGGCACGACGACGGGCGCCACAGCGACCACGGGAGCAACGGGAGCCACAGCGGCGGGCGTCTCCCGCCGCACCCGGCGCCGCCGCGCGGCGGGCCCGGCCGTGCCGTATCCGACGAGCACGTTGCCGGAGTACTCCGACGACACGGCGGACTCGGCAGCCGCGGAGGCCGCGGAGGCCGCTGAGGACGCAGAGGACCCGGCAGACCCGGTACCCCCGGCGAACTCGGCGGCAGCCGCGAGCGCACCGGCCCCACCCACCCCCTCCGCGCCGCCGACCGCGACCGTCAGAAGCGGCGCACCGACCGGCAGTTCGGTCCCCTCCTCGCCGAAGCGGGCGGTGACCACACCCCCGTACGGGCAAGGCACCTCCACCATCGCCTTGGCCGTCTCGACCTCGACGACCGGCTGGTCGATGGCGACGACGTCGCCCACGTCCACCAGCCAGCGGACGATCTCGGCCTCGGTGAGTCCCTCGCCGAGGTCCGGCAGCTTGAATTCGAGCACCTGGGCCATCAGCTCCCCGCCTCCCACTGGAGCCGGGCGACCGCGTCGAGGACCCGGTCCACGCCGGGCAGGTGGTGCCGTTCCAGCATCGGCGGCGGGTACGGGATGTCGAAGCCCGCGACGCGCAGCACCGGCGCCTCCAGGTGGTGGAAGCAGCGCTCGGTGACCCGGGCGGCGATCTCGCCGCCCGGCCCGCCGAAGCCGGTGGACTCGTGCACGACGACCGCGCGGCCGGTGCGCTTCACGGAGGCGGCGACGGTCTCGTCGTCGAACGGCACGAGCGAGCGCAGGTCGACGACCTCCAGGTCCCAGCCCTCGGCCTGGGCCGCCTCCGCGGCCTCCATGCAGACCGGCAGGGAGGGCCCGTAGGTGATGAGGGTGGCGCTGGTGCCGCGGCGGCGCACGACCGCCTTGCCGATCGGCTCCACCGCGGCGGGCGCCTCGGGGGACCAGTCGGACTTCGACCAGTAGAGCCGCTTCGGCTCCAGGAAGACCACCGGGTCGTCGGAGGCGATGGCGGCGCGCAGCAGCCCGTAGGCGTCCTCGACGGTCGCCGGGGTGACGACATGGAGACCGGGGGTCGCCATGTAGTACGCCTCGGAGGAGTCGCTGTGGTGCTCGACCCCGCCGATCCCGCCGCCGTACGGCACGCGGATCACCATCGGCATCGGCATCGCGCCCCTGGTGCGGTTGCGCATCCGGGAGACATGGCTGATGAGCTGCTCGAACGCCGGGTAGGCGAACGCGTCGAACTGCATCTCCACGACCGGCCGCAGCCCGTACATGGCCATGCCGACGGCCGCGCCGAGGATGCCCGCCTCGGCCAGCGGCGTGTCGGTGCAGCGGTCCTCGCCGAACTCCTTGGCGAGACCGTCGGTGACCCGGAAGACGCCGCCGAGGGTGCCGACGTCCTCGCCCATCACATGGACGGTGGGGTCCTCGGCCATCGCGTCGCGCATGGCGCGCTGGAGGGCCTGCGCCATGGTGGCGGGCTTGGCCGCCGCCTTCGCGGCCGGCCTGGCAGTCGCGTGGGTGGTCATCCCGCCTCGCTCTCGGCGTCGAGCTCGGCCCGCAGCTGCTCCGCCTGCTCGCGCAGCTGCGCGGTCTTCTCGGCGTACACGTGGGCGAACAGGTCCATCGGGTCGAGCACGGGGTCGGCGTTCATCCGCTCGCGCAGCGCCGCCGCCATCGTCTCGGCGGCCTCGGCGGCCGCGCGCCTGCCGTCCTCGTCGAGGAGTCCGCGCGCGGTCAGCTCCCGCTCAAGGAGCAGGATCGGGTCGTGGGCGCGCCAGATCTCGACCTCGCTGTCGCCGCGGTAGCGGGTGGCGTCGTCGGCGTTGGTGTGGGCGTCGATCCGGTAGGTGACGGCCTCGACGAGGGTGGGCCCGCCGCCGCGCCGGGCGCGGGTGACGGCCTCGGTGAGCACCTGGTGGACGGCGACGGCGTCGTTGCCGTCGACGAGCCGGCCCGGCATGCCGTAGCCGACGGCCTTGTGGGCCAGCGACGGGGCCGCGGTCTGCTTGGCGAGCGGCACGGAGATCGCGAAGCCGTTGTTCTGCACGAAGAAGACCACGGGCGCCTGCCACACGGCCGCGAAGTTCAGCGCCTCGTGGAAGTCGCCCTCGCTGGTGCCGCCGTCGCCGACCATGGCGAGGGCGACCACGTCGTCGCCCTTCAGGCGGGCGGCGTGGGCGAGGCCCACCGCGTGCGGGAGCTGGGTGGCGAGCGGGGTGCACAGCGGAGCTATGCGGTGCTCGTGCGGGTCGTAGCCGGTGTGCCAGTCGCCGCGCAGCAGGGTCAGCGCCTGGACGGGGTCGAGCCCGCGGGCGACGGCGGCGAGCGTGTCACGGTACGAGGGGAAGAGCCAGTCCCGCTCCTCCAGCGCCAGCGCGGCGGCCACCTCGCAGGCCTCCTGGCCCGTCGTGGAGGGGTACACGGCGAGGCGGCCCTGCTTGGTGAGGGCGGTCGCCTGCGCGTTGTACCGGCGGCCGCGCACGAGCTCCGCGTAGAGGCGGCGCAGCAGCTCCGGGTCGGCGTCGGCCACGGCGTCGGTGCCGAGCACGCGCAGCGGCTCGGCGTCCGGCAGCAGCGGGGCGGGGTCGGTACGCGGCTGCCAGGCGGGCGGCGGAGTGGGCCGGTAGGCGAGAGCGGCACCGGGGGGCTCTTGGACTGTCGAACTGCGCTGTTGCAACGAGTCCACCTCCTCGTGGGAGCGGGCATAAGACCCGTAGGCGGGTGGCGCGAAATGTGGCGCGCCTCACCTACCGATTGTTCGGTCGTGGAGGCATTTTGGCTACAGGCACCTTCAGCCTGTGGACAAACGGTTCTCCACAGCCTGGGATGGGTGCAGGTCGTCCACAGGAGAGAGGCGGGGGGACATGGCGGATGAACAAATGGCCGACGTCGGGGAGCGCACCATCGACGAGCTCCTGAACGCGCCCCCCGGCGGCGCCCCCTCGACGGGCGCTCCGGCGGGCCCGGCGGGGCCTCCGGCGGGTCCTGTCATCGTCTCCCCGATCCCGCCGGCCCGCCCGCTGGACGCGATCGACCGGGACATCCTGCGGCTGCTCCAGGCGGACGGGCGCGCCTCGGTCCGCTCGGTGGCCGAGCGGGTCCACGTCTCCCGCGCCAACGCGTACGCGCGGATCAACCGGCTCATCGACGACGGGGTGATCCGCGGCTTCAGTGCCCGCGTCAACCACGAACGGGCGGGGCACGGTGCCTCCGCCTACATCACGCTCAAGATCGTCCAGAACTCGTGGCGCACCGTGCGCGAACAGCTCCAGGCCCTGCCGGGAGCCGCGCACATCGCCCTGGTCAGCGGCGACTTCGACGTCCTGCTCCTTGTGCACACCCCGGACAACCGCACCCTGCGGGAGCTGGTGCTCACCCGCCTCCAGTCGATCCCGGAGGTGCTCTCCACCCGCACCCTGCTGGTCTTCGAGGAGACCGACCTCGACCCGGACCCGGACCACCGCGGCTGAATGCCGAGAGGCCCGGGGCGCCACGCCGTGCGCCCCGGGCCCCGGGCCCTACCAAAGCCACTCCCGCCCTCAGCGGACCGTACGCAGCCCTCCGAAGGCCATCCGCACCACGGTCTCCGCGAGCTGCTCCCGCTCCGCCGGGGCGTCCGGGTGCGGCCTGTACCACTCGACCAGCGAGTTGATCATGCCGAAGAGCAGCCTGGTCGCGAGCCGGATGTCCAGGTCCGCCCGCAGGTCGCCGTCGGCGGCCGCCGCCTTCAGGAGCTCGGCCACCCGGTGGTCGAACTCGCGCCGGCGCTCCATCGCCCACCGCTCGGTCGTCGTGTTGCCCCGCACCCGCAGCAGCAGCGTCACGTACGGGAGCTCCTCGATCAGCACCTCCACGGTGCGCCGGGTCACGTACTCGACCCGCTCGACGGCCCGGCCGCGGCCCGCGCCCGGCTCGTCGAGCACCGCGAACAGCCCGTCGAGCGCCCGGCTCACCGCGCGCCGCAGCAGCTCCTCCTTGCCCGCCACATGGTGGTAGATCGAGGACTTGGAGATCCCGGCCGCCTTGGACAGGTGCTCCATCGAGGTGCCGTCGTAGCCACGCTCGTTGAAGACCCGCACGGCGACCGAGAGCAGCGTGTCGGGGGTGTAGGTGTCGCGTCGCGCGGTGGTCATCGGCCCTCCTCCGCCTCTGCGGCCTCTTCGTCGTAGCCGCGCCGGACCAGGCCGAGCGAGGGCGCGTACCGGCCGGTGGGGTAGCGCTCGTGGAGCTCGGCGAGCAGCCCCGCGAGGCTCCTGTGGCCCACCTTCGCCGCCCACTCCAGGGGGCCCGCCGGGTAGTTGACGCCGAGCCGCATCGCGGTGTCGACGTCCTCGGCGGTGGCGACGCCCCGGTCGACCGCGTCGGCGGCGAGATCGGCGAGCATCGCGACCGTACGGGCGACGATCATGCCCGGCACGTCACCGATGACCGAGACCTGCTTGCCGAGCGCCTGGAACAGCCCCACGGCCTCCTCCAGGCTCTCCGGGGAGGTGCGGACGCCGGTGGACAGGACGATCCGGCCCGCCCGCGCGTAGTCCAGGGCGAGGTCGAAGTAGACGATCTCCTCGTTCGTGTACTCGAACGAGGTCTCGCCGTCGGCGAGGCCGAGCCGGGCGCCGCCGGGCAGGGCGATGTACCCCTCGCCCCGCTTGCGCTTGACCTTCACCCCGGCCTGCTCGAAGAGCTCCGCCAGCGCCTTCGCCGGGCCGAGGTCGCCATGGACAGTGACGCTCCCCGGCGCCTTCGCCGGCGCCGCCGTGTGCGGCTCGGGCCGCCCGGCGCCCTCCGCGTACGAGAACCAGCCGTGCCCCGACTTGCGGCCGAGCCGCCCCGACTCGACGAGCCGCCGCTGCGCGAGCGACGGCGTGAACTTGGGGTCCTGGAAGAAGGACTCCCATACGGAGCGGGTCACGGCCTCGTTGACGTCCTGGCCGATGAGGTCGGTCAGCTCGAAGGGGCCCATCCGGAAGCCGCCGGACTCGCGCAGCGCCGCGTCGATGGTGGCGGGGTCGGCCACGCCCTCCTCGTAGAGGCGCAGGGCCTCCGCGTAGAAGGGGCGGGCGATCCGGTTCACGATGAAGCCGGGGGTGTCGGCGCAGCGCACCGGCGTCTTGCCCCAGCTCTTCGCCGTCTCGTACGCGCGTGTGGCGGCGGTCGGCTCGGTGGCGAAGCCGCTGACGATCTCGACGAGCGGCAGCAGCGGGGCCGGGTTGAAGAAGTGCATTCCGACGAAGCGCCCGGGCAGCCGCAGGCCGCCCGCGATGGCGGTGACGGAGAGGGAGGAGGTGTTGGTGGCGAGCACGGTGTCCGCGCCGACGATCTCCTCGAGCTGGGCGAAGAGGCCCTGCTTGACCTCAAGACGTTCGACGATCGCCTCGACGACCAGGGCGGCGTCTGCCAGCCCGGCGAGCTCGGCGGCCGGGTGCAGCCGCGCGACGGCGGCGTCGCGCTCCGCCGCGTCGAGCCGGCCCTTCTCGACGAGCCGGTCGAGACGGGCCGCGACGGCGGTCACGGCCTCCTCGGCGCGGCCCGGGGCGCTGTCGTGGAGGCGGACGGGATGGCCCGCGAGGAGGGCGACCTGGGCGATGCCCTGGCCCATCGTCCCCGTACCGACGACGGCGACGGTGCGGCTCGGGTCGATGGGTCCGGCTCCGTCGGCCGACACCGCGTCGCTCCCCTGGACGGTCGTGTTGGCGGTCATAGGAGTGATCCTCCCCGATGGGTTTTCCACAGGATCGGCGGACCCCCTTGTCCCGACCGATCGTTCGGTTACTCTAACTCCGTATGCCTGCCCCTGCCCAGCTCATTGAGGAGTTGCGCCCATGGCCGCCGCTCAGCTGACCACCGACCGTCTGGCCGACAAGCACCGGTCCACCCTCGATCAGGCCCTCGACACCATCCGCACGCGCGCGTACTGGTCTCCGTACCCGGAGCACCCCAAGGCGTACGGGGAGGACGGCTCGCTGGACGCGGCCGCCGGTCTCGACGCCTACAAGGCCCTGCTGGACACCCGCTTCGAGCTCGACCAGCCCGGCACCGACGACTGGACCGGCGCGGAGGTCTCGCCCTACGGCCCGGCACTCGGCATCACGTATCCGCACGCCGACGTCGACGTCCTGCTGCCCGCGATGCGCGCCGGCATGGGCGCCTGGCGCGACGCGGGCCCCGAGACCCGCGCCCTGGTCTGCCTGGAGATCCTCGCCCGGATCTCCGCCCGCACCCACGAGTTCGCGCACGCCGTCATGCACACCAGCGGCCAGGCCTTCATGATGGCCTTCCAGGCCGGCGGCCCGCACGCCCAGGACCGTGGCCTGGAGGCGGTGGCGTACGCGTACGCGGAGCAGACCCGCACGCCCGCCGGCCGCGCCGACTGGTCCAAGCCGCAGGGCAAGCGGGACCCCCTGGAGCTGTCCAAGGAGTTCACGCCGGTCGCCCGCGGCATCGCGCTCATGATCGGCTGCAACACCTTCCCGACCTGGAACGGCTACCCGGGCCTGTTCGCCTCGCTGGCCACCGGCAACCCGGTCCTGGTCAAGCCGCACCCCCGCGCGGTCCTCCCGCTGGCCCTCACGGTCCGCGTCGCCCGCGAGGTCCTCGCCGAGGCCGGCTTCGACCCGAACCTGGTGGCGCTCGCCGCCGAGCGCCCCGGCGAGGGCATCGCCAAGACGCTGGCCGTCCGCCCCGAGATCCGGATCATCGACTACACCGGCTCGACCGCCTTCGGCGACTGGCTGGAGACCAACGCCCGCCAGGCGCAGGTCTACACGGAGAAGGCCGGCGTCAACACGGTAGTCGTCGACTCCACCGACGACTACAAGGGCATGCTCTCCAACCTGGCCTTCTCCCTGTCCCTGTACAGCGGCCAGATGTGCACGACCCCGCAGAATCTGCTGATCCCCCGCGAGGGAGTCACCACCGACCAGGGCCCGAAGTCGTACGACGAGGTCGTCGCCGACCTCGCGGGCGCGGTCGGCGGCCTGCTCGGCGACGACGCCCGGGCGAACGCGCTGCTCGGCGCGCTGGTCAACCCGGACGTGAAGGCGCGCCTTGAGGCCGCGGCGGGCCTGGGCGAGGTGGCGCTGGCCTCCCGCGAGGTGGCGAACCCGGACTTCCCGCAGGCCGTCGTCCGCACCCCGGTCATCGTGAAGCTGGACGGCTCCAAGCCGGACGCGGACGCGGCGTACTTCTCCGAGTGCTTCGGCCCGGTCTCCTTCGCCGTCTCGGTCGACTCGACCGCCGACGCCCTGGAGCTGCTGCGGCGCACGGTCCGCGAGAAGGGCGCGATGACGGTCGGCGCGTACACGACCTCGGCCGAGACCGAGCGGGCCGTGGAGGAGGTCTGCCTGGAGGAGTCGGCGCAGCTCTCGCTGAATCTGACGGGCGGCGTCTATGTGAACCAGACGGCCGCGTTCTCCGACTTCCACGGCTCGGGCGGCAACCCGGCGGCGAACGCCGCGCTGTGCGACGGCGCCTTCGTCTCCAACCGCTTCCGCGTGGTGGAGGTCCGCCGCCAGGCCTGACCCCGGCGCCCGCGCGTCCTGTGCCCCCGGACCTCCGGGGTCACGGGACACCGGCGGGCCCGCACGCTCCTACGCGTCCGGGATGTCGGCGTACCGCTGCACCCAGGCGTGCATGGCGACGGCGGCCGCCGCGCCCGCGTTGATCGACCGGGTCGAGCCGAACTGGGCGATCGAGCAGGTCATCGCCGCGTGCGCGCGGGCCTCCTCGGTCAGGCCCGGCCCCTCCTGACCGAAGAGCAGCACACAGCGGCGCGGCAGCACGGTGCGCTCCAGCGGCACCGCGCCCGGCAGGTTGTCGATGCCGATGATCGGCAGGTCCTCGGCCGCCGCCCAGGCGGTCAGCGCCTCGGTGTCCGGGTGGTGGCGCACATGCTGGTAGCGGTCGGTGACCATGGCCCCGCGCCGGTTCCAGCGCCGCCGCCCCACGATGTGGATCTCCTTCGCGAGGAACGCGTTGGCGGTACGCACCACCGAACCGATGTTGAAGTCGTGGCCCCAGTTCTCCACCGCCACATGGAAGTCGTGGCGGCGAGTGTCCAGGTCCTCGACGATGGCCTCGCGCGTCCAGTACCGGTAGCGGTCGACGACATTGCGCCGGTCGCCGCCGGCCAGCAGCTCGGGGTCGTAGCGCTCGCCGCGCGGCCAGGGCTCCGGATGCGGCCCGACGCCGACCTCGGGGGCGAAACCCTCGTCGTACTGGACCGGCTCGCTCTGCTGTTCCTCGGTGGTGCTCACCCGACGAGGGTACGGGGACGCGGCGCCGGAGCCTCCTCCTCGGCGGGGGGCTTGCGCCGCAGCAGCCGGTCCCGGCCCCGGGCCGCCCGCGCGCCCAGCCACAGCAGGAAGGCCGTCGGCAGGAAGACCGCGTCGGCGGAGATCATCGCGAGCGAGAAGAAAGGCAGCCCGAGCAGCACGGCGATCCCGGCGTGCTCCAGCATCATCACCGCGAGCAGGACGTTCTTGACCTTGCGGTTGAAGAGCGTGAACGGGAACGCGACCTGCACGATCACCGTGCCGTAGGTCAGCAGCAGCACCATCACCCCGCTGCCGCCCAGCACGTCGGAGAGGGCGGGCCAGGGGGAGAAGTAGTCCAGCTTGAGCGGGTAGTACAGCGCGGTGCCGTCCTGCCAGCGCGAACCCTGGATCTTGTACCAGCCGGCCGTGGCGTAGATCAGGCAGACCTCCACCATGATCACCACGAGGGCGGCGTTGTGGGTGAGGTTGGCGATGACGTCGAGCAGGGTGCGCGGCTCGTCGGCGGCGTACCGGCACACCAGCCACCACAGCCCCTGCCCCAGCCACAGCACCCACAGCAGCACCACGAGCCACCACTCCCCGGTGACACCGGAGAAGTAGGTGGTGGCCATCAGGAGGCCGCCGAGGAGCGTCCAGAGCAGCGGCCCCACGAGGTCGCGGTCCGGTCCTTCGGCCGCGTCGCTCCTGGCCCGCCGGGCGGCCCGCCGGGCGTCGAGCGACCAGACCTGGCCGCAGCGGGTGAGGACGAGGTAGAGCGCCATGATGTGGACGACGTTGTCGCCGCCGTCGCCCATGAAGATGGACCGGTTCTGCAGGGACAGCACACCGGCCATGAAGACCACGGACATCGCCCGGGTGTGCCAGCCGAGCAGCAGCAGCACGGAGGAGAGCACCGCGAGCCCGTAGACGAGCTCGAACCAGAGCCGCCCGTCCGACCACATCAGGGCGGTGAAGGCGTGGTTGTCGGTGATCAGCCGGCGGCCCATCTCCCAGGACCAGGGGCCGTCGGGCCCGTACAGCTCCAGCCGGTGCGGCGCCTCGCGCAGCAGGAACAGCAGCCAGGTGAGCGAGAAGCCGATCCGGACGATCGCCGTCTGGTACGGGCCGAGGGCCTCGGCCGTGACCTTCTGGACGGCCCGGGCGAGCCGCCGGTCGAAGGGGACGCGGGGCTGCGCGGGGGCAGCGGGGGTGCGGCTCATCGGCCCGCCTCCGTACGGTTCGGCGCGAGACCCCGGGCCTCGGCGCCCGCGGCCCCGGCGGGCCGGTCGGCATCGGTGATCCGCCACCACGGGTAGCTGCGGAAGACCGGCTGCGTGTCGGTCTTCTCGCCACTCCACGAGGGGGACGGGATGGGCCTGGTGACGGAGCGCAGCTGGACCCGCTCGACCGTGCCGCCGAGCTCCCGCTCGTCGAGGCGCAGCATCACGATCCGCCGCATGTAGGCATCGGAGAGCTCGCCGCGCAGCCCGTTGGGGCGGTGGTCGTCGGTGTGGGAGTTCAGATAGAAGTCCCAGGCCCTGCGGAGCTCGTTCTGCTCGGTGTGGCTCGGCAGGAGGCTGCCCCGGATCTCCTCGGCGTCCTGGCCGGTGAGGTCGATCCAGCCGGTGGTCCTGGGGCCGCCGTCGCCGGCGATCTGGGCGCGTACCTGGACGGCGATGTTCTGCTGGAGCGGGTTGGGGGCGAAGAGCTTCCAGTTCTGCTCGAACTCGGGGTAGATCCAGTCGTCGACGGCCTCGCCGTGCTGCTTGGTCAGCGTGTTCGACGGGGCGACGTGCAGGAACACCATCGCGAGGTGGACGCAGGCGAAGACGCCGAGGACGGCGAGCGCGACGGCGGCGACCACCTGGTACGGCAGCGAGAGCGCGGCGATCCCGGCGGCGGGGGCGGAGGGGCGGTCGGGCCGGTCCTGCGGCGTGGGCCGGTGGTCGGGATCCGGGCCCGGCCCGTCGCCGCCGTCACCCCCCTCTTCCCCCACTTCCCCCACTTCCCCCACTTCCACGGCTCCGTCGTCGTACGAGTCCATCGCGCCCCGCTCCCGATCGGCCCAAGCAGTTATCCACAGAGGTTGACACCATACGGGCCGCCGAACGACCATTGAAGTCATTCAACCGAACGATCGGTCGGTAAGGGGTCCGATGACCGCAGGCACGGCAGAGACGACAGCGACAGCCACACCGGAGACGACTGCGACGACGGGGACGACGGCCACACAGGCCGCCCTCGAAGCGGTGTTCGACGCCGCCGTCGCCGCCGACGAGCGCATCGAGCCCCGCGACTGGATGCCCGACGCCTACCGCGCCGGCCTGGTCCGCCAGATCGCCCAGCACGCCCACTCCGAGATCATCGGCATGCAGCCCGAGGCGAACTGGATCACCCGCGCCCCCTCCCTCCGGCGCAAGGCGATCCTCATGGCCAAGGTCCAGGACGAGGCCGGCCACGGCCTGTATCTGTACAGCGCGGCCGAGACCCTCGGCACCAGCCGCGACGAGCTCCTCGACAAGCTGCACTCCGGCCGCCAGAAGTACTCGTCGATCTTCAACTACCCCACGCTGACCTGGGCCGACGTCGGCGCCATCGGCTGGCTCGTGGACGGCGCCGCCATCACCAACCAGGTCCCCCTCTGCCGCTGCTCCTACGGCCCGTACGCGCGGGCGATGGTCCGGGTCTGCAAGGAGGAGTCCTTCCACCAGCGCCAGGGATACGAGGCACTCCTCGCCCTCTCCCGCGGCACCGAGGCCCAGCACGCCATGGCCCAGGACGCCGTGGACCGCTGGTGGTGGCCCTCGCTCATGATGTTCGGCCCGCCGGACGACGAGTCGACCCACTCCGCGCAGGCCATGGCCTGGAAGATCAAGCGGCACTCCAACGACGAGCTGCGCCAGCGCTTCGTCGACATCGCCGTCCCGCAGGCCGAGTCCCTGGGCCTCATCCTCCCCGACCCCGACCTGAAGTGGAACGAGGAGCGCGGGCACTACGACTTCGGCCCCATCGACTGGGCCGAGTTCTGGGACGTCCTCAAGGGCAACGGCCCCTGCAACGAGCAGCGCCTCACCAGGCGCCGCCAGGCGCACGAGGACGGCGCCTGGGTCAGGGAAGCCGCCGCGGCATACGCCGGGAAGCACACCGCGAAGCAGCACACGGACGGGGAGGCACGGGCATGACCACCGACGGATGGCCGCTGTGGGAGGTGTTCGTGCGCTCGCGCCGCGGACTGTCCCACACCCACGCGGGCAGCCTGCACGCGCCGGACGCCGAGATGGCCCTGCGCAACGCCCGCGACCTCTACACCCGCCGCAACGAGGGCGTGTCGATCTGGGTGGTCCCCTCCGCCGAGATCACCGCCTCCTCCCCCGACGAGAAGGACCCCTTCTTCGAGCCCTCGGCGGACAAGCCCTACCGCCACCCCACCTTCTACGAGATCCCGGACGGGGTGAAGCACCTGTGACCACCCAGCCCGCCACCACCCCGGCCCCGGCTGCCGCGGGGCCCGCCGCGCACGCCGCCCTCGCCCTGGGCGACGACGCCCTCGTCCTCGCCCAGCGCCTGGGGGAGTGGGCCGGCAACGCCCCCGTCCTGGAGGAGGAGGTCGCCCTCGCCAACATCGCGCTCGACCTCCTCGGCCAGGCCCGCATCCTGCTCTCCCTCGTCGGCGACGAGGACGAACTGGCCTACCTCCGCGAGGAGCGCGCCTTCCGCAACTGCCAGCTCGTCGAACAGCCCAACGGCGACTTCGCCCACACCATCGCCCGCCAGCTGTACTTCTCCACCTACCAGCGGCTCCTCTACGGCGAGCTCGCCGCGGGCGAAGGCCCCCTCGCCGGACTCGCCGGCAAGGCCGTCAAGGAAGTCGCCTACCACCAGGACCACGCCGAGCACTGGACCCTCCGCCTCGGCGACGGCACCGACGAGAGCCACCGACGCGTCCAGCAGGCCTGCGACGCCCTCTGGCGGTACACCGGCGAGCTGTTCCAGCCCCTCGACGGCCTGGGCATCGACCCCGCCACCACCGCCGCGATGGAGCGCACCTGGCTCGACTCCGTCACCACCGTCCTGGAGAAGGCCACGCTCACCGTCCCCACCGGACCGCGCACCGGAGCCTGGAAGGCCGGCGCCGGCCGCCAGGGACTGCACACCGAGTCCTTCGGACGGATGCTCGCCGAAATGCAGCACCTGCACCGCAGCCACCCGGGGGCGTCATGGTGACGACGACGCCGACGGCGCTCGAAGAGGAACTGGCCCGCATCGCCGGCGCCGTCCCCGACCCCGAGCTGCCCGTCCTCAGCCTCGCCGAACTCGGCGTCGTACGCGGCGTCCACCTCCTCGGACCCGGCCGCGTCGAGGTCGAACTCACCCCCACCTACACCGGCTGCCCCGCCATCGAGGCGATGTCCTCCGACATCGAACACGCCCTCCAGGCCCACGGCATACCCGAGGTCAGCGTCGTCACCGTCCTCAGCCCCGCCTGGTCGACCGACGACATCACCGAGGAAGGCCGCCGCAAACTCACCGAGTTCGGCATCGCCCCGCCCCGCCCCCAGGGCCCCGCCGGCGGCCCCGTCGCCCTCACCCTCGCGATCCGCTGCCCGAACTGCGGCTCCACCGACACCGAACTCCTCAGCCGCTTCTCCTCCACCGCGTGCAAGGCACTCCGCCGCTGCACGGCCTGCCGCGAACCGTTCGACCACTTCAAGGAGTTGTAGATGCAGTCCTCAAAGACCGGACGGGCCGGATTCCACCCGCTCCGGGTCAGCGAGGTCGAGCAGCTCACGGACGACTCGGTGGCCGTCACCTTCGCCGTCCCGCCCGAGCTGCGCGAGACCTACCGCCACACCCCCGGCCAGCACCTCGCCCTGCGCCGCACCGGCGCCCACGGCGAAGAGATCCGCCGCACGTACTCCATCTGCGCCCCGGCCGCCCCCGAGGGCGAGACCCCCGTCCTGCGCGTCGGCATCCGCCTGGTCGACGGCGGCGAGTTCTCCACCTACGCCCTCAAGGAACTCGCCGCCGGCGACACCGTCGAGGTCATGGAACCCATGGGCCGCTTCGTCCTCGACCCGCGCCCCGGACACTTCGCGGCCGTCGTCGGCGGCAGCGGCATCACCCCGGTCCTGTCGATGGCCGCCACCCTGCTCGCCCGGCAGCCCGACGCCACCTTCTGCCTCGTGCGCAGCGACCGCACCGCGGCCTCCACGATGTTCCTCGACGAGGTCGCCGACCTCAAGGACCGCTTCCCCGACCGCTTCCAGCTGGTCACCGTGCTCTCCCGCGAGGAGCAGCAGGCCGGACTTCCCTCCGGTCGGCTCGACCACGAGCGGCTCACCACCCTGCTGCCCGCGCTGCTCCCGGTCGGCGACATCGACGGCTGGTTCCTGTGCGGCCCCTTCGGCCTGGTGCGGAACACCGAACGGGCCCTGCGCGACCTCGGCGTCGACCGCACCCGCGTCCACCAGGAGATCTTCCACGTCGACGACGGCTCCGCCCCCGCCCCGCCGCCCTCGGCGGACGCCCCCGCGGACGCCACCCTGACCGCCACCCTGCACGGCCGCTCCGGCAACTGGCCCGTCCAGCAGGGCGAGACGCTCCTGGAGACCGTGCTGCGCGCCCGCGCGGACGCCCCGTACGCCTGCAAGGGCGGCGTCTGCGGCACCTGCCGCGCCTTCCTCGTCTCCGGCGAGGTCCGCATGGACCGCAACTTCGCCCTGGAGCCCGAGGAGACCGACGCCGGTTACGTGCTTGCCTGCCAGTCCCACCCGGCGACCCCGGAGGTCGAGCTCGACTTCGACCGCTGACCGGCGGAGCCCGCCCATTCCCTTCCGGTAGAACCTGTTCTATCTTGACGATCCGTCAGATCGACAGGGCCGGAAGGGACAGGGCAGTGGACTTCACCTTCACCGAAGAACAGCACGCCGCCGTCGAGGCGGCCAAAGCCGTCTTCTCCGACGTCGCACCCGACGCCGTACCCAGCCCCGCCCTCACCCCCGGCGCGGTCGCCGACGACTACGACCGCCCCCTCTGGGCGCGCCTCGCCACCGCCGACCTCCTCGGCCTCCTCCTCGACCCCGCCCACGGCGGCGCCGGACTCGACCCCGTCGCCCTCTGCCTCGTACTGCGCGAATCCGCCCGCGTCCTCGCCCGCGTCCCGCTGCTCGAAACCACCGCGGTCGCCCTCACCATCCAGCGATACGCCCCCGCCGAAACCGCCGCAGCCCTCCTCCCCCAGGTCGCCCGAGGAGAACTCGTCCTCACCGCCGCCGCCCACGGCCGCACCGGCCACGACCCGGCCCCCCTCGCCGTCACCGCACACCGCGACACCGACGGCTGGACCCTCGACGGCCACACCAGCACCGTCCCCTGGGCCCACCAGGCCGACCGCATCGCCGTCCCCGCCCACACCCCCGACGGCCGCACCGTCCTCGCGCTACTGCCCCGCACCCACCAGGGCCTCACCCTCGCCGACCAGTACGCCACCCACGGCGAACTCCTCGCCGAACTCCACCTCGACGACGTCCACCTCGACACCGCCGACGTCATCGACACCGACGGCGCCTGGGAACGGCTCCGCGACCTCCTCGCCACCGGAACCTGCGCCCTCGCCCTCGGCCTCGGCGAACAAGTCCTCGCCATGACCAGCCAGTACACCGGCAAGCGGGAACAGTTCGGCCACCCCGTGGCCACCTTCCAGGCCGTCGCCGTCCAGGCCGCCGACCGCTACATCGACCTGCGCGCCATGGAAGTCACCCTCTGGCAGGCCGCCTGGCGCCTCACCACCGACGCCGGCGGACCACTGCCCGCCGGCGGGGACATCGCCGTCGCCAAAATCTGGGCCTCCGAAGGCGTACGCCGCGTCGTCCAGACCGCCCAGCACCTCCACGGCGGCTTCGGCGCCGACACCGACTACCCCCTGCACCGCTACCACGCCTGGGCCAAACACCTGGAACTCGCCCTCGGCCCGGCGGCGGCCCACGAAGAGGAACTGGGCGACCTCCTGGCCGCCCACCCCCTCACCTGAACCACGCGCGACGCGGACCTACAGCACGTACGCGGGGCTCCCGCCGTCCGTCACCATCGGGCGCCCCGCACCCTCCCAGGCCAGCATCCCGCCGTCCACGTTCACCGCGTCGATGCCCTGCTGGACCAGATACTGCGTGACCTGCGCCGAACGGCCACCCACCCGGCACATCACGAACGCCCGCCGCCCGTCCTCCACGGCCTGCGTCACCTCACCGAACCGCGCCACGAAGTCGCTCATCGGCACATGCAGCGCGCCCTCGACATGACCGGCCGCCCACTCGTCGTTCTCACGGACGTCCAGCACCAGGGCATCGGCCGGCACGGAGGCCACGTCCACCGACGGCAGCGAGGCGAAATTCATGGGACAGGCCTTCCTTCTCACACCTTGATGACGCCCCGCGAACGCGGACGCCGAACCATCGAAACCTACTGCACCGGCCGCACCAGCACGGCGAGCTCCGTCTCCCGCTCGGCGACCTGCGCCAGCAACTGCTCCGCGATCTCCTCGAGCAGCCGGTCGGGATCGTCCGGGGCCATCCGCAGCATCGCGCCGATGGCACTCTCCTCCAGCTCCCGGGCCACCCCCGACAGCATCTCCTTACGCTGCGACAGCCATTCGAGCCGCGCGTACAACTCCTCGCTCTCGCTGAGCCGCACCTCGGGCACCGGACCGGCCGCCCACTCCTCGGACAGCTCCCGCAGCAGCGCCTCGTCACCACGGGCGTAGGCCGCGTTCACCCGCGTGATGAACTCCTCACGCCGCCGCCGCTCGCCCTCTTCCCTGGCCAGATCCGGATGCGCCTGCCGCACCAGCTCCCGGTAGAGCTTCCGCACCTCGTCGGAGGGCCGCACCCGCTTCGGCGGCCGCACCGGCCGATCGGTCAGCATCGCCGCCGCCTCGGCCGACAGCCCGTCGGAGTCGATCCAGTCGTGGAACAGCTCGTCCACCCCGGGCATCGGCATGACCGCGGCCCGCGCCTCCTGGGCCCGCCGCAGATCCTCCGGATCCCCGGTCCGCGCCGCCCGAGCCTCCGCGATCCGCGCGTCCAGCTCGTCGAGACGCGCGTACATCGGACCGAGCCGCTGGTGATGCAACCGGGAGAAGTTCTCCACCTCGACCCGGAAGGTCTCCACCGCGATCTCGAACTCGATCAGCGCCTGCTCAGCCACCCCCACAGCCCGCTCAAGCCGAGCCTCGGGCCGCTCCCCCTGAGGCTGCACGTCATCGGGCCGCTCGCCCTGAGGCCGCTCACCCTCGGACCCGCCACCCACGCCCTGGTCCACGCTCACGTCCACGCCCGTCCACGTCCTCGTTCCGGCTCGACCCATCAAGCCTACGGTCCTCCCGGGGGGGGCCTCCCCCCCCTCCCTCCCCCTCCCCCCTCCACCCCCTCGCCCTCCCACCCCCTATGAACAAGCCCCAGCCCTCACACCCCCAGCTCCGCCGCCATCCGTCCCGTGCGGATCGCCGACAGCAGGTCCTCGTGGTCCGCGGTGGTGCGGTCCGCGTAGGTGATGGCGAAGGCCGCGACGGCCTCGTCGAGCTCCTCGTTCTTGCCGCAGTAGCCGGCTATCAGCCGCGGGTCGGCGCTGTGGGCGTGGGCGCGGGCCAGCAGGGCTCCGGTCATGCGGCCGTAGTCGTCGACCTGCTCGGCGGTCAGGGCGGCCGGGTCGACGCTGCCCTTGCGGTTGCGGAACTGGCGCACCTGGTACGGCCGCCCCTCGACCGTGGTCCAGCCGAGCAGGATGTCGCTGACGACCTGCATCCGCTTCTGCCCCAGCACCACCCGCCGTCCCTCGTGCCCCACGGACGGGACCGTGAAGCCGGCCGCCGGAAGGTACGGCAGCAGCGCCGAGGGGCGGGCCTCCTTGACCTGGAGGACCAGCGGCTCGCCCCGGTGGTCGAGGAGCAGCACCACGTAGGAACGGGTGCCGACGCTGCCGGTGCCGACGACGCGGAAGGCCACGTCGTGCACCGCGTACCGCGCGAGCAGCGGCAGCCGGTCCTCGGACACGGTCCCCAGGTACTCGCCGAGGGCGGCGGCGACGGCCGCGGCCTCCTCGTCGGGCACCCGGCGCAGGACGGGCGGCGCGTCGACGAAGCGTCTGCCGCCGCCCTCCTCGTCGGTGACGGCCTCGGTCGAGCGGGCGGCGAACCGGGCGCTGGTGTTGTTGCGGGCCTTCGCCGAGACCCGCTCCAGGGTGCCTATGAGGTCGCGGGCGTCGGTGTGGGAGACGAGCTCCTCGTCCGCGATGGCGTTCCAGGCGTCGAGTGCGGGCAGCTTGGCGAGCAGCCGCATGGTGCGGCGGTAGGCGCCGACGGTGTCGAAGGCGGCGGCCCGGCACATCTCCTCGTCGGCGCCGACCTCGCGCCCGGCGAGCACGAGGGAGGTGGCGAGCCGTTTGAGGTCCCACTCCCAGGGGCCCACGACGGTCTCGTCGAAGTCGTTGAGGTCGATGACGAGCCGGCCTCGGGCGTCCCCGTACAGGCCGAAGTTGGCGGCGTGCGCGTCGCCGCACAACTGGGCGGCGATGCCCGTGACGGGGGAGCCGACGAGGTCGTGGGCCATGAGCCCGGCGGAACCGCGCAGGAAGGCGAACGGGCTCGCCGCCATCCTGCCGACCCGTATCGGCGCGAGCGCGGCGACGCGGCCCCGACTCGACTCCTCCACGGCGGCCACGGCGTCGGGCCGCCCGGCGGCGAGGACGAGGGTGCTGTGCGACGCCCGGGGGACGCCGCGCCGCAGGTCCTTGCCGCGCTGCCTGGCGGAGCCGGCGGCCGAGGCCTCGGTTCCGCCCGCCGCGCGCCGGGCGAACCCGGGCACGTGCGGCATGCGCCCGTCCCCGTACGCGTGCTCACGCTGCCCCGGAACCACTGCCCTGGTCTCGTCCATGGGACGACCTCCCCCGACTCTCGCCTGCCTGGCTACCTGCCCGCCTGCCTGCCAACATCAACTTCGTCGACTGGACATGACGGTACCGCCGGGCTCCGCAGGCCGTCTCCCCCTGTGGATAACGCCCTGTGGACAACTCCTCCCGCCCCACGAACAGCCCGGTCAGACCCCGACGGCCTCCTCCATCTCTTCCTCCATCGCTTCCTTCGCCTCCCCCTCGACAGACCCCTCGACAGACCTCTCGACGGGCCTCTCGACAGACCCCTCGATCGCCGCTCCCGCCACGGCCGCCACAGCCGCTTGCCGGGCCTCGGTCCTCCCCGCCGCGACCGTAAGGGCGACCCCGGCGAGGAGCCAGAGGCTCAGCACGAGGACGTTGCGGCCGAGGCCGTCGCCGGAGAGGTAGACGTGGCCGCGGACGCCTTCGACGAAGCCGGCGCCGTTCCAGAAGGCGTGCAGCGAGCCGAAGAAGCCGGGCTGGAGCTCGGGGCGGTAGATGCCTCCGGAGCTGGTGAAGTTGAGCATCACGAACAGGACCATCACGCCGAGGGTGGTCCAGCGCTTGAGGAACGTGTGCAGTCCGACGCCGACCAGGAGGATGCCCGCGCAGTACAGCCAGGACAGCGCCCAGACGCCGCCGAGGCCCTGGTCGACGAGGTGGAAGAGCGGGCCGGCGAAGACGGTGCCGATCAGGCTGACCACGAGGGACATGGCGGCGGCGAGGAGCGCCCTGATCCGCATGGGCAGCACGGCACCGGCGCCGCCGATGACGGCGACGGAGGCGTACGAGCCGATGCTGAGGGCGACGAGCAGGAAGAAGACGCCCTGGCCGGTGGGGTCGCCGGAGGAGACGGGTGCGACGTCGGTGACCTTGAGGGGTTGGCCCTGGGTGGCGGCGACCTGGGTGAAGACCTTCTCGGCGGCCATGGCGCTGGTGTCGGAGGAGGCGGAGGCCACAAGGAGCTCGGGCCGCCCCGCGGACGCGCCATCCGCCTGCACTCCGCCCGCCCGCGACGCTGCCCCCGGCTGCCCACCCCCGGGTATGTACGCGCCGAAGCTGGACCGGTCGCGCAGGTGCGCGGTGGCGGTGGCGCGGTCGGGGACGGTGCGGACGTCGAGGGCGCCGTCGCCCTTGTCCTGGAGGGTCTGGGCGAGGACCTGGGCCCGGGGTCCGGAGCCGACGATGTCGACGCGGAGGTCGTGGGGCTGGGGGGCGTGGAAGGCGCCCAGGTAGGCGAGGCCCATGCCGACGCACATCAGCAGGGGGGTGAGCAGATGCCCGAGGACGTGGCGCAACGCTCCCTTGGTGGTCGGTCCTGCGGACACCGCAACCTCCATGGTTGGCTTTTACAACTAAATAACCGTTGTACTATACAACCGAAGCGAGGGATCGGACCACCGGGTCCTGCCACCGGGCCCTCGGCGACAAGGAGCGCACCATGAGCGACGGCGCGCGGGAGACATCCCTCGACACCATCGAACGGGAGCTGACCGCCTTCGCCCGCCGCGCGCGGGCCGCCGCGGCCCGGCTCCACCCGGAGCTGCCGCTGGTCTCGTACACGCTGCTCGCCCACATCGACGACCAGCAGGGCTGCCGGGCCACCGACCTCGCCGCCCACTACCTCCTGGACAAGTCGACGGTCAGCCGTCAGGTCGGTGCCCTGGAGAAGCTGGGTCTTGTCGAGCGGCGGCCCGACCCGGACGACCACCGGGTCCAGGTACTGCATCCCACCGAGAAGGGCACCCTGCTGCTCGCCTCCACCCAGGCCAGCCGGCAGGCGGCCTACGGGGAGCGCCTCAAGGACTGGTCGGCCGACGACCTCGCCCACTTCGCCGCCTATCTGCTCCGCTACAACGCGGCGGGCGGCGCCGGTCTCCCCGGCGGCAAGGGCTGAGTCAGAGGCGGGCGTCCCGCGCGAGGAGGGCCGCCTGAACCCGGTTCTCGCAGCCCAGCTTGGCGAGGATGCGGCTCACGTAGGTCTTCACCGTCGCCTCGCTCATGTGCAGCCGCCGGCCGGCGTCCGCGTTGGAGAGCCCCTCGCCCAGCAGCGCCAGCACCTCGCGCTCCCGCTCGCTGAGCGCCGCCACCCGGGTCCGCGCCTCCTCCGCCCGGGCGGCCTCCCGCCCGGAGGCCAGCTGCTCGACCACGTGCCGGGTGGCGGCGGGGGAGAGATACGCGTCACCCGCCGCCGCGGCCCGTACGGCGCGGATGAGTTCGGCCGGGGCGGTGTCCTTGAGCAGGAACCCGGCGCCACCGTGCTCCAGCGCCCGCAGTACGTTCTCCCGCTCGCCGAACGTCGTCAGCACGATCACCCGCGTCGAAGGCGCCGCCCGGCGCAGCTCCGGCAGGGCGGAGAGCCCGTCGAGGACGGGCATCTGGATGTCGAGCAGCAGGACGTCGGCGGCGTGGGCGCGGGCCAGGTCGACGGCCTCCCGGCCGTTCGCCGCCTCCGCGACGACCTCGATCTCCGGGTCCGAGGTGAGGATCATCCTGATCCCGGCCCTGATCAAGGGCTCGTCATCGGCGATCACGACCCTGATGTGCTGGCGCCCTGCCACAGCCACAGCCACTCCCCAACGGCTCACGATACGAACACGGGCTCGCGTCCGAGCCCCGCCGGCGCCCGTGCCCGCACCGGCGACTTCACCGGCGCCGCACCGGCACCGGCCGCGCCTAGCGCACGACCTCGTACGACTTCTTCTCGATCAGCTTGCCGTCCTTGAAGCAGAACCGGAAAACGGGCTCGCTCTCCATGCTCTCCTCCGGCTCCGAGCTCATCAGGACCAGGCACGAGGAACCCTCGGGCTCCTTGGGGCCCTTTCCGTGCAGGCCGGTGGTGGCGATGGTGTCACCCGAAGGAAGCCGGTCACGTACTTCCTTCTCGCTCTGCCCGACCTTGACGGCGTCGTACTCGCCCGGGCCGATCATCCCCTTCTGCATCGACCCCATGAGGAAGTAGAGGCCGAAGCCGCCCGCCACGAGCAGCAGCACCAGGGCCGCGAACGCGATCCCGCACCCGATCGCTATCCCACTGCCCGTGCTCCTGCCCCTGCCCGCGCGCATGGCCATCGTCCACTCCCGTTCGGTCACCGTCCAGTCGGCCTTTCCGACCGCGGCCCGAACACCGTCGCGCGAGCGGGGCCACCGCGACTGCTGCCGGAAGTCGTCGGCCGCATCGACGAAAGGATCGACGGGAGAGCCACCCTGAGCGGCGCCGGGCGGCGCGACGCCCAGCTCGATGCCGGCCGTGAACGCGTCCGGCTCCACGTACGGAGAGGCCTCCACCGCCCCGTACGGCAGGACGCCCGCGACCCGGAAGCCGCCGCCGTCCGCCGGGCCCGCGTGCACGATGCCGCCGACCAGGCGGGCCCGCTCATGCAGTCCGGTGAGGCCCTGTCCGCCGCTGACGACACCGGTCGGCTCGACCGCCACCGGCTCGTTGAGGACCTCCACGACGAAGGCGTCCGGCTCGTAGCGCACCTCGACCGCTATGGCGGCGCCCGGCGCGTACTTGTAGGCGTTCGTCAGGCCTTCCTGGACGATCCTGTACGCGGCGTGGTCGACGGCCGGGGCGAGCGGCCGGGCCTCGCCGTGGCGGGCGAGGTCGATGGTGGTCCCGGCGGACCGGGCGGCGGCCACCAGACCCTCGATGCCGGCGGTCCCCCGCGCCGCCCTCCCCGTCTCGTCCCCGGGCCGCACGACGGGCACGCCCCCGTCGTCGGGCGCCTCCACCCCGTCCCGCAGGATGCCGACGACCTCGCGCAGCTCGTGCATGGCGTCCACGGACGCGTTCCGCAGCACGCCGACGGCCTCGCGCTGACGGTCGGTCAGGTTCGGGTCCACTTCCAGGGCGCCCGTGTGCACCGAGATCAGCGCCAGTTGGTGACCGAGGCTGTCATGCATGTCCTGCGCGATCCGCTGCCGCTCGCGCAGCCTGGCCTGCCCCGCGATCATCGCCCGCTCCCTGATCAGCTGGGCGTTGCGCTGCTGCAGCGCGTGCAGCAGGGTCCTGCGCTGGGTCCAGTAGCGGTGGGCGAGACCGGGCGCGAGGGTGGTCGCCAGGAAGTACAGCGTGGTGATGAAGGAGAGCGTGAGCAGCATGCGCTGGTCCCAGGCCTCGGCCACCGTGCCCACGACGTTCAGCACGTACGCGGCGGTGAACGCGGCCAAAGCCCGCCCGGCGCCCGCGATGTAGCGGCCGGCGGACCACCCTATGAGGATCAGCAGCACCAGGAACCCCGGCACGAAGGGCGCGAGGAACGACGTGACGATGAGCACGGTCGCGGGGAGCCGGCGGCGCAGCAGCGACAGCACGGCGGAGCCCGCGGCGACGGCGGCGAGCGCCCAGCCGTCGCCGCCGAGCAGATCCTCGGTGCCCGCGGACAACAGCGCCATGACGACGGCGAGGACCAGCTCACCGGCGGTCCTGCGCCGGGACCACTGACCGGGCACGAGGAACCAGTGCCAGGCGGCACCGGGCCACGTCCTGAACTTCGTACGAGCTTCCACGTCCGCACGATAGGCGCCGCTCCCGCCGGCCGGCCGTCCTCTTTCGTCGCGACCCGCACCAACGAACGTCGCACCCACCGACGCCCAGCAACACCCCCTACACAACGCAGAAGCCCCGCAGATCTTTCGATCTACGGGGCTTCCGTCTGGTGCGCGAGGGGGGAGTTGAACCCCCACGCCCTTTCGGGCACTGGAACCTGAATCCAGCGCGTCTGCCTATTCCGCCACCCGCGCATTGAGTGGCCTCCGAGCTTCCGGGCTTTCGGCCCGTCTGCTTGGCGACATCTGAAGATTAGCACGTCGGAGACGGTGGATTCACATCCGTTGTTTCGCCCCCGCCTCCGCTGACAAGGAGAGGGAGGAGGGACGGACAGGACGGAGCGGGACGGAGGAGGAACGAGTGACGCACGGGGCCCTCCTGCTCCGCCGCCGGGTGCGGGACACTGTCCACAGGCCACCTCTACGATCCGTGGGGAAGGTCTGCCGAAAGGTCTGCGAAAGGTTCTGCGGAAGGTCTGTGAGAGGTGACACTCGTCCACAGGGCAGAGAAGGGGAACCAGCCGATTTCCCGACGCGTGGATACGATCAGTAAGCAGTACCAGGACGACAACGACGGAGGAGGTGCCCCATGGGAGTCCTGAAGCGGTTCGAGCAGCGACTCGAAGGTCTGGTCAACGGCACCTTCGCCAAGGTCTTCAAGTCCGAGGTCCAGCCCGTCGAGATCGCCGGCGCGCTCCAGCGCGAGTGCGACAACAACGCGACGATCTGGAACCGCGAGCGGACCGTCGTCCCCAACGACTTCATCGTGGAGCTGAGCGCGCCGGACTACGAGCGCCTCAGCCCCTACTCGGGTCAGCTCGGCGACGAGCTCGCCGGTCTGGTCCGGGACTACGCCAAGCAGCAGCGGTACACCTTCATGGGCCCGATCAAGGTCCACCTGGAGAAGGCCGACGACCTCGACACCGGTCTGTACCGGGTGCGCAGCCGTACGCTCGCGTCGAGTTCGTCACAGTCGCCGCAGCCCCAGCAGAACGCTCCGGGCGGCCACCCGCAGGGACCGCAGGGTCACCAGCAGCCGGCCCGCGGCGGCTACGGCTACCCGCCCGCCGGTCCGCCGGCCGGCGCCCCGCCGATGCCGGTGTCCCCGCCGCCGGGTGCTCCGGCGATGCCCGGTCACCGTCCGACGGCTCCGGCCGCGGCCCGCCCCGGCGGTCCTGCGGCGGCGCCCGCCTCGGGCGGCCAGGTGCGCCGTTGGATCGAGATCAACGGCACCCGTCATCAGATTTCCCGCCCGACTCTGGTCCTCGGCCGCAGCACCGACGCGGACGTGAGGATCGACGATCCCGGCGTCTCCCGCCGGCACTGCGAGATCCGGACCGGAACGCCCTCGACGATCCAGGATCTCGGGTCCACCAACGGCATCGTGGTGGACGGGCAGCACACCACCCGCGCTACGCTCCGCGACGGCTCGCGGATCGTCGTGGGCAGCACCACCATCGTTTACCGGCAAGCCGAAGGGTGAAGCGGGGGCAATGTCAGAGCTGACCCTGACGGTCATGCGGTTGGGTTTCCTGGCCGTTCTGTGGCTGTTCGTGATCGTGGCCGTCCAGGTCATCCGCAGTGACCTGTTCGGCACGCGGGTCACCCAGCGCGGTTCGCGCCGCCAGGAGGCGCGTCCGCAGCAGAACGCGCGCCAGGCGGCGCCGCCGCAGCAGCGCGGCCAGCAGCAGGGCGCGGCCGGCGGCGGTGGCGGGCGGCAGCGCCGTGGCGCCCCGACCAAGCTGGTCGTCTCCGAGGGCACCCTCACCGGCACGACGGTCGCCCTTCAGGGGCAGACCATCACGCTGGGCCGGGCCCACGACTCGACGATCGTGCTGGACGACGACTACGCCTCCAGCCGGCACGCCAGGATCTACCCGGACCGGGACGGCCAGTGGATCGTCGAGGATCTCGGGTCCACGAACGGCACGTATCTGGACCGGACCCGTCTCACCACCGCGACGCCGATTCCGCTGGGCGCGCCGATCCGTATCGGCAAGACCGTCATCGAGCTTCGGAAGTAGTGCTACATCATGAATGAGCGCGAGGGCGGGTACGGGCTCCCGACCGGAGGGTGGGCAGTGTGGCTCGAGACCGACGGCACCCCGAGGCGGCGCCGACAGGGCAGGTGGGCATGAGTCTGTCTCTGCGTTTCGCCGCGGGCTCGCACAAGGGCATGATCCGCGAGGGCAACGAGGACTCCGGCTATGCCGGTCCCCGGCTGCTCGCCATCGCCGACGGCATGGGCGGCCAGGCCGCCGGTGAGGTCGCCTCGTCCGAGGTGATCTCCACGCTGGTGACGCTCGACGACGACGTCCCCGGTTCCGACATCCTCACCTCGCTCGGTACGGCGGTGCAGCGCGCCAACGACCAGCTGCGGATGATGGTCGAGGAGGACCCGCAGCTGGAGGGCATGGGCACGACGCTCACCGCCCTGCTGTGGACGGGCCAGCGCCTCGGCCTGGTGCACGTCGGCGACTCGCGCGCGTATCTGCTGCGCGACGGGGTGCTGACGCAGATCACGCAGGACCACACCTGGGTGCAGCGGCTCGTCGACGAGGGCCGGATCACCGAGGAGGAGGCGACGACGCATCCGCAGCGTTCGCTGCTGATGCGGGCGCTGGGCAGCGGCGATCACGTCGAGCCCGATCTCTCCATCCGCGAGGTGCGGGCGGGCGACCGCTATCTGGTCTGCTCCGACGGTCTGTCGGGCGTGGTCTCGCACCAGACGCTGGAGGAGACCCTCGCCAGCTACCAGGGTCCGCAGGAGACCGTGCAGGAGCTGATCCAGCTCGCGCTGCGCGGCGGCGGCCCGGACAACATCACGGTGATCGTGGCCGACGTCCTGGACGTCGACGGCGGCGACACCCTCGCCGGTCACCTCAGCGACACCCCTGTGATCGTGGGCGCGGTCGCCGAGAACCAGGCGCAGCTGAACGACGGCGGTGCGATGCACACGCCCGCGGGCCGTGCCTCCGGGCTGGGCCGGCCGGCGCCGCACCAGCAGCCGCCGGCGGGCGGTTTCGGTCCGCCCGGCAGCGGTGACGACCACGGTTACGGCGGGATGCCCCCGCAGGGTTCCTTCGGCGCGTACGTGGACGCCGACTACGACGATTTCGACAAGCCGCGGTCCGCGGGCCGCCGGTGGCTGAAGCGTTCCTTCCTGCTCGTGCTGGCGCTCGCCGTGGTCGGCGGCGCGCTGTACGGCGGGTGGCGCTGGACGCAGACGCAGTACTACGTGGGCTCGAAGGACGAGCATGTGGCGCTGTACCGGGGCATCAGCCAGGACCTGGCGTGGGTGAAGCTCTCGGAGGTCGAGAAGGACCACCCCGAGATCGAACTCAAGTACCTGCCGGAGTACCAGCGCAAGCAGGTCGAGGACACCATCGCCGGTGGCAGCCTCGGCAAGGCGCAGACGAAGATCTCCGAGCTCGCGGTGCAGGCCTCGGCCTGCAAGAAGACGGAGGAGCGCCACAAGGCGGCCGCCGCAGCCGCGGACAAGGCGAGCACGCCGTCCGCCACGGAGGGCAACGCGTCGCCGAACCCCACCAAGCCCAATACAGCCGCACCGTCCCCGGGTCCGACCCTGTCGGCGGAGGAGCAGAAGCTGGCCTCGAACTGCGGCAAGCAGTAGGCAGACCCGTAGGGGGCCTTTCACCACCATGAGCGTTGTCACCAACACGACCACGATCGGCGCCATCGAGGCGCCGAGCCGCCGGAACACCGAGCTGGCGCTGCTGGCGTTCGCCGTCGCCATCCCGGTCTTCGCGTATCTGAACGTCGGTCTGGCGATCGACGGCAAGGTGCCGCCCGGCATGCTCGGTTACGGGGCGGGCCTGACGCTGCTCGCGGGCGTCGCGCACCTGGTGGTGCGCAAGTTCGCCCCGTACGCGGATCCGCTGCTGCTGCCGCTGGGCACGCTGCTCAACGGGCTCGGCCTGGTGCTGATCTGGCGTCTCGACCAGTCCCCGCGGCTGATCCAGCGGGCGACCAACCTGTACGGCTCGTTCAGTCCGGACGCGCCGAAGCAGATGCTGTACTCGGCGATCGGCATCGCCATGTTCGTGGGCGTGCTCCTGGTCCTGAAGGACCACCGGGTGCTCCAGCGCTACACGTACATCTCGATGGTGGCGGCCCTGGTGCTGCTGCTGCTGCCGCTGGTGCCGGGGCTCGGTTCGGATGTCTTCGGCGCCAAGATCTGGATCAACGTCGCCGGTTTCTCCATCCAGCCCGGTGAGTTCGCGAAGCTGGTCCTGGCCGTGTTCTTCTCCGGCTATCTGATGGTGAAGCGGGACGCGCTGGCGCTGGCGAGCCGCCGGTTCATGGGGCTGTATCTGCCGCGTGGGCGCGACCTGGGCCCGATCGTGACGATCTGGGCGGTCAGCCTGCTCATCCTGGTCTTCGAGAACGACCTCGGTACGTCGCTGCTGTTCTTCGGCATGTTCGTGATCATGCTGTACGTGGCGACGGAGCGGACCAGCTGGATCGTCATCGGTCTGCTGATGTCGGCGGGCGGCGCGGTGGTCGTCGGCTCGACCGCGAGCCATGTGCAGTCGCGTGTGGCGGCCTGGCTCGACCCATTCGAGTGCCTGAAGACGGCCCCCCCGAACGGCAACATGGCCAACGCCTGTGACCAGATGACGCAGGTGCTGATGTCCTTCGGCTCCGGCGGCATCCTGGGCACCGGTCTCGGCCAGGGCAACTCGGACCTGATCGGCTTCGCCGCGAACTCGGACTTCATCTTCGCCACGGTCGGCGAGGAGCTGGGCCTGGCCGGCGTCATGGTCTTCCTGCTGCTGTACGGCCTGATCATCGAGCGCGGTGTGCGCACCGCCCTCGCGGCCCGCGACCCGTTCGGCAAGCTGCTCGCGATGGGCCTGTCGGGCGCGTTCGCGCTGCAGGTCTTCGTCGTCGCGGGCGGTGTGATGGGGCTCATCCCGCTGACCGGTATGACGATGCCGTTCCTCGCCTACGGTGGTTCGTCCGTGATCGCCAACTGGGCGCTGATCGGCGTCCTGATCCGGATCAGCGACACCGCGCGCCGCCCGGCGCCCTCCCCCGCCCCGAACCCCGACGCCGAGATGACGCAGGTGGTCCGTCCGTGAACAAGCCCCTGCGCCGGGTCGCGATCTTCTGCGGCCTGCTGGTCCTCGCCCTGCTGCTGCGGGACAACTGGCTCCAGTACGTCCGTGCCGACGAGCTCAACGCGCACCCGAAGAACAAGCGGGTGCAGATCGAGCGCTACTCCAACGAACGCGGCAACATCATCGTCGACGGCAAGCCGATCACCGGCTCCGTCGACTCCGGTGACAACTTCTACGCGTACAAGCGGACGTACGTCGACGGCCAGATGTGGGCGCCGGTGACGGGCTACGCCTCGCAGGCGTTCGACGCCAACCAGATCGAGAAGATCGAGGACGGCATCCTCACCGGCAACGACGACCGGCTGTTCTTCGACCGCACGCTCTCCATGTTCACCGGGGAGAAGAAGAAGGGCGGCGACGTCGTCACCACCCTGAGCGGGGCGGCGCAGAAGGCGGCCTTCAAGGGCCTCGGCAGCAAGACGGGCGCGGTCGTCGCCATCGAGCCGTCGACGGGCAAGATCCTGGCGCTGGCCTCCACCCCGTCGTACGACCCGGGTTCCTTCGCCGGCTACCACGACAAGGACGCCAAGGCGTGGCAGGCGCTGGAGAAGGACAAGAACAAGCCGAAGCTGAACCGCGCGCTGCGTGAGATCTACCCGCCCGGCTCCGTCTTCAAGGTCGTCACGGCCGCGGCGGCGCTGGAGAGCGGCAAGGTCACGGACATCAACGCGGCGACGGACACCCCCGACGGCTGGAAGATCCCGCTGTCGACGGTGCCGATGAAGAACCACGCGAGCGGCTGCACCAACGCCAGCCTGAACGAGGCGCTGCGGGTCTCCTGCAACTCGGTCTTCGCGAAACTGGGTGACGACGTCGGCCGGGACAAGATGGTCGAGATGGCGGAGAAGTTCGGCTTCAACGCCGAGCAGTTCACGCCGGTGCGTTCGGCCGCGTCCGTGTACGACAAGAAGTCCGACCGCGGTGGCAACGCGCTGTCGTCGATCGGCCAGTTCAACACGGCGACCACGCCGCTGCAGATGGCGATGGTGACGGCGGCGATCGCCAACGACGGCAAGCTGATGAAGCCGTACATGATCGACCAGCTGCGCGCGCCGAACCTGGACATCATCAAGAAGACCGAGCCGGAGGAGCTGAGCCGTCCGGTCTCGCAGCGGACCGCGCAGCAGCTCCAGGCGATGATGGAGAACGTCGTCGAGAAGGGCACCGGCGGCAACGCGGCCCTGGACATGGACGGCGTGAAGGTCGGCGGCAAGACGGGTACGGCGCAGCACGGCGAGAAGAACGCCAAGCGGCCGTACGCGTGGTTCATCTCCTACGCCAAGACCGACCAGGGTTCGCCGGTCGCCGTGGCCGTCGTCGTGGAGGACTCGGCGGGCACGGACCGTGAGGACATCTCGGGTGGCGGCCTCGCGGCGCCGATCGCCAAGGCCGTGATGAAGGCGGTACTCAAGAGCAGGAGCTGAGCCGATCCCGGGGTCCGGGGCCGTGTACCGGTCGGGTATCAGGTGGCGGCCGACGGACGAAGCGCCGCCTCGCGGCCGGTAGCGTATGCGCGAACAGCACACACCGCCGGACCACACACGGGTGCGGTCGGGACAGACGGAGAGGGCTGGAGAAGCTATGGAAGAGCCGCGTCGCCTCGGCGGCCGGTACGAGCTGGGCTCGGTGCTCGGCCGTGGTGGCATGGCCGAGGTGTACCTCGCCCACGACACCCGGCTCGGCCGCACCGTCGCCGTGAAGACGCTGCGGGCGGACCTCGCCCGTGACCCGTCCTTCCAGGCCCGGTTCCGCCGGGAGGCCCAGTCCGCCGCCTCGCTCAACCACCCGGCGATCGTCGCGGTCTACGACACCGGCGAGGACTACGTCGACGGCGTCTCCATCCCGTACATCGTGATGGAGTACGTGGACGGCTCGACCCTGCGTGAGCTGCTGCACTCCGGGCGCAAGCTGCTGCCCGAGCGCACGCTGGAGATGACCGTCGGGATCCTCCAGGCGCTGGAGTACTCGCACCGCGCCGGGATCGTGCACCGGGACATCAAGCCGGCGAACGTGATGCTGACCCGTACCGGTCAGGTCAAGGTCATGGACTTCGGCATCGCGCGCGCCATGGGCGACTCGGGCATGACGATGACGCAGACGTCCGCGGTGATCGGCACGGCCCAGTACCTCTCCCCGGAGCAGGCCAAGGGCGAGCAGGTCGACGCCCGCTCCGACCTGTACTCCACCGGCTGCCTGCTGTACGAGCTGCTGACGGTCCGGCCGCCGTTCATCGGCGACTCGCCGGTCGCCGTCGCGTACCAGCACGTGCGGGAGGAGCCGCAGCCGCCGAGCGTCTTCGACCCCGAGATCACGCCCGAGATGGACGCCATCGTCCTGAAGGCGCTGGTCAAGGACCCCGACTACCGCTACCAGTCCGCCGACGAGATGCGGGCCGACATCGAGGCCTGCCTCGACGGCCAGCCGGTCGCGGCGACCGCCGCCATGGGCGCGGTCGGGTACGGCGGGGGCTACGGCGGCTATCCGCCGGAGGACCAGCCGACGACGGCCCTGCGCCAGGCGGACCCGGCGGGCCAGACGACGATGCTGCCGCCGATGAACCCGGACGACGGCTACGGCGGCTATGACGACCGCCCGGACCGGCGCCGCCAGAAGAAGTCCAACACCTCGACGATCCTGCTGATCCTGGCGGGCCTCCTGGTGCTGGTGGGCGCGATCTTCATCGGTGTCTCGGTCTTCGACAAGAAGGACGGCCCGCAGCAGGTGCCGGTCCCGCAGTTCGTCGGCAAGACGCTGAAGGAAGCGGAAGGCCTCGCACCGAACTCGCAGGTGAAGGTCGCGCAGACCGGCACCGAGCGCTGCGACCAGCCGAAGGGCGCGATCTGCAGCCAGACTCCGGCGTACACGCCCACCGCGAAGATGAACGTCAACGAGACGATCTCCGTCGTGGTCTCCGAGGGCGCGCCGAAGGTCGAGGTGCCGGACGTCGTCGAGAAGCAGCAGGCGAGCGCCGAGGAGGTGCTGCGCGGCAAGGGCTTCCAGGTCGTCACGCAGACCGAGGAGTCCGACGAGGAGCCGGGCAAGGTCCTGAAGCAGGACCCCGAGGGCGGCGCACAGGCGGAGAAGAACTCGAAGGTCACGATCACCGTGGCCAAGAAGCAGAAGTCGCAGCTTCCGGACGTGACGAGCCGCACGTACGACGTCGCGGTCCAGCAGCTCCAGGTGCTCGGCTTCACGAACGTCTCGCGCCAGGACGTGGACAACGACCAGCCCGCGGGCACGGTCGTCGACCAGAGCCCGAAGGGCAACACGGACCAGCCCAAGGACGTGCAGATCGTCCTGAAGGTGTCCAAGGGCCCGCAGCAGCAGACGCTGCCGATCCCGTCGGTCGTCGGCATGACGATCGACCAGGCCAGGGCCACGCTGACGGCGCTCGGCTACTCGCTGGGCAACGTCGACGGCCCGGCGAGCGGCGACGCCAAGATCAAGGAGCAGGACCCGCAGCCCGGCACGCAGGGCCAGCCGAACCAGGCGGTCAACGTGAAGACGGAGAAGGACGGCAACGGCGGCGGCGGCTGGTTCGGCTAGGACCCCGCACCGCATGAGTAAGCCCCGCCATCCTGGATGCCGGGGCTTACGTCGTTCTCCGCGCGGGAGCGGTTCAGCGCAGCTCCGCCGGCGGGGTGCGCTGCGCGTCGACCTTCTCGGTGCGCTCCAGCTCGCCCCAGACGATGTAGCGGTAGTCCGAGGTGTACATCGGGGTGCAGGTCGTCAGGGTGATGTAGCGGCCGGGGCGGGTCTTGCCGGACTCCTTGGGGATGGGCTGGAGGACGTCCACGTTGTACTTCGTGGTCTCCGGGAGCGTCTTGTAGACCTTGTAGACGTACCAGGTGTCCTTCGACTCGAAGACGATCGAGTCGCCGTTCTTCATCTTGTGGATGTTGTGGAACTTGGCCCCGTGCCCGTCGCGGTGCGCGGCGAGGGTGAAGTTGCCCTGCTTGTCCTGCGGCAGCGCCGACTTGATCGGGTCGGTGTAGTAGCCGGCGACGCCGTTGTTGAGGACCTCGGTGTCGGTGCCCTTCTTCACGAGGACCTCGCCGTTGCCCATGGCCGGGACGTGCAGGAAGCCGATGCCGTCCTTGGTGTCGAGGGCGCCGGGCCCGCTGTCGGCCCAGTGGTCGCGGACCTGGTCGCCGTCCTTGTCGGCGGCGCGGTCGGCGAGGACGTTGGTCCACCACAGCGAGTAGACGACGAAGAGACCGAGCACCAGGCCGGCGGTGATGAGGAGCTCACCGAAGACGCTGATGAAACCGGCGATCCGGTTGCGCGCACGTGCTGCCACTAGGTCGTCCCGTCGAGAAGTGGGTGGGTCTCCGTGGGGTTCAGCCTACGAGCGCGGCCGGCTTCCCCTTGCTGCGCGGGCGTTCGTCGACCAGCTTTCCCCACACGATCATGCGGTACGTGCTCGTGAACTCGGGCGTGCAGGTGGTCAGGGTGATGTAGCGGCCCGGCTTGGTGAATCCGGAGCCCTTCGGCACGGGGTCGATGACGGAGACGTTCGACGGCGAGGTCTGCGGGAGGATGCTCGCCATCGCATACGTGTAGTACGCGTCCTGCGTCTCGACGACGATCGGGTCGCCCGGCTTGAGCTGGTTGATGTAGCGGAACGGCTCGCCGTGGGTGTTGCGGTGTCCGGCGACGGCGAAGTTGCCCTGCTTGTCGGCGGGCATGGCGGTCTTCAGCTTGCCCTCGCCGTAGTGGCCGACCATGCCCTTGTCGAGGACCTTGGTCTTGCTGATGCCCTCGGCGATGGGGGCGACCACGTCCAGCTTGGGGATGTACATGATGGCGAAGCCCTGCCCCGGCTCGAAGGCCTCGGGCTGGCTCGCGCCCTGCGACCAGGAGTTCTCGATCTGCGCCTTGGCCTGGTCGGTCTCCTGACCGGCGCGGACGTTCGTCCACCACAGCTGGTAGGTGACGAAGAGCAGCATGACGACGCCGAAGGTGATGAAGAGTTCGCCGACGGCCCGGCTGAGGACGACGCCGACGCTGTCCTTGGCGGCGCGGGCCGCCCGCCGTGCCTCGACCCGGGAGAGCGGGGCGGCGGGCTGCGGCGCGGCGGCGGCGGGCTCGGGGGCGCGCCCCTTGCGCCGGGCGGCACGGCGCCGCTCGGCCCGGCCGGGCCCGGGCAGCGGTGCGGTGCCCTCCTCGACGGGGCGCGGGGGCGTCGGCTCGTCGTACGCAGGCTCGTCGTAAGCCGGCGCTTCGTCGTAGGCAGGTGCTTCGTCGTAGTCCGGCGCTTCGTAGGCCGGCGCGTTGTAGCCCGCCTCATAAGACCCCGCGTAAGCCGCCTCGTACGCCTCCTGAGGCGCTCTCTGAGGCGTCTGGGGCCCCTGGGTGGCCTCATAGGTCCCGGGGGCCGGTATCGCCGCGTAGACGGCCGTCTCGGCCTCGTACGCGGGCGGTACGGGTCCGGGTCCGTAGCCGGGCGGGGGTACGGGTCCGGGGGCGGGGGTCCGCTGGGGGTCCGGCTCGTCCTCCGGCCGGTTCGTCGCCCGGAACCACGGCGACCCGGTCGTCACGCGACGGCCTTGCCCACCACCGGCGCGAGGCCCGCCGACCGCGCGACGGCCCCCTTGTCGCCGCACTGCTCCAGCCAGTTGGCGAGCATCAGGTGGCCGTGCTCGGTGAGCACCGACTCCGGGTGGAACTGCACGCCCTCGACCGGCAGTTCGCGGTGCCGCAGCCCCATGATGATGCCGTCCTCGGTGCGCGCGGTGACCTCCAGCTCGGCCGGCAGGGCCGCGGGCTCGGCGGCCAGCGAGTGGTAGCGGGTCGCGGTGAACGGCGAGGGCAGCCCCTGGAAGACGCCCTTGCCCTCGTGGCTGACGGGCGAGGTCTTGCCGTGCAGCAGCTCGGGCGCGCGGTCCACGACCCCGCCGTAGGCGACGGCCATGGACTGCATGCCCAGGCAGACGCCGAAGACGGGCACCCCGGTAGCGGCGCAGTGGCGCACCATGTCGATGCAGACACCGGCCTGCTCGGGCGCGCCCGGCCCGGGCGACAGGAGCACGCCGTCGAAGCCGTCCTGGGCGTGACTCAGCTCGACCTCGTCGTTGCGGCGCACCTCGCACTCGGCACCGAGCTGGTAGAGGTACTGGACGAGGTTGAAGACGAAGCTGTCGTAGTTGTCGACGACGAGAATGCGCGCGCTCACTGGCCGTCCACCGTCACATCGTTGAACGGAAGCAGCGGCTCCGCCCAGGGGAACACGTACTGGAAGAGGGCGTAGACGACCCCGAGGACGAGCACGACCGAGATCAGTGCCCTGATCCAGGCGTTGCCCGGCAGATGCCGCCAGATCCATCCGTACATGACGTCCGCCGCCCCTTCCGTTCGTTACGGGGACCAGAGTACGGGGCGCGGGCCCGCTGGGGGGTCAGCTGTCCAAAGCCTGTGGACGGCCGTCGGTCACGGGCTGGGTGGCGTCGAGGTGGGCCCAGGCGATCAGGCGGTGGCTGCTGCCCCACTCGGGGTCGCAGGTGGTGAGGGTGAGGTAGCGGCCGGGGCCGTCGAAGCCGGACTTCCGGGGGACGGGGTCGATGACGCCGATGTCGGTGGGCACGGTCCGGTACGGCTCGCGGTCGATCCGGTACGTGTACCAGGTGGTGCCGTCGGTGAGGACGACGGCGTCGCCGGGGCGCAGCCGGGGGAAGTCCTTGAAGGGGTCGCCGTAGGTGCGCCGGTGTCCGGCGACGGCGAAGTTCCCGGTGCCGCCGAGGCGGGCGGTGCCGGTGTAGTGGCCGAGGCCCTTCTTGAGGGTGCCGGTCGAGGTGCCCTCCAGGACGGGCCACTCCCAGTCCTTGCCGAGCCTGGGGACGTACATGACGGCGAAGCCCTTGCCCGTGGTGTACGGCTTCGGGGGCGCCGCCGCGCGGGGGGCGCCTGCCGCCGCGACCGGGCGGTCGACCCACTCCCGCTGGAGGGTGTCGAGCTGGCCGGCGGTGGCGCTGCCGGCCTGCACCCCGGTCCAGTACAGGACGTAGACGACGAAGAGGACGATGAGCGCGCCGACGGTGACGCACAGCTCGCTGAGGCTCCGTACGGCCAGGTGCAGGGCCCGTCCCCCGGCCGGTCGTGCGGCAGGCCGCACCCTCGTTCCCGCCGTCACGGCACCCCGGCTCCCCCCGGTCTGCTGACCGGGTCAGTTCACCGGCTTCGCGTAGTGGAGGTCCACTGTGCCCGAGTAGCCGGGCAGAGTCACCGCCTTGTGCTCGTCGACTTTCCAGCCGAGCCCGTAGGCCTTCACGTACAGCTGGTAGTTCTGCAAGGCGGGGGAGTCAACGAGGGCCTTGTTCAGCGTGGAGCGGTCACCGACGGCGGTGATCTTGTAGGGCGGCGAGTAGACACGGCCCTGGAGGATCAGGGTGTTGCCGACGCAGCGGACGGCGCTGGTGGAGATCAGCCGCTGGTCCATGACCTTGATGCCCTTGGCGCCGCCCTGCCACAGCGCGTTGACGACGGCCTGGAGGTCCTGCTGGTGGATGACCAGGTCGTTGGCCTGCGGCTCCGGGTAGCCGGGGGCGGCCTGGGCGTTCGGCGGGGCGTCGTCGAGGGTGACCGTGACGCCGGCGCCGGACGTCGCCGCCGTGCCCGCACCGGCCTCCAGGGCGCGCAGCCGGGCGTCCTGCGCCTTGGTGGAGCCGTCGTCGCGGGCGGCGAGGGCGTCGACCTGCTGCCGCAGGGCGGCGGTGGTCTCGTCGAGGCCCGCGTTCTTGTGGCTGCGCTCCTCGATCAGGTCCGAGAGCCTGAGCAGGGAGGCGTCGGTGCGCAGATTGGTGCCCTTGGCGGTGTTGAAGCTGGTGACGAAGATCAGTCCGGCGAGGGCGAAAACGGCAGCGGTGAGCACCCGGACGGGGCGCCACCTCCTGGTTCGGCCCGGCCCTTCGGGAGTGTCGGCGGAATTGCTCAACGTACCCTGATCCCCTTCGGTGCCGCGGAACCACTACGCTAACGGACGCCCGGGGGACGCAGTGGTCCTCCTGCGTCACATCCCGGCGCCAGCCACAGTTCCCTGCGCGGTCACGCAGCGCATCGACAGGAGAGTCCCTCGTGCCGAAGTCACGGATCCGCAAGAAGGCCGACTACACGCCGCCGCCCGCCACCAAGCAGGCCGCCTCCATCAAGCTGACCAACCGCAGCTGGGTGGCGCCCGTGATGCTGGCGCTCTTCGCCATCGGTCTGGTGTGGATCGTGGTCTTCTACGTCACCGACGGCACGCTGCCGGTGAAGTCCATCAACAACTGGAACATCGTGGTCGGCTTCGGCTTCATCGCCGCGGGGTTCGGCGTCTCGACGCAGTGGAAGTAGCGGCTCGCCCGCCACTCGTCAAGCTCTGCCCTGAGGTTATCCACAGCGTTGTGCACAGCACTGGATAACTTACGAAGATCTGTGGATAACTCCCACGGTGTTGACGCCGGTACGACCGCGAGAACACCGGCCCGGGAACTCCTCGCCCCCCGCCTCCGAGCAAAAGCACCAGCTCAGAGGCGGGGGGCGTAGTCATGTCCAGACCAACGCGACGCGATGGCCACGGATTGTGGATAACTCTGGGGAAAGCTCGGTCCGAGCCCCGTCCCCCGCTCCTCCACAGGGTGCTCCGCTCAGGTGAGCGCAGCGGTCCGGTAGAGCACGAGCCCCAGGTCGATCAGCAGCACCAGGCCGCAGATCCCGTACTGCACCAGCTCCCGCCGGGCCCGCGGCGCGTGCACCATCGCGTACGTCACCAGCGCTCCGCCGACGAGACCGCCGACATGGGCCTCCCAGGAGATCCCCGGTCGGGTGAACGTCAGCAGCAGCGAGAGGGCCACGAAGAGGAAGACCGGCCGCATGTCGTAGCGCCGCCGGCGGGCGAGCACCACCCAGGAGCCGATCAGGCCGTAGACGATGCCCGAGGCGCCGAGCGAGGCCTGGTTCGGGGCGTCGACGAGATAGACCAGCACGGAGCCCGAGAGGCCCGAGAGCAGGCAGAGCAGCGTGTAGCGGAGGCGGCCGAGCTCCGGCTCCACGATCCCGCCGATGACCCACAGGCCGATCATGTTGAAGAGGAAGTGCGGGATCTCCTGGTGGAGGAAGGCCGAGGTCAGCAGCCGGTACCACTCGCCGTCCGCGACCCCGACGACCTCGCCGAGCAGCGGGTTGTAGGCGTAGCCGATCATCAGCAGCTGGTCCGTGAACCGGTCGCCGAGCACCTGGACCGCGATGAACAGCGCCAGGTTGATCGCGATCAGGATCTTGGTGACGAAGCGCCCGTCGGTCGCCACCCGGCCGCCGGCGAGCGTCCTGGGCCGGTTGGCGTCGGGGGCGTGACCGGTGCCGGAGCCGTTGCGCACACAGTCGGGGCACTGGAAACCGACCGACGCGGAGACCATGCACTGCGGGCAGATCGGCTTCTCGCAGCGGGTGCAGCGGATCCCGGTCTCGGTGTCCGGGTGGCGGTAGCAGCGCGGCAGACCGGACTGCGGGTCCATGAGGCGTCCTCCCGAGGACGAGGCGACTGGGGCTGAAGCGACGGGGCGAGAGCGGCGCGAGCGTCAACAGAGCGCCCCGCCCTCCTGACGGACGGGCGGGGCGCCAAGGTTCCCGTACGGGGTACGGGCAGATGTGCGGGCAGCTGTACGGGCAGCCGTACGAGCCGCGGTCAGCGCTTCTCGACGACGACCGTCTCGATGACGACGTCCTCGACCGGGCGCTCCGTGCGCGGGTTGGTCTCGGCGGTCGCGATGGCGTCCACGACCTGCTTGCTCGCCGCGCCGACGACCTCGCCGAAGATCGTGTGCTTGCGGTTGAGCCAGGTCGTCGCGCCGACCGTGATGAAGAACTGCGAGCCGTTGGTGCCCGGTCCCGCGTTGGCCATCGCCAGCAGGTAGGGCTTGTCGAAGAAGAGCTCGGGGTGGAACTCGTCGGCGAACTCGTAGCCCGGTCCGCCGGTGCCGTTCCCCAGCGGGTCGCCGCCCTGGATCATGAAGCCCTTGATCACCCGGTGGAAGACCGTGCCGTCGTAGAGCGGGGCCGTGGTGACCGCGCCGGTCGCCGGGTCCGTCCACTCGCGCTCGCCCTGGGCGAGTTCGACGAAGTTCCTGACCGTCTTCGGGGCGTGGAACGGCAGCAGCCGAATCTCGATGTCACCCTGGCTGGTCTTCAGAGTCGCGTACAGCTGCTCGGCCACGATCCGCCTTCCTCCACCTGTGCACCGGCGCGTCCGCGCCCGTGGGTCCGATCCTCGCATGCCCCGGATGCCCGCCCCGCATGCCGGACGGCGGTCGGACAGGCATGATTCCGAAAAGGATGGAAAGGTGAAAAACCGACATCGCCACCGAGGAGGAGGAATCCTGTGACCCGCATGGACAGCGTGCGCGCCGCGACAGATTCGGCGAAGGAGAGCGTGCTGCACGCCGCGGAAGTGGTGGCGCCGTACGCGGAGACGGCCAGAGACCAGGCCGTTCAGTACGCACAGGAGGCGCGCGACAAGCTGGGCCCGAAGGTCTCCAAGGCCGCGTCGCAGGCCCGCGCTCAGGCGCGTCAGCAGTACGCCTGCCATGTCGCACCGCATGTACCGCCGCGGGTCGACGAGGCCGCGCATCGTGCGGCGGCCGTGACCCGCAAGGCCGCCCGTCAGGCGACCGACTACACCGTGCCGCGTGTCGAGCACGCGGTCGCCGCGACCACTCCGGTCCTCGAGGAGGCCGGGTCGCGTTCGACTGCCGCCTGGGCCGCGCTGCGCGGTCAGGTGACGCCGAGGGACATCGAGAAGATCGTGAAGCAGCACGAGCGTCGGGCCAGGGCCGGACGCGTCGCCAAGGGACTCGCGGTCCTCGGCGTGCTGGCGGTGGGCGCGTTCTGCGCCTGGAGGTGGTGGGACAAGCAGGCCAACCCCGACTGGCTGGTCGAGCCGCCCGCTCCCACCGAGGTGGACGAGGAGACCGGGCTGTCGTCCGTCGACGACGGCGGTGCGTCACTCGATCCCGAGGTGGCGGCCAAGGAGGCCGACGCGGAGGCCACGGACCGCGACGAGGAGCGTCGCTGATCGCCGGCCTGTCGCCGTGCGGGACACGCACGGACGCGAGGGTGCGCGCGGGACATCCCGCCGCGCCCTACGCGGCCGGGACGGCCTGCGCGGCCTGCGCGGCGGCCTTCGTCTTGAGCGCCGCGCCGGTCAGGTCGGCGAGACCGTCGGCGCGGTCGGTGCGGTCGGTGCCGTAGCCGCCGTGGCGGCCCGCCGGGTCGGTGCCGGCCGTGGCGTCCGCGCGGAGGTGCCGGACGGCGGGCGAGGAACCGTGCGCCTCGGCGCCGATCCGCTGCTTGATGGTCGGCGGCAGCGCGTTGCCCCGCGCCGTACGCCACTGATGGCTCCGCTGTGCCGGTACGGAGACGGCGGGACGCGCGGCGGAGGCCGCGGCGGCGCCACCGGCGACGGCCGGCTCCTCGCCCTGCTGGAGGGCGGGCTGCTGGGCGGCGGTGGCGGGGCTCGCCAGGCCGAGGGAGGCGAGCAGGGCGAAGAGGACGGAGATGAAGGCGGTCCAGAACTGCTTGACCTTGGCAGTGGCCATGACCCCTCACTTTCGTGACGTTATGGGTGGTATCCGATTTCTCGGATGGTTCATTTCGGATTGCGCGCTTTTCGTACCTTCCTCATGATGTGTACGGGCGCCGGGATTCCCCGGAGCGACGCCGCGTCCGCGCAGTTCTTCCGATGAACACCACTCGTCCGGCTCAGCGGGCGCCGGCCGGCTCCGCCGCGCCCAGGAGCTCCGCGGCCGCCCGGGAGCGCTCCGCCCAGCGCACCGCCGGCTTCGTCGCCAGGCCCGCGACCAGGAAGATCCCGCCCAGGACCAGCCAGCCGGCCACGCCCCAGCCGATCAGGAGCGTGGTGACGAGCAGCGGCCCGAGCGTCCTGGCGACCGGCACGCCGGTGCCGTAGAAGCCCTGGTACTGCCCGATCCGGTCGGCCGGCGCGAGCCCGAGCCCGATCTGCCACGAGCCCGCGGAGTGGCGCATCTCGGCGATCACCTGGAGGACGGCGCCCAGCACGAGCACCGCGACCGTCGGCCAGGGCCCGAATCCGGCCGCCGTCACCGCGAACACCGCGCACGAGGCGAGCATCACCAGGCTGGAGCGCCCCACCGCCCGGGTGGCCTCGGGCAGTCCGGTCACCGAGCGCGCGGCGCGCACCTGGAAGAGCATGACCACGCCGGTGTTGAGCACGAAGAGCGCCGAGACCGTCCAGCCGGGCGCCGTCGTGCGCTCCACGATCCACAGCGGCAGGGCCAGGCTGAGCAGCGGCAGCCGGAGCAGCAGCAGCGCGTTGAGCAGGGTGAGCAGGGCGTACGGGCGGTCCCGCAGCACCACGAGACGCGCCGTTCCGCCGGACGCGGCCCCGGTGCCCGGCAGCGGCGGGAGGCCGCGCAGCACCAGGGCGCAGACGAGGAAGCCCACGGCGTCGAGGGCGAAGACGGCGAGGTACGCGCCGCGCGTGCCGGCGTGCAGGGCGAGACCGCCGAGCGCGGCGCCGACGGCGAGCCCGGCGTTGAGGGTGGCCTGGACCCTGGCGAGCATCCCGACCCGCTCGGCCGGCTCGACGAGCCCGGCGAGCAGCGCCTGGCGGGCGGCGGCGAGCCCGCTCTGGGCCGTGGCGTACACCGCGGCGGCGATCAGGAACGGCACCAGGGAGCGGATGAGCAGGAAGGAGGCGACGGCCCCCGAGGTCGCCAGGGCGAGCAGTACGGAGGTGCCGCGCGGCCCGCGCCGGTCGGCGAGGTGCCCGAGCGGCACCCCGGCGACCGAGCCGATGCCCCAGGCGAGCGCGAGCCCGGCGCCGATCTGGGCGGCGGAGAGGCCGACGACCAGGGAGAAGTAGAGCGCCGAGGTCACATAGAAGGCGCCGTCGCCGACGGAGTTGCTGAGCTGGGCGAGGAGCAGTGCCCGGTGGGTGCGCGCGGTGGTCCTGGGGGTCTTCGGCATGGACACGACGTTAGAACCTGGTGGCCCACGGTTCCTGGTCCATTCACCCTCGCCGTCACTGGGCCAATCGACCCTCGGATGGAGCCCATGAGAAAACCCCTCCCGGCCCACGTACACGCAGGTCAGAAGGGGTTTTCCAGAGGACTTCCGGAGTGGAGCCTAGGGGAGTCGAACCCCTGACATCTGCCATGCAAAGACAGCGCTCTACCAACTGAGCTAAGGCCCCGGAATGACAACAGAGTACCGGGTCACCCCCCGTATCCCGCAAAAGGATTGGGACTCCCCGTCGGCGACCACGCTCCGTAAGATGCTGATCGAGGTTCGCAGTGGCGAACCGCAGGGATGGGGAGAAGTAATGGATACAGCGCAGCAGGAAGCCACGGCCAGAGCCCGGGAGCTTCAGCGCAGTTGGTACGGGGAGCCGCTGGGGGCGCTCTTCCGTCGTCTGATCGACGATCTCGGGCTGAATCAGGCCAGGCTCGCGGCCGTGCTCGGTCTGTCGGCACCCATGCTCTCCCAACTGATGAGCGGCCAGCGGGCCAAGATCGGCAACCCCGCCGTCGTGCAGCGCGTCCAGGCCCTCCAGGAGCTCGCCGGCCAGGTCGCCGACGGCAGCGTCAGCGCCGCCGAGGCCACCGACCGGATGGACGAGATCAAGAAGTCCCAGGGCGGTTCCGTCCTGACCGCCGGCGGCCAGGCCACGACCGGCGCGGGGGCGCCGACCGTGCGCCGGGTGGTCCGCGAGATCCAGTCGCTGCTCCGCTCGGTCTCCGCGGCCGGCGACATCATCGACGCGGCGGACTCCCTCGCCCCGGCCCACCCCGAACTGGCAGAGTTCCTCCGGGTGTACGGCGCCGGGCGCACCGCGGACGCGGTCGCGCACTACGAGGCGCACCAGAACTGACGCCGGACGGCAGGGGGGCGGGCGCGGCGCGATGGGGGAGGTCTTCGCCGGCCGGTACGAGCTGATCGACCCGGTCGGACGCGGCGGGGTCGGCGCGGTCTGGCGCGCGTGGGACCACCGGCGGCGCCGTTACGTGGCGGCCAAGGTGCTCCAGCAGAGCGACGCCCACACCCTCCTGCGCTTCGTCCGCGAGCAGGCGCTCAGGATCGACCACCCGCACGTCCTCGCCCCGGCCAGCTGGGCCGCGGACGACGACAAGGTCCTCTTCACGATGGACCTCGTGGCGGGCGGCTCGCTGGCCCACGTCATAGGGGACTACGGCGCCCTGCCGCCCCGCTTCGTGTGCGTCCTGCTCGACCAGCTGCTGGCCGGGCTCGCGGCGGTGCACGCGGAGGGGGTCGTGCACCGTGACATCAAGCCCGCCAACATCCTGCTGGACGCCACCGGAGCCGGACGGCCGCACCTGCGGCTGTCCGACTTCGGCGTCTCGATGCGCAAGGGCGAACCCCGGCTCACCGGGACCGACTACGTGATGGGCACGCCGGGTTACTTCGCACCCGAGCAACTCCGGGGAGCCGAACCGGACTTCTCCGCCGATCTGTTCGCCGTCGGCCTGGTCGCGCTCTATCTGCTCCAGGGCCGCAAGCCGGACTCCCGGGCCCTCGTGGCGCACTTCCTGGCCCACGGCACGCCGGGCGCCCCCCAGGGCATCCCCGAGCCCCTGTGGCAGGTCCTGGCCGGACTGCTCCAGCCCGATCCCCAGGCCCGGTTCCGTACGGCCACGGGCGCGCGCAAGGCACTGCACGCGGCGATGGAACTGCTGCCCGCGCCCATGGGCGCGGACGAGCCCGTCGAGATCTTCGATCAGATAGGGCCGCTCCCCATCGGCTTCGGCCCGGACGGCCCCGAGACGACCCGCCTCCCTCTGCCGCCGCCTCCTCCCCCTGCGTACGCGCCCGCGCACGCCCGCCGTCCCGGCCCGCCCCCGAAGGTGGCCGTCCCGGTGCTGTTCGCGGCGCTGGTCTGCTTCGCCGTGGGGATCTGGGCGCTCATCCAGGCGTAGCCCCGGCGGCGCCCGCCGCGCGGCGGGCCAGCAGCCACCAGGCGGCCAGGCCGAGCAGCAGGACCGTCCCGGTGCCGATCCCGGCCAGGCCGACCAGCCGCAGGAGCTCGCCGCGGGCCGCCTCGGGCGCGCTCCGCCCGTCGGCGGCCGCGTCCCGGTCGGCGTCGGTCACCGTGAACGGCCCGGCGGGACCGGCGTACGCGGGCGCGGGAGCGGCCCGGCCGGTCACGTTCACGCGCAGGGTCAGCGGCAGCGGCCGGTCCCCGTACGCCTTGGCGATCTCCGGGTTGAGCGTGGCCGACAGGTAGTACCAGCCGGCGAAGCGCATGCCGCTCGTCCCGTCGTTCGAGGAGAAACGGTTCTCGTAGGCCACCGGCCGCTGCGGGCCGAGCGCGAGGGTGGCCGGGGCGCCGCCGTAGCTCAGCGCGTCGCGGTCGACGTGGCCGCGGGCGGGGTTCTCCAGGGAGAGCACGAGCGCGTTGCCTATGTACGCGTCCGAGGCCGGGCTGCTGCCCAGCTCGGCCGTGGCGAAGAGCTGCTGGCCCCAGTCGACGGGGACCCGGTAGAAGACCGTACGGCCCGGCCTGACGTCCGTACGCCACTCGCCCTGGCCCAGCGAGGCCGCGTCCTGGAACCCGGCCCCGCCCGCGCGCCGCCGCGGCCCTCCCCCGGGCGGCTGGGGTGTCGCCGAGGGCCGGCTCTCCGGCAGGGCCGTCGGGCCGGTCCCCCGTACGCCCGGTTCGGTCAGGAGGCGGATCTCAAGACCCCAGTCGCCGGGGTCGGAGCCGGCCGCCGAGTCCCGCTCGACGAGGACGTAGTACGCGCCCGCGTGCCGGCAGGCCGAGGAGCCGGGGGTGATCGTGCGGTGGGCGTAGGCGGTGAGCGGGCGGGCGAACTCGGCGGGTCCGAAGCGGATGTCCTGGTAGCCGCACCGGGTGTTGGTGCCGTCCTGCATGCTCACCGTGACCCCGTCGCCGTACGCGACGCTACCCGTGCCTCTGGGGACGGCCACCACCGAAACGTACGCGTTCTGTTCGGCGTCGAGGTCGACCCGGTAGTAGTGCTTCCCGTTCCTCCCGAGGGTGTCCCGGTAGCCCGTCCCGGGCTCCAACCGCGCGGCGTCCAGGGTGGATACGGCGCCCTTCACCGGCCGGGCGCCCTCGTCGAAGACGTACCCGCCGGCGTCGTCGGACGCCCACGCCCCGCCCGCCGGCGACACGACCGTCAGGCAGACCGCCGCGGCCAGCGCTCCCGCCGTACGCCCCGCACTTTGCGCCGTACGCCCCCCGCCCCGTCGCCTGTTCACGCGCGCCCCCTCGTCGTGTCCGTGCCGGCCCATCCTGCCCGTACGCCCGGCCACCACCCAAGGAGTTCGCGACAGCAAGCGATTCATTCACTGCCGCGAACAGCACGAGGCCCCGGCCGCTCAGAGCGGCCAGGGCCTCGCACACAGGGACTGTTGCGTCTCACACACCCGAACCTGCGGGCACGGAGTCGGTCGCCTCCGTCCACAGGTCCTGCTCGGCGCGATCCGCCTGGATCTGGCGGTACACGAGGAGCCCGCCGATGGCGGCCAGTGCGACCAGGAGCAGCTTCTTCACCGCGCGACCTCGTCTTTCGTTGACGTAGGAGACTTCTGACGCCCACTCTACACACCGACCGATACCGATCAGTGACCTAGGACGACAACGTGTCCGACAAAGCAATCGGCCCGGACGGGTGAACCGTCCGGGCCGATCTTCTGTGTGGGGCTAACAGGATTTGAACCTGTGGCCTCATCCTTATCAGGGATGCGCTCTAACCAACTGAGCTATAGCCCCGCCGCGCTCTGCGGTGTGTGTTCCGCCGCGCTGACTCCTGAAGATTAGCGCACGTGGGGGCCAGTCCCAAAATCGGTTCCCGACCGGCCCCCTCGCAGGTCACTCGTCCTCGGCGAGCGTGAGCTCCACACCGCCCACGAAACCGGCCGACAGGTTGTAGATGAACGCGCCCAGCGTCGCCAGCGCCGTCATCAGGACGACGTCGATCACGGCGATCACCGAGGTGAACATCAGCACCCGCGGCAGCGACAGGAAGGACTGCAGGTCGAAGCCGTTCGACTCGTTGGAGCCGGTGGCCTCGCTGATCGTGCCGCCGACGGTCGAGAAGACGCCCATGGCGTCCATGACCATCCACAGCACCGCGGCCGCCACGACCGTGCAGATGCCCAGCGCGATGGAGAGCAGGAAGCTCACCTTCATCACCGACCACGGGTCGGCCTTCGCCACCCGCAGCCGCGCCTTGCGCGTGCGCGGAGTGGTCCGCGCACCCGTCCGGGGCTTGCGCACGGCGGCCGTGTTCTGGCCGCCGGACGTGCCGCCCTGCGCCGCCGGGGCGCCGTAGGCCTGCGGCGGGTGGTACGGCCCGCCCTGCGGCGCCTGGCCCCCCGCGCGCTCGCCGGGCAGCGGCCCGTTGTACGTCTCGTACGAGGGACGCTGCCCTCGGGTGTCCGTCACCGTAATCCCCCTACCTTCGGCGGGGGTGCCCCCACCCTGGGAGTCCGTGGCGGAGCCACGGGCACCGCTCGATCCTGCGGACCGGCCGTCGGCCGAACCGGCGCCCGTGGCTCCACTCACGCTCTACTCCTCGTGCTCCCCGGTCGCGGGCTCCGTGCCCTCGACCGCCTCGACCGACTCGACCGCTTCGGCGCCCTCGACCGCGTCGGCGTCGACGTCCTCGTCCTCGCCGCCGGCCTCGGCGTTGCGCGCGATGCCCACGACGGCATCCCGCTTGCCCAGGTTGATCAGCTGGACGCCCATCGTGTCACGGCCGGTCTCCCTGACTTCATTGACTCGCGTACGAATCACACCGCCGGACAGCGTGATGGCGAGGATCTCGTCGGTCTCCTCGACCACCAGCGCGCCCACGAGCGACCCGCGGTCCTCCACGATCTTGGCGGCCTTGATGCCGAGGCCGCCACGACCCTGGACGCGGTACTCGTCGACCGGGGTGCGCTTGGCGTAGCCACCGTCGGTCGCGGTGAAGACGAACGTACCGGGCCGGACGACATTCATCGAGAGAAGCTCGTCGTCCTCGCGGAAACTCATCCCCTTGACACCCGAAGTCGCGCGTCCCATCGGGCGCAGCGCGTCGTCGGTGGCGGTGAAGCGGATCGACTGCGCCTTCTTGCTGACGAGCAGCAGATCGTCCTCGGACGAGACCAGCTCGGCGCCGATCAGCTCGTCGTCGCCGCCGTCCGCGGTCTCCCGGAGGTTGATCGCGATGACACCGCCGGAGCGCGGCGAGTCGTAGTCCTTCAGCGCGGTCTTCTTCACCAGGCCGGCCTTGGTGGCGAGCACCAGGTACGGCGCGGCCTCGTAGTCGCGGATCGCCAGGATCTGCGCGATCTGCTCGTCCGGCTGGAAGGCCAGCAGGTTGGCCACGTGCTGGCCGCGGGCGTCCCGGCCGGCGTCCGGCAGCTCGTACGCCTTGGCGCGGTAGACCCGGCCCTTGTTGGTGAAGAAGAGCAGCCAGTGGTGGGTGGTGGAGACGAAGAAGTGGTCGACGATGTCGTCCTGCTTCAGCTTCGTGCCCCGCACGCCCTTGCCGCCGCGCTTCTGCGACCGGTAGTCCTCGGTCTTGGTGCGCTTCACATAGCCGCCACGCGTGATGGTGACGACGATGTCCTCCTCGGCGATCAGGTCCTCGATGGACATGTCGCCGTCGAAGGGCACCAGCTTGGAGCGGCGGTCGTCGCCGAACTTGTCGACGAGCGCGGCCAGCTCCTCGCTGACGATCGCCCGCTGGCGCTCCGGGGAGGCCAGGATCGCGTTGTACTCGTCGATCTTCGCCTGGAGCTCGTCGTGCTCGGCGACGATCTTCTGGCGCTCCAGGGCGGCGAGCCGGCGGAGCTGCATCTCCAGGATGGCGTTGGCCTGGATGTCGTCGATCTGGAGCAGGCCCATCAGGCCCGTACGCGCGACCTCGACGGTGTCGCTGCGGCGGATCAGCGCGATGACCTCGTCGATCGCGTCGAGCGCCTTGAGGAGACCGCGCAGGATGTGGGCGCGCTCCTCGGCCTTGCGCAGCCGGAACTTCGTCCGGCGGACGATGACCTCGATCTGGTGCGTCACCCAGTGGCGGATGAACGCGTCCAGCGAGAGGGTGCGCGGCACGCCGTCGACGAGCGCCAGCATGTTGGCGCCGAAGTTCGTCTGGAGGTCGGTGTGCTTGTACAGGTTGTTGAGGACGACCTTGGCGACGGCGTCGCGCTTGAGCACGATGACCAGGCGCTGGCCGGTCCGGGACGAGGTCTCGTCGCGGACGTCGGCGATGCCGCCGATCTTGCCGTCCTTCACCAGGTCGGCGATCTTCTGCGCGAGGTTGTCCGGGTTGGTCTGGTAGGGCAGCTCCGTGACCACCAGGCACTGGCGGTTCTGGATCTCCTCGACCTCGACGACCGCGCGCATCGTGATGGAGCCGCGGCCGGTGCGGTACGCCTCCTCGATGCCCTTGCGGCCGACGACGAGCGCGCCGGTGGGGAAGTCGGGGCCCTTGATCCGCTCGATCAGCGCGTCGAGGAGCTCCTCGTGGCTGGCGTCGGGGTGCTCCAGCGCCCACTGGGCGCCGGACGCGACCTCGCGCAGGTTGTGCGGCGGGATGTTGGTGGCCATACCGACGGCGATACCGGCGGAGCCGTTGACCAGCAGGTTCGGGAACCGGGCCGGGAGGACCGTGGGCTCCTGGTTGCGGCCGTCGTAGTTGTCCGTGAAGTCGACGGTCTCCTCGTCGATGTCGCGGAGCATCTCCATCGACAGCGGCGCCATCTTGCACTCGGTGTAGCGCATGGCGGCGGCCGGGTCGTTGCCCGGGGAGCCGAAGTTGCCGTTGGAGTCGACCAGCGGCATCCGCATCGACCAGGGCTGGGCGAGGCGGACCAGCGCGTCGTAGATCGAGGAGTCGCCGTGCGGGTGGTACGTACCCATGACGTCGCCGACGACGCGGGCGCACTTGTAGAAGCCCTTCTCGGGCCGGTAGCCGCCGTCGTACATCGCGTACAGCACGCGCCGGTGCACGGGCTTGAGGCCGTCCCGTACGTCGGGCAGCGCGCGGGACACGATGACGGACATCGCGTAGTCGAGGTACGACCGCTGCATCTCGGTCTCGAGCCCGACGGGCTCGATGCGCATGACCGGCTCTTCTTCGGTGGTCCCGGTCGGGGTGTTTTCGTCGGCCATTGCTGGTCGTCAGTCCTTTCGTACGGTCAGCTGAGACCGACTCAGATGTCGAGGAAGCGAACGTCCTTGGCGTTGCGCTGGATGAACGAGCGCCGCGCCTCGACGTCCTCGCCCATCAGCACCGAGAACAGGTCGTCGGCCTGGGCGGCGTCGTCCAGGGTGACCTGGCCGAGTACGCGGTGCTCGACGTCCATGGTGGTGACGCGCAGCTCCTCGGCGTTCATCTCGCCGAGACCCTTGAAGCGCTGGATCGAGTCTTCCTTGATCCGCTTGCCGTTCTGCTTGCCCAGCTCGACCAGCGCGTCGCGCTCGCGGTCCGAGTACGCGTACTCGAAGTCGTCCCGGCCCCACTTGATCTTGTAGAGCGGCGGGCGGGAGAGGTAGACGTGGCCGGCCTCGACCAGCGGCCGCATGAAGCGGAAGAGGAAGGTCAGCAGCAGGGTGTTGATGTGCTGACCGTCGACGTCGGCGTCCGCCATCAGGATGATCTTGTGATAGCGGAGCTTCTCGATGTCGAAGTCCTCGTGCACACCGGTGCCGAAGGCGGAGATCAGCGCCTGGACCTCGGTGTTCTGCAGGATCTTGTCGATCCGGGCCTTCTCGACGTTCAGGATCTTGCCGCGGATCGGCAGGATGGCCTGGTACATCGGGTTACGGCCGGACTTGGCCGAGCCGCCGGCGGAGTCACCCTCGACGATGAAGATCTCGCACTTGGTGGGGTCGTTCGACTGGCAGTCGGACAGCTTGCCCGGCAGCGAGGCGGACTCCAGCAGACCCTTGCGGCGGGTCAGGTCACGCGCCTTGCGCGCGGCCACGCGCGCGGTGGCGGCCTGGATCGACTTGCGGATGATGTCCGCGGCCTCGATCGGGTTGCGGTCGAACCAGTCGGTGAGGTGCTCGTGGACCACCTTCTGGACGAAGGTCTTGGCCTCCGTGTTGCCCAGCTTGGTCTTGGTCTGGCCCTCGAACTGCGGCTCGCCCAGCTTGACCGAGATGATCGCGGTCAGACCCTCGCGGATGTCGTCGCCCGTGAGGTTGTCGTCCTTCTCGCGGAGCAGCTTCTTGTCGCGCGCGTACTTGTTGACGAGCGTCGTCAGCGCCGCGCGGAAGCCCTCCTCGTGCGTACCGCCCTCGTGGGTGTGGATCGTGTTCGCGAAGGAGTACACGCCCTCGGAGTACGAGGAGTTCCACTGCATCGCGATCTCGACCGAGAGCGTGCGCTCCTTGTCCTCGGCCTCGACGTCGATGACGGTGGGGTGGACCAGCTCGCCCTTGCGCGAGTTGAGGTACTTCACGAAGTCGACGATGCCGCCCTCGTAGTGGTACTTCACCGTGCGGGCGGCGGGCTCGGCGGCCGCCTCGGCGTCCGGGTCGTCGGCGCCGACCGTGGCCTTCGCGGACTCGCGCTCGTCGGTGAGCGTGATCGTCAGGCCCTTGTTGAGGAAGGCCATCTCCTGGAAGCGGCGCGAGAGCGTCTCGAAGGAGTACTCGACCGTCTCGAAGATGTCCGGGTCGGACCAGAACGTCACCGAGGTGCCGTGCTCGTCGGTCGCCTCGTGCTGCGCGAGGGGCGCGGTCGGGGCGCCCATCTTGTAGTCCTGCGTCCAGCGGTGGCCGTCGGTCTTGATCTCCACCGAGACCTTGGTGGAGAGGGCGTTGACGACGGAGACGCCGACGCCGTGCAGACCGCCGGAGACCGCGTAGCCGCCGCCGCCGAACTTGCCGCCCGCGTGGAGGACGGTCAGCACGACCTCGACGGCCGGCTTGCCCTCGGACTCGACGATGCCGACGGGGATACCGCGGCCGTTGTCGACGACGCGCACGCCGCCGTCGGGCAGGATCGTCACGTCGATGGTGTCCGCGTGACCGGCCAGGGCTTCGTCGACCGAGTTGTCGACGACCTCCTGCACCATGTGGTGCAGGCCGCGCTCTCCGGTCGAGCCGATGTACATGCCGGGGCGCTTGCGCACCGCATCCAGACCCTCGAGTACCTGGATGTTGCTGGCGGTGTACTGGTTGTTCTCGTTGGGGTTGCCGGAATCGGCCACGAAGCGCCCTTTCTGGCACAGCACAGGCCGTTCTCCGGGCATACGGGAGCGGCTGCGTCGTTCGACATGTTCCGCAGGGTGGCGGGATTGTCTCCCAGTCTACCGGTACCACTGACACTCATGGGGGTTTGCCGGTACCTGAATGCTCATGTGCCGCCCTCGCCGGGCACGAGACGACTCCCCATATCCGGGGAGGGACTCCAGAGGCCCCTGGCGGCCACCTAGCGCTTCGAGCGGTGACGCCGGGTGGCACCCCCGGCCGCCGCGTTGTGGCGCATCCCCGCCGCCGCGTTGTGGGCATGCGTTCCGCCCGGGGCGGAACGGGTGGGCACAACGCCCACGCGCACGGCGCCCTCTTCCCGGACCCGCGCTCCCTGGACCTGCTACCCGTACGTGTCGCCGGGCCCGGTGGACCCGGGCGCCCGCAACGGCCCGTACCCCCGCCGCGGCCCCCCAGGCCCAAGCACCTTGATCATCCGCACAGTCCCATGCCCAAGATCCTCATTGAGCCGAGCCACAAGCCGCGGCGCCAACAACCGCAACTGCGTAGCCCAAGCCGTCGAATCGCACTGCACAGTGAGCACCCGCACCTCCGGATCCTCGTCGTACTTCAGCGGCACGCAGTGCTTCGCCAGGTCCTCGCCCACGATCTGCGGCCACCGCCCCATCACCCCACCGACCGCCGCGGGCGTCTCCCACCCCCGCTCGGTGATCAGCCGATTGATCGCGGCCCCGAGCGCCATCGGATCCCGCCCGTCCGCCCGCGCACCGGACCGCAGCCCCCCACCCCGCCGCGCCTGCTTCTTCTGCTGCGCCGCCGCACCCCGCGCCTTCGCCTGCTCCTTGGCCGCCCGCAGCGCGACCCGCGCGAGATCGACGCCCGAAGGCTCCGGCGCCGCCGGCTTGTCCACAGGCTGGGGAGAGGATTCGCCACTCACACCGCTCACCCCGCTCACACCCGTTCCACGATCCCGCCGGACACCGCGTACCGCGTCCCCGCGAGCACACCCGGCACGTCGTCGTCGACGGCGGCCGTCACCAGGACCTGCTCGCCCGGCGCCACCAGCTCCGCGAGCCGCTCCCGCCGACGCGCGTCCAGCTCGGCGAAGACGTCGTCGAGGACGAGGACCGGCTCGTTGCCCTCCGCGCGCAGCAGGTCGTACGAGGCGAGCCGCAGCGCCAGGGCGTACGACCAGGACTCGCCATGGCTCGCGTACCCCTTGGCCGGCAGGTCGCCCAGCTTGAGGAGGAGCTCGTCGCGGTGCGGCCCGACCAGCGTCACGCCCCGCTCGATCTCCTGCTTGCGCACCTCGGCGAGCGCGGCGATCACCTGCTCGTACAGCTCCTCGCGGGTGTGCCCGGAGCCCGGCGCGGAGGGCTTGTACTCCAGCTGTACGGGTCCGCCGCCGGGCGCCAGCTGCTCGTACGCCTTGTCGGCGAGCGGCCGCAGCACCCCGATGAGGTCGAGCCGCTGGGCGAGCAGCTCGGCGCCCGCGCGGGCCAGGTGCTGGTCCCAGACGTCGAGCGTGGACAGGTCCATGGAGCGCCCGCCGTGCCTGCGGGCCATCGCGGCGGACTTCAGGAGCGTGTTGCGCTGCTTGAGCACCCGCTCGTAGTCCGAGCGCACGCCCGCCATGCGCGGCGCGCGCGCCGTGATCAGCTCGTCGAGGAAGCGCCGGCGCTCACCGGGATCGCCCTTGATCAGCGCCAGGTCCTCCGGCGCGAACAGCACGGTCCGGACGATCCCCAGCACATCACGGGGCCTGACCTGCGAGGACCTGTTGATACGGGCACGGTTCGCACGGCCCGGGTTGAGTTCGAGCTCGACCAGCTGGGAGCGCTCGCCCTTGGTGACGGCGGCCCGGATGACCGCCCGCTCCGCGCCCATCCGCACCAGCGGGGCGTCGGAGGCGACCCGGTGGCTGCCGAGGGTGGCGAGATAGCCGACCGCCTCGACGAGATTGGTCTTGCCCTGGCCGTTCGCCCCCACGAAAGCGGTGACGCCCGGGTCGAGCGGGACCTCGACCCGGGCGTACGAGCGGAAGTCGGCCAGCGACAGATGCGTGACGTGCATGGTGGGCGCCGACCTTCTTCCCCCGGCGGCTGTGCACCGCGGGGTGCACAGCCTGTGGATTACTTCTTCGTCTCGACCGCGTGGCCACCGAACTGGTTGCGCAGCGCGGCGATCATCTTCATCTGCGGGGAGTCGTCCTGACGCGAGGCGAACCGCGCGAAGAGCGACGCGGTGATCGCCGGCAGCGGCACGGCGTTGTCGATGGCGGCCTCGACGGTCCACCGGCCCTCGCCGGAGTCCGACGCGTAGCCGCGCAGCTTGTCCAGGTGCTCGTCCTCGTCGAGGGCGTTGACCGCGAGGTCCAGCAGCCAGGAACGGATGACCGTGCCCTCCTGCCAGGAGCGGAAGACCTCGCGCACGTCGGTGACGGAGTCGACCTTCTCCAGGAGCTCCCAGCCCTCGGCGTAGGCCTGCATCATCGCGTACTCGATGCCGTTGTGGACCATCTTCGCGAAGTGGCCGGCGCCGACCTTGCCGGCGTGCACGGAGCCGAACTCGCCCTCGGGCTTGAGCGCGTCGAAGATCGGCTGCACCCGGGCCACGTTCTCGGCGTCGCCGCCGTACATCAGCGCGTAGCCGTTCTCCAGGCCCCAGACGCCGCCGGAGACACCGCAGTCGACGAAGCCGATGCCCTTGGCCGCCAGCTCCTCGGCGTGCTTCTCGTCGTCGGTCCAGCGGGAGTTGCCGCCGTCCACGACGATGTCGCCGGGGGAGAGCAGCTGGGCGAGCTCGTCGATGGTGGACTGGGTCGCGGCACCCGCCGGGACCATGACCCACACGACGCGCGGACCCTTGAGCTTGCCCACAAGCTCTTCGAGGCTGTGGACATCGGCGAGGTCCGGGTTGCGGTCGTACCCGATGACGGTGTGGCCTGCGCGGCGGATGCGCTCGCGCATGTTGCCGCCCATCTTGCCGAGACCGACGAGACCGAGCTCCATCAGATGATTCCTTAAGCGTCGTGTGCGGTTCGTACCCGCGTCCGAGCCTACGCCCGGACGCGGGTGCACACCTGTGGGGTCAGCCGCTCAGGCGTACCGGCATGATCAGGTACTTGTAGGCCTCGTCCGCCTCCGCGTCGAGCGCCGGCTTGCCGCTCAGCAGCGCCGGCTTCGTGGAGGTCGTGAAGGAGAGCTGGGCGACCGGGGAGTCGATCGCGCTCAGGCCGTCCAGCAGGAAGGTCGGGTTGAAGGCGATCGAGATGTCGTCGCCGTCCAGCTGCGCGTCGACCCGCTCCACAGCCTGTGCGTCGTCGCTGGAGCCGGCCTCCAGGATGAGCACGCCCTGCTCGAAGCTGAGCCGGACCGGGGTGTTGCGCTCGGCCACCAGGGCCACGCGCTTGACGGCCTCGACGAAGGGGGCGGTCTCGATCACCGCGACCGAGTTGAACTCGGTGGGGAAGAGCGTCCGGTACTTCGGCAGGTCGCCTTCGAGCAGTCGGGTGGTGGTGCGGCGGCCCGCGCCCTCGAAGCCGATGAGGCCCTCGCCCTTGCCGGAGCCGGAGAGCGCCAGGGTGACCGTGTCGCCGCTGGTCAGGGCCTTGGCGGTGTCCAGCAGGGTCTTCGCGGGCACCAGGGCGACCGCGGAGGCGTCCGGGGACTCCGGCTTCCACAGGAACTCGCGGACGGCGAAGCGGTAGCGGTCGGTGGAGGCCAGGGTGACGGTGTCGCCCTCGATCTCGATGCGCACACCGGTGAGCACGGGCAGCGTGTCGTCGCGGCCGGCGGCGATGGCCACCTGGGCGGCGGCGGAGGCGAAGACCTCACCGGGGACGGTGCCGGTCGCGGTGGGCATCTCCGGCAGCGCCGGGTACTCCTCCACCGGCAGGGTGTGGAGGGTGAAGCGGGAGGAGCCGCAGACCACGGTCGCCCGTACACCGTCTGTGGAGATCTCCACCGGACGGTTGGGGAGGGCGCGGCAGATGTCGGCGAGCAGGCGGCCGGAGACCAGGACGGTGCCGTCCTCCTCGACCTCGGCCTCGACGGAGACCCGGGCCGAGACCTCGTAGTCGAAGCTGGAGAAGCTCAGCGCGCCGTCCTCGGCCTTCAGCAGAAGGCCCGCGAGGACGGGAGCCGGCGGGCGGGCCGGCAGGCTGCGGGCCACCCACGCCACCGCCTCCGCGAGTACATCGCGCTCCACCCGGATCTTCACCGGAACCGCCTCCTGCTTGTTGCTGGCTCTTCGTCGACTGCGGGAACCAGTCTGACGTACGCCGCCGACACTCGGTGCGGCTCGGGGTCAAGTCGCGACGAGAGCGAGTCGAGGCTCCGGGCTCGAGTTGTGCACAGGCCCCGCTTCGAAGCGGATTCCTAGCTAACTCTCAGTGGCAGTAGTAGTAGGGGCTGTGGAAACCGTGGATAACGCTGTTCGCGCAGGTCAGCGCCGGTTTTTTGTCCACCGACCCTGTGGGTGAAGCCCGTGGAAAACCGGGCTGTTCTGTGGACACGCGAAAGTTCTGCACACCTGATTCACAGGGCAGGGGTAGTTCTCCCCAGTGCTGTCCCCAGCTTTCCCCAGGTTCCCCACAGCCCAAACGTCTCCCTTGGTGTGACCGCTTTCACTCGGTGCGGTGAGCGGGGGTGTTTCGTTGCCGAACAGTGGACAGCGGTGTGGAGAAGCTGTGGGCAACCGCCCGGACCCTGTGGGTGGCCGGTGGACAACTCAGCGGGCCCCCTGTGGACGAAATTTTTATCCACAGGCTGTGGAGATCGTTTGCCAACAATTCCACAGGCGCCTGACCTGGTGTGATGAGCTGTCAGCCGTCCCTCCTGTGGATGCAGTGCGGATAACTTCGTAGTCCCCACCCTGTGGACGGAAGATCATCCCTCAATCTGTGGAGAACCCGCCACCGGAACGGAGTAATCGAACAGCGGGGGCCCGTACACAGGTGTGGACACCGACCGCGCGTAGCCCGCGCACCGGCCGGACAACGCCGAAGGGCGCCCCGGGAGGTGTCCCTGGGGCGCCCTTCGAAGGGTCCGCGGCGGCGTCTCAGCCGTTCTTGATGCGGTTGGTCAGCTCGGTGACCTGGTTGTAGATGGAGCGCCGCTCGGCCATCAGCGCCCGGATCTTGCGGTCGGCGTGCATGACCGTGGTGTGGTCACGGCCGCCGAACTGCGCACCGATCTTCGGCAGCGACAGGTCCGTGAGCTCCCGGCACAGGTACATGGCGATCTGCCGGGCCGTCACCAGCACGCGGCTGCGCGAGGAGCCGCACAGGTCCTCCACCGTCAGACCGAAGTAGTCCGCCGTCGCCGCCATGATCGCGCCCGCGGTGATCTCCGGCGCCGAGTCCTCGCCGCCGGGGATCAGGTCCTTGAGGACGATCTCGGTCAGCCCGAGGTCCACCGGCTGCCGGTTGAGGCTCGCGAAGGCCGTCACCCGGATCAGCGCGCCCTCCAGCTCACGGATGTTCCGCGAGATCCGGGAGGCGATGAACTCCAGCACCTCCGGCGGGGCGTTCAGCTGCTCCTGCACCGCCTTCTTGCGCAGGATCGCGATCCGCGTCTCCAGCTCCGGCGGCTGCACATCGGTGGTCAGACCCCACTCGAAGCGGTTGCGGAGCCGGTCCTCCAGGGTCACCAGCTGCTTGGGCGGCCGGTCCGAGGAGAGCACGATCTGCTTGTTGGCGTTGTGGAGCGTGTTGAAGGTGTGGAAGAACTCCTCCTGCGTCGACTCCTTGCTCGCGAGGAACTGGATGTCGTCGACCAGCAGGATGTCCACATCGCGGTAGCGCTTGCGGAAGGTGTCGCCCTTGCCGTCGCGGATCGAGTTGATGAACTCGTTGGTGAACTCCTCCGAGCTCACGTACCGCACCCGCGTGCCCGGGTAGAGGCTGCGGGCGTAGTGACCGATCGCGTGCAGCAGATGGGTCTTGCCGAGCCCCGACTCGCCGTAGATGAAGAGGGGGTTGTACGCCTTCGCCGGCGCCTCGGCCACCGCGACCGCGGCCGCGTGCGCGAAGCGGTTCGAGGAACCGATGACGAAGGTATCGAACAGGTACTTGGGGTTCAGCCGCGCGTGCTGCTCGCCCGGCGCGCCCTGCCCGGAGGAGGAGCCGCCCATGGCGGGACCGCCGGTGGGACCGGAGCCCATCGGCCCGGGGACGGGGCCGCCCGGGCGCGGACCGGGACCGCCGCCCGGCCGCTGCGGCTCGGGCAGCTCACCGCGGTCGGGCCGCTGCGGCTGCTCGTACGCCGGAGGCCGCTCGTCGTACCGCGGCTGCTGGGGCCGGGGCGAGGCGTAGGGGTCGCGCTCCTGGAAGCCGCCGAGCCGCTGCTGCTGCCAGGACACGTCCTCCTGGGCGCGCGGCCAGGACCCGGGCTCGGGGCGCTGCTGCTGGTACTCGGGGTAGGCGGGCCGGGCGGTCGGCAGACCGTCGTCCGGCAGCGGACGCCCGTACTCGTCGTACTTCTCGTACTTCTCGTACTTTCCGTACGGCTCCGCCGGCGGGCGCTCGTCGTAGCGCTGCGGCGGCTGGGGGTGCGGCGTCTGCCGGACCGGCGGCGCGGGCGGGGTCGGCTCGCCGACCGAGTCGTCGACGGTGATCGCGATCCGGATCGGGCGCCCGCAGGCGTGGCTGAGCGCCTCGCTGATGAGCGGGGCGAGCCGGCCCTCCAGGACCTGCTTGCCGTACTCGTTGGGGACCGCGAGCAGGGCGGTGTCGGCCACCAGGGCGAGCGGCTGGCACCGCTCGATCCACTGCTTGTCCTTGGTCTCGATGCCCTGCTGGCCTTCGCCGAGGAGCTGTTCCAGCACGCGCGGCCACACTGCGGCAAGATCGGCAGGTACGTCAGCCACGGGGCACGCTTCCTCGCAGGTCCCACGAATGTGTGGTTCTCGGGACGGTTGGTCGAAGTCCTGAAGGACAGGTAAGGACAGAACGGAAAAGACTACGGAGTCCAGCCACGGTAGTCGGGGCGGCTGACGTGGTTCAAGTTGTTGTCCACAGCCTGTGCACAATGGGGGTCGGTGACCGGCCGGTTTGACCGGATGGCGTAGTCGCGCGTACCGTAACCAGGTCGAGTTGTCGATGGCTGCTGCCGCCTGCCTCCGATGGGCGAAGATCACTTTACGTGGTCGCGAAGCGGTGCACTCGGGCGTATTGCGAGCTTCTCGTGGGCGCACGGTGACAGCCAGGCGATGTCCCGCCACCAACGAATCATTTCTGGAGCCCCCGAGTGAGCAAGCGCACCTTCCAGCCGAACAACCGTCGTCGCGCGAAGACCCACGGCTTCCGCCTGCGCATGCGCACCCGTGCCGGCCGCGCCATCCTGGCGAACCGCCGTGCCAAGGGTCGCGCTGAGCTGTCCGCCTGATCTGTCTAAACAGGTCATGACGTGCTGCCTACCGAGAATCGGCTGAGGCGGCGCGAGGACTTCGCGACCGCGGTACGCCGAGGGCGCCGGGCTGGACGCCCGTGCCTCGTCGTCCATCTACACAGCGGTGCAACGGACCCGCACGCGCCTGGGGAGAGCGCTCCCCCGACGCGTGCGGGTTTCGTCGTGAGCAAAGCCGTTGGTGGAGCGGTCGTCCGCAATCAGGTGAAGCGTCGTCTGCGCCATCTCGTGCGCGAACGACTCACCGAGCTGCCCCCCGGTAGCCTGGTGGTGGTACGGGCGTTGCCCGGAGCCGGCGACGCCGATCATGCACAGCTGGCCCGAGACCTGGACGCCGCCCTTCAGCGGCTGCTGGGAGGGGGCACGCGATGAAGTACCCGCTGCTGGCCCTCATCAAGCTGTACCAGTGGACGATCAGCCCGCTTCTGGGACCCGTCTGCCGGTACTACCCGTCGTGTTCCCACTACGGATTCACGGCCATCGACCGGCATGGCGCGATCAAGGGCACAGCCCTGACCGCCTGGCGCATCCTGCGGTGCAATCCGTGGTCGCCCGGCGGCGTGGACCATGTTCCTCCGCGCAAGCGGCCGCGCTGGCACGAGATGCTGCGCTCCGCCCTGCGCGGGGACAAGGGCGGGTTCTCCGCCGAGACGAGCCCGGTCGGAGAGACCTCGCCCAATGCTCAAGGAGCCTGATTAGTGGACACGATTGCCAGTCTGTTCAGCTTCATCACCACACCTGTCTCATGGGTGATCGTCCAGTTCCACAGCATGTACGGGGCGATCTTCGGCCCTGACACGGGCTGGGCCTGGGGTCTGTCCATCGTGTCCCTCGTGGTGCTGATCCGTATCTGCCTGATCCCGCTCTTCGTGAAGCAGATCAAGTCGACGCGGAACATGCAGGCGCTCCAGCCGAAGATGAAGGCGATCCAGGAGCGCTACAAGAGCGACAAGCAGCGTCAGTCCGAAGAGATGATGAAGCTGTACAAGGAGACGGGTACCAACCCGCTCTCCTCGTGCCTTCCCATCCTGGCCCAGTCGCCGTTCTTCTTCGCGCTGTACCACGTGCTCTCCGCGATCGCCTCGGGCAAGACGATCGGCGTCATCGACCAGCCGCTGCTCGAGAGCGCCCGGCAGGCCCACATCTTCGGTGCCCCGCTGGCCGCCAAGTTCACGGACAGCGCCGAGAAGGTCGCCGCCCTCAACGCCTCGCTGACCGATGTCCGCATCGTCACCGCGGTCATGATCATCCTGATGTCGGCCTCGCAGTTCTTCACCCAGCGCCAGCTGATGATGAAGAACGTCGACCTCTCGGTGAAGACCCCGTACATGCAGCAGCAGAAGATGCTCATGTACATCTTCCCGCTGATCTTCGCGGTCATGGGCATCAACTTCCCCGTCGGTGTCCTCGTCTACTGGCTGACCACCAACGTGTGGACCATGGGCCAGCAGATGTACGTGATCAACCAGAACCCGACGCCGGGCAGCAAGGCCCAGGACGCCTACCTGCAGCGACTGCTCAAGGGCGTCACGCACCACGGTGAGGTCCGCGGCCGCCGGCGGAAGAACATCGTCAAGGCGATCGTCGCCAAGGGCAGCGACCGCAACGAGAACGAGCGCCGCTTCTTCGCGGGCCTGGCCAAGGCCGGCTTCGCCGCCCAGACCGACGGCACCGTGCTCAAGAGCGACACCGCGGCCGCCGAGGCCGAGGGCGGTGCCGCCACCCGGCGCCAGCAGCCCAAGCGCCAGACCAAGGCCCAGCGCCAGTCCGGCGGCGGTCAGACCCCGGCGAAGGAGGCCGAGGACTCGGCCCCGGAGTCCGAGGAGTCCGACGACTCCGGTGCCGCCGACGAGAAGGCGGCTCCCTCGCTGGAGAAGAAGCCGCAGTCCGAGGCGAAGGGCAGCAAGGCCGGGACCCAGGACGCGGGCGACAAGCCGACGCGGCAGCGGGCCAACTCCGGCGGCTCCCGCAAGCCCAAGGGCCAGCAGCGGCCCAAGCACCCCTCCTCCAAGAAGTAAGCCTCCACGAAGCAGAAGGAGTCCATCCGTGACGGAAGGCACCACCTCCGCCGCCGAGGGTGGCGACACCCTGACCCGCCTGGAGCAGGAGGGTGAGATCGCGGCCGACTACCTCGAAGGCCTGCTCGACATCGCCGACCTCGACGGTGACATCGACATGGACGTCGAGGCGGACCGCGCCTCGGTCTCGATCATCAGTGACTCGAACGGCCGTGACCTGCAGAAGCTGGTCGGCCGTGACGGTGAGGTGCTGGAGGCCCTTCAGGAGCTCACCCGGCTGGCCGTGCACCGGGAGACCGGTGACCGCAGCCGTCTGATGCTCGACATCGCCGGTTTCCGGGCCCAGAAGCGCTCCGAGCTCGCGCAGATCGGTGCCAAGGCCGCCGACGAGGTCAAGTCCAGCGGCCAGCCGGTCAAGCTGGACCCGATGACGCCGTTCGAGCGCAAGGTCGTGCACGACGCGGTCGCCGCCGCCGGGCTGCGCAGCGAGTCCGAGGGCGAGGAGCCGCAGCGCTTCGTCGTCGTGCTCCCTGCCTGAACCCTCTCGTAGTGTCGGCCCCGTCTGTTCGCAGGCGGGGCCGAATTTTGTCAGCCTGATAGTCAGCCACACAGTGCGCTCGCACGTCATGCGTGCGGTACGGAAGGACGGTTCCCCGTGACGGAGGCAGCGGAGCTTCCCCAGGCGCCCGAGCAGGCGCGGACGGTCTTCGGCGAGTACTTCCCGGAGGCGGTGCGCTACGCGGAGCTCCTCGCGGACGCCGGAGTCAAGCGCGGCCTGATCGGCCCCCGTGAGGTTCCCCGGCTGTGGGAGCGCCACATCCTGAACTGCGCCGTGCTCTCCGAGGTCGTCCCCGAGGGCGTCACGGTGTGCGACGTCGGCTCCGGAGCCGGCCTGCCCGGCATCCCGCTGGCGCTGGTACGCCCGGATCTGAAGATCACGCTCCTTGAGCCGCTGCTGCGCCGGACGAACTTCCTCCAGGAGGTCGTCGAGCTGCTCGGCCTGGACCACGTGACGGTGGTCCGTGGCCGCGCCGAGGAGGTGCTGGGCAAGCTGGCACCGGTCCACGTGGTCACCGCCCGCGCCGTCGCGCCGCTCGACCGGCTGGCCGGCTGGGGCGTTCCGCTGCTGCGGCCCTACGGCGAGATGCTCGCGCTCAAGGGCGACACGGCGGAGGAGGAGATCAGCGGCGCCCGCGCCGCCCTGTCCAAGCTGGGCGTGGTGGGCACCTCGGTCCTGCACGTGGGCGAGGGAATCGTCGATCCGCTGTCCACGGTCGTGCGGGTCGAGGTCGGCGAGAGCCCGGGCGGTGTGAGGTTCGCGGCCAAGCGCGCCAAGGCGGCCAGGGCCAGTCGGCCCCGCCGCGGCGGCCGCTGACCCCTGCCTACTGATCCGTACAAGCTGCGATACATACAGATTTCGGAGTGTCGAGCGGCCCCTGCCCTGCGGCGCGTGCATCGTGTTTCACGTGAAACGTCGCTCACTGCTGCAGGGGATCATCAGCCGCGGCCGCGCGGCTGCCACGCCCTGGGACCGCACACCTCCGGCGAAACCACCCGTGAGGGTCAAGGGGTTGTCCACAGAGGTGGATTCCTCCACAGAACCACGGGCCTCGCTGGTTCACGACCCCGAAAGCATGGCAGGCTCTGTTCATCGCGAGCCTGAAGCCGAGGAGAGTGAATCCTTGCGGTCCGACGCCAACATCGCGGGACCGATGACCGATCCGGTCCCCGGTCCCCGAACCGAATCGGCGGGGGAGGATGTTTCACGTGAAACACCGCCCCCGATGGACGACACCCCCATTGGTCGTGCAGCCCAGCTGGCCGTAGAGGCTTTGGGCCGTGCGGGTGAGGGGCTTCCCCGGCCTGCCCAGACCCGTGTGATGGTGGTCGCCAACCAGAAGGGCGGAGTGGGCAAGACGACCACGACGGTCAACCTTGCCGCCTCTCTCGCCCTGCACGGTGCCCGTGTCCTGGTCATCGACCTCGACCCGCAGGGCAACGCCTCCACGGCGCTCGGCATCGACCATCACGCCGAGGTCCCCTCGATCTACGACGTCCTCGTGGAGAGCAGGCCGCTCTCCGAGGTCGTCCAGCCGGTCCAGGACGTCGAGGGGCTCTTCTGCGCCCCCGCCACCATCGATCTCGCCGGTGCCGAGATCGAGCTGGTGTCGCTGGTCGCGCGAGAGAGCCGACTGCAGCGGGCGATCCAGGCGTACGAGCAGCCGCTCGACTACATCCTGATCGACTGCCCGCCGTCGCTGGGCCTGCTCACGGTCAACGCCATGGTGGCCGGGGCCGAGGTGCTGATCCCCATCCAGTGCGAGTACTACGCGCTGGAGGGCCTGGGCCAGCTCCTGCGGAACGTCGAGCTGGTGCGCGGGCACCTCAACCCCGCGCTGCATGTCTCGACGATCCTGCTCACCATGTACGACGGCCGGACGAGGCTCGCCTCGCAGGTGGCCGACGAGGTGCGCACCCACTTCGGCAAGGAGGTGCTGCGGACCAGCATCCCGAGATCCGTGCGTATCTCGGAGGCGCCGAGCTACGGGCAGACCGTGCTCACCTACGACCCGGGCTCCAGCGGTGCCCTGTCGTACCTTGAGGCGGCCCGTGAGATCGCCCTGCGCGGTGTCGAGGTCCACTACGACGCCACGCACGCCCCTGCCGGCCAGCCGGTCATGGGCCACCAGAACAGTCAGCGAATGTCGGAGGGGATCCAGTGAGCGAGCGACGTAGGGGGCTGGGGCGCGGGCTCGGTGCGCTGATCCCCGCTGCTCCCCAGGAGCGACAGGTGCCAGTCGTGGCCGTGGCCGGAGGCCAGGGGGCGACGTCTCCCGGTGCCGTTCCGGCGCTCGGCTCGGAGCGGGGGGTGGCCGCGGCGAAGCTGGCGACCCTGCCGGCGAGCCCGCAGTCGCCCGACTCCGTGGTGCCCGTGCCCGAGCCGGAGGCCCTGCCGGAGTCCCCCGCCGGGGCGCACTTCGCGGAGCTGCCGTTGGACTTCATCACCCCCAACCCGCGCCAGCCGCGTGAGGTGTTCGACGAGGACGCCCTGGCCGAGCTGGTCACCTCCATCAAGGAGGTGGGTCTGCTCCAGCCCGTCGTCGTGCGCCAGGTGGGTGTCGAGCGCTACGAGCTCATCATGGGTGAGCGCCGCTGGCGTGCCTGCCGTGAGGCCGGCCTGGAGCGCATCCCGGCGATCGTGCGGGCCACCGAGGACGAGAAGCTGCTGCTCGACGCCCTCCTGGAGAACCTGCACCGGGCGCAGCTGAACCCGCTGGAAGAGGCCGCGGCCTACGACCAGCTCCTCAAGGACTTCCACTGCACCCACGACCAGCTGGCCGACCGGATCGGGCGCTCGCGTCCCCAGGTCTCCAACACGCTGCGTCTGCTGCGCCTCTCCCCGCCGGTGCAGCGCCGCGTCGCCGCGGGTGTGCTCTCCGCGGGCCACGCCCGTGCTCTGCTCTCCGTGGACGACCCCGAGACGCAGGACAAGCTGGCGTACCGGATCGTGGCCGAGGGGCTGTCGGTGCGGGCGGTCGAGGAGATCGTCACGCTGATGGGCTCGGAGCCCTCCTCGCCGGTCAAGCCCAAGGGCCCGCGGGCGGGCGGTCGGGTCTCCCCGGCGCTGAACCAGCTGGCGACCCGCCTTTCGGACCGCTTCGAGACCCGGGTGAAGGTCGACCTGGGCCAGAAGAAGGGCAAGATCGTCGTCGAGTTCGCCTCGATGGAGGATCTGGACCGGATCCTGTCGACGCTCGCCCCGGGCGAGGGGCGCGTCATGGACCAGGGCAACGCCGAGGACGAGCAGGACGGTCAGGGCTCCGAGGACTGACCTCTCTCCTCCTCGAAGGGCGGGGCGCGTGCCGGGATTCACCGGAACGCGCCCCGCCCTTTGCCTGTGCGCGGTATCGCCTCCAGCGCCCCCTCGTTACGATGCGGAGAGGCCTATCCGTACGGCGAGGGCCGAGGGAAACGAGGAGCAGCCGTGGGGCGTCGGCTCGTACCGCTCACCCTGGACAACCTTCCGGACCTTCCCAAGCGGTGCCGCTCCTGCGTCTTCTGGGAGCTCGATCCGGTGAGCGGAGAGGCCGCCGTGAAGGCCGGCCGCCCGGAGCTGGAGAAGGAGGCATGGATCTCCGCCGTGCTCCTCGAATGGGGTTCCTGCGGCCGGGTGGTCTATGTCGACGAGGTGCCGGTCGGCTTCGTGCTGTACGCGCCTCCGGCGTATGTGCCCCGCTCCACGGCCTTCCCCACGAGTCCGGTTGCGGCGGACGCCGCCCAGCTGATGACGGCCTGGATCATGCCGGGGTACCAGGGGCAGGGGCTCGGCCGGGCGATGGTGCAGACCGTGGCGAAGGATCTGCTGCGGCGGGGCTTCAAGGCGATCGAGGCGTTCGGAGACGCCCGCTGGAAGGAGCCGGCCTGTGTGCTCCCGGCCGACCACCTGCTGGCCGTGGGCTTCAAGACCGTGCGGCCGCATCACGCCTTCCCCCGGCTGCGGCTGGAGCTGAGGACGACGCTCTCCTGGAAGGAGGACGTCGAGCTGGCTCTCGACCGGCTGCTGGGGGCCGTACAGAAGGAGCCCGCGCTGCGGCCTCTGTGACGCTCCCGGCGGAAACGACGGCGGCCCGCCCCCTCGGAAGGGGGCGGGCCGCCGCTGTTTCACGTGAAACAGCGAGAGCGTCAGGCCTTGGCCTCGACGAAGCCGTCGAGGTCACGCAGGATCGCGGCCTTCGGCTTGGCACCGACGATCGTCTTCACGACCTCGCCGCCCTGGTACACGTTCAGGGTCGGGATGGACATGACGCCGTACTTGGCGGCCGTGGCCGGGTTCTCGTCGATGTTGAGCTTCACGACCTCGATCTCGCCGTGCTCGGCGGCGATGGCCTCCAGCGACGGGGCGATCTGGCGGCACGGCCCGCACCACGCGGCCCAGAAGTCCACCAGGACGGGCTTGTCGCTGTTGAGGACGACCTCGTCGAAGTCAGCGTCGGTCACGTTCTTCAGGGCGCCGGCCACGGCGACCTCCTTTATTCGCGGGGTGTGGGGTGAGGTGGCGTAGGGGTCAGACCGCGGGGGTCTCGGCCAGCTTCTCGCTGTCGGCGAGGGCGGCCAGGAAGCGCTCGGCGTCGAGCGCGGCCGAGCAGCCGGTGCCGGCGGCGGTGATCGCCTGGCGGTAGGTGTGGTCGACGACGTCGCCCGCACCGAAGACACCCGTCACGTTGGTGCGGGTGGACGGGGCCTCGACCTTCAGGTAGCCCTCGCCGTCCAGCTCCAGCTGGCCCTTGAAGAGCTCGGTGCGCGGGTCGTGGCCCACGGCGATGAAGAGGCCCGTCACCGGGAGCTCGCTGGTCTCGCCGGTCTTGGTGCTGCGCAGGGTCAGGCCGCTGAGCTTCTGCTCGCCGTGGATCTCGGCGACCTCGCTGTCCCAGGCGAACTTGATCTTCGGGTCGGCGAAGGCGCGCTCCTGCATCGCCTTGGAGGCGCGCAGGGTGTCACGGCGGTGGACGATGGTGACCGACTTGGCGAAGCGCGAGAGGAAGGTGGCCTCCTCGATCGCGGTGTCGCCACCGCCGACGACGGCGATGTCCTGGTCCTTGAAGAAGAAGCCGTCGCAGGTGGCGCACCAGGAGACACCGCGCCCGGAGAGCGCGTCCTCGTTCGGCAGGCCCAGCTTGCGGTGCTGGGAGCCGGTGGTGACGATGACGGCCTTGGCGCGGTGCACGGTGCCGGCAGTGTCGGTGACGGTCTTGATGTCACCGGTGAGGTCCACGGCGACGATGTCGTCCGGAACGAGCTCGGCGCCGAAGCGCTCCGCCTGGGCCCGCATGTTGTCCATCAGGTCGGGGCCCATGATGCCGTCACGGAAGCCCGGGAAGTTCTCCACGTCGGTCGTGTTCATCAGGGCGCCACCGGCGGTGACGGCACCTTCGAAGACGAGCGGGTTCAGCGACGCGCGGGCGGTGTAGAGCGCCGCGGTGTAACCCGCGGGCCCGGAGCCGATGATGATCACGTTACGGACGTCGCTCACGGGTTTCTTCCTCGTCTCTGCAGACTGCCTACTGCCTACGGGGGGCGATCGGATCGGTCACTCTCACCCCACCCAACCGATCCTACGGGGCAAGCATTCCCGAGACCGCCGCGTGGCACGGCGCAGAGCTCACGAGCGCGGCACGGATTCCTTCAGCAGTACATCGGCCGGGGCATTCCCGTTCCCCGTAGCGCATGAGGCGTCGAGCACGTAGAGCTCCACCCGGGTCTTGTCGGCGGTGTCGGGGAGGACGAGGAGGTAGGCGGTCCTTCCCTCGTAGTCGCCCTTCCGGAAGGCGAGGACGGCGTCCGAGCGGTGGGTGCCGGCCTGGACGCACGCGGGCAGGGGAGCGGCCAGGGACCGCTTCTGTCCGTCGCCGCCGCTCTGGGCGGAGAGCGACTCCGGGGTGCTGTTCTGGGGGGCCTTGAAGGTGGTGCCGTCCTGCTGGAGGAGACCTTGGGCGGCGGCCTCGACGGGCTGACCGTCGAAACGGGCGGCACTGGCAGCACTGACAGCGGCGTCGGACGCGGACTTGGTGCCGGCCTCACCGTTGACGTTCAGAGCACCGGACTGGAGGAAGAAGAGCCCCAGCCCCAGGGCCGCGGCGCCGAAGGCCGCACTCAGAGCAGCGACCCGGCGACGACGGCGCCCGTGGGGCCGCCCGGGTCCGGTGGCGGCGGAGGGGCGCCCGGCGGGCCGGTCGGCGGGCCGGGCGGCGGCCGGGGCCTCGGTGGGACGGCTGCGCGATGTTTCACGTGAAACATGCGCGCCGGTGTCCGGCGCTGTGGCGTTCAGAAGGGCTTCGGCGGCCAGGGCGGCGTCGATCCGTCCGGAGATCTCGGCCGGCATCCGGGGCGGCCCGGGAAGGGTGCCAAGGAGGCCCCGGATCTCCTCCAGGGAGGTCCGTACGTCGGCGCAGAGGGAACACGCGTCGAGGTGGAGGCGTACGACCGCGCTACGGGAAGGCGGGAGAAGGCCTTCGGTGAGGTCGGAGATCTCCGAGACGTCGGGGTGCTGGGTCGTGTCGGCCGTGGAAGTCACGCGCGCCCACCTCCGCCCTTCACGGCAGCTGGATTGCTCGGTCCGGTGTCCGTCGGTCCCGGCACCGGTGGGACGGATGTCCCCGGCGTCCGGTTCCTTCCCCTGTCGGGGCTCTCGTTACCCACCGTGTCGCCGCGCAGATGAGTGAGCATCGGCAGGAGTCTGGCCCGGCCGCGCGCACAGCGGCTCTTCACGGTGCCGGTGGGGACGTCGAGGATACGGGCGGCCTCGGCCACGGGGTATCCCTGCATGTCGACCAGGACGAGGGCGGCACGCTGCTCCGCCGGAAGTGTGGCCAGCGCGGCCAGGAGCTGCCGGTGCAGATCCTGGCGCTCGGCGGGGGCCTCGGCGGACTCGTGCGGTTCGAGGAGCTGCTCGAACCGTTCGTTGTCGTCGACGGGGGAGGTCCGGCGGGAGGCCGCCTTCCGTACCCGGTCGAGGCAGGCGTTCACGGTGATGCGGTGGAGCCAGGTCGTGACGGCCGACTGGCCCCGGAAGGTGTGGGCCGCCCGGAACGCCGACACGAGGGCGTCCTGGACGGCGTCAGCGGCCTCCTCGCGGTCGCCGAGCGTCCGCAGGGCGACCGCCCACAGCCGGTCCCGATGACGGCGCACGAGCTCACCGAAGGCATCCGGATCGCCGGCCACATGGCAGGCCAGGAGTTCCTGGTCGCTGCGCTCGTCGCGTATGGCGTCGTCCAACGGTGAGCCCCTCCCCCCGGCGCGGGTCAACTGGTGATCTTGATCTCCGAGATCTGGCCCTTGTAGCCGCCTCCACCGGCCGGCAGGTCGGTGAGCCAGACGAGCACATAGCGCGTCATGACCGGCTTGGCCGCGGAGAGCGACACCTGGGAACCGTGCCCCGAGGCCTGCGTGGTGAAGCCTCCGGCCCTGTCGGGCTGGGACGCGGCGTTCTCCGGCGCGGTCCGCAGTTCGACCGAGGTGCTGCCTTCGAAGGTCACGTCGACCTTGGCGACCTGCTGGACCTTGCCCAGGTCTAGGACGATGCCCACACCGCTCTTCAGGTTGCCGAACTTCGAATACCCGTCGTAGCGCATGGTCGGCCACGACGTCTTCGGGTCGCCGTCGTACGCGTTCTTTATCTGGTCCGAGTTCTCCGCGCCGTCGCCCTCCGGGTCGAAGTCGTGCGCTTCGACGATCGCGACGGGCTTGCCGTTCGGCTTGTCCTTCTCGTCCTCACCCGTCTGCGGCTGGGTGACCGGCGGGGTGTCGCTGCCCTTCGTCTGGTTCAGCAGCCGGTCCGCGATCTGCCAGCTGCCCAGACCCAGGGCGGCGATCAGCAGGGCGGAGACGGCCCACTTCAGCGCCTTGCCCGCACGGCTCTGCAGCGGGGGCGGCGGAACCACGACCGGCTGGGGGACCTGCGGGCGCGGCTGAGGGCGCCCGTACGTGCCCTGCTGGTACGTGGTGCGCTGGTACTCGGGCGGCGCCGGGAGCGGGAACGCTGGCTCCGGCGGGCGGATGCGCGGCATCGCCGCCACGGCCTTGGCGAGCTCGTCCGGGGTGGTGCAGGGCGGCTCCTGACGCGAGGCGGTGGCCCCGTCGTTGGCCAGGGCGCGCATGGCGATCTCGGAGAGCCCGCGGTGGACGCCCGCGCGGACCTGGTCGGGCGGGAGCAGCCCGACGCCCTTGGGGAGCCCGGAGAGGCCGTAGGCGTCGTTGTCGTACGGCCAGCGCTGGGTGAGCGCCGCGTAGAGCAGGGCGCCGATCGCCTCGGTGTCGGTGCGCTGCGGGCGGTCGGCGCTGATTCCGCGCAGGGCGGCGTTCACGGCGAGGCCGCGGATGCGGTACTGGCCGGTGGAGCTGCGCAGGACGGCGCTCGGCGTCAGCCGGAGGTGCGAGAGGCCCTCGCGGTGCGCCGCGGCCATGGCCTGGGAGACCTGGCTGACCAGCTGGTAGGCGTCGTGCGGCTCCATCGGCCCGGCGGCGAGGAGCGCCGTCAGCTCGGTGGAGTCGGGCAGCCACTCGTGCACGACGTACACGAGGTCGTTCTCCTCGACGGCGTCGAGGACCTGGACGAACCGGGGGTCGCCGAGCAGCGCGGAGGAACGGGCCGCGGCCAGCACCGAGCGTGCTCTCGGGTGGTCGGCGGGCAGGATGTGCACGCCGACGGCACGGCGCAGCTTCTCGTCCACGGCACGCCAACTGCTGAAGCCGTCCAGTCGGGTGACGCACTCCTCCAACCGGTAGCGTCGCGCCAACTTGTGGCCGCTGTGCAGCTCCGGTGCCGTGATGGTGGGCTGTTCGCCGCTCTGTGGTTCGCCCGCCTTGTTCTCCGTGGCCTCGGCGGTCGTGACCACCTTCTTCTGCGTTTCCGCCACCCCGTCGGTCGCGGCCTTGTCCGCCTTGGCGGTCAGCGGGTCGTCACCGCTGTTGTCGGCCACGTCGACGGCGGCCGTGCTACGTTCCGCCACCGTCGTTCCTGCCTCCCCATCCGTTGCGCCATATCCAACAGCCATGCCAATTGTGCCCACAGTCCGACGCTATGCACGACACGCGTCGGCAGGCGATGGTTGTGCGAACCCGTCCGTCAGCGTCCCAGACGCCCGCGGACCATGCCGACCATGGAGTTGAGCTCCGCGATCCGCATGCGCTTGGCGGCGACGAAGAAGACGCCGAGGAGGACCGCTCCGCCCACGAGCAGGGCCACCAGCGAGCCGAGGGCCCCCTCGCCCAGCACCTTCAGAAGGGCGAAGCCGACGCCTCCGGCGACGATCGCGGCGGGCAACGACGCGAGGCACAGGCGGGCGTAGGTACGCAGCACATGGGCGCCGTCGAGGTCGCCGCCCAGGCGGTTGCGCAGGCGGCGCCAGGCGACGCCGACGCCGACCGCGTAGGCCAGGCCGTAGGAGGCCGCCATGCCGACCACGGCCCACTGGGCCGGGAGCACGACGTAACAGACGGCGGAGGCGGCCGCGTTGACCGCGGCGACGATGACGGTGTTGTAGAAGGGCGTCCGGGTGTCCTCGTAGGCGTAGAAGCCGCGGAGCACGACGTACTGGACGGAGTAGGGGATCAGGCCGAGGCCGAAGGCCATCAGGATGAAGCCCATGCCCTGGGCGGCCTGCACGCCGCTGGAGGCGTAGAGCAAGGTGCACATCGGGACGCCGAGCGCCAAGAAGGCGAAGGAGACCGGGACGATCGCCACGGCCGAGTTCCGCAGGCCCTGCGAGATGTCGTCGCGGACGGCGCCCGGGTCGTCGTCGGAGGCGGCGCGGGAGATGCGGGGCAGCAGCGCGGCCATGACGGAGACGGTGATGATGGCCTGCGGCATGCCCCAGATGAGCTGAGCGTTGGAGTAGGCCAGGAAGCCGGCGCCGTTCTTGCCGGACTCCTCACCGGCGGCGGTGGCGAGCTGGGTGACGACCAGGACACCGGCCTGGTTGGCGAGCACGAAGAGCACGGTCCACTTGGCCAGCTTGACCGTCTTGCCGAGGCCGTGGCCCTTCCAGTCGAAGCGGGGACGGAAGCGGAAGCCGGTCTCGCGCAGGTACGGGATCATCGCAAGCGCCTGGACGGCCAGGCCGAGCAGGGTGCCGATGCCGAGCAGTCGGATGCCCTCGTCGGGGATGGTCGACACGCCCATGTGGGACTCGGCGGAGGTGCCGTAGACCCAGATGAAGAGGCCGAAGGTGGCGATCATGACGATGTTGTTGAGGACCGGGGTCCACATCATCGCGCCGAACTTGCCGCGGGCGTTGAGGATCTGACCCATCACCACGTGCACACCCATGAAGAAGATCGTGGGCAGGCAGTAGCGGGCGAACGTGACGGCGACGCTGTTGGCCGCCGCGTCGTCGGCGATGGTGTTCGACATCAGCCGGATCAGCAGCGGTGCCGCGAAGACGGCGAGGGCGACGATCGCGCCGAGCGCGACCATCACGAGGGTCAGCAGGCGGTTGGCGTAGGCCTCGCCGCCGTCCTCGTCGTTCTTCATCGAGCGGACCAGCTGCGGCACGAAGACCGAGTTGAGACCGCCGCCCACGGTGAGGATGTAGATCATCGTGGGCAGGGTGTAGGCGATGGTGAAGGTGTCACCGAGCAGGGCGGCGCCCAGGGCGCCGGTGATCACGAGGCTGCGGACGAAGCCGGTGAGGCGGGAGACGAGGGTGCCCGCGGCCATCACGGCGCTCGACTTGAGCAGGCCGGAGGCGCGCCCGGACTTCTTCGGGGCGGGCGCGGGCAGGGGGTTCGGCTCCGTGGAGGGCGGAGGCACCTGGCCCGGCGTCTGCTGGTCCCGGTAGAGGTGGGCGAAGGCGTCGGGCTCCGGCTGGTCCTCCCCCGCCCGGGTCACCAGGTCGTCGACGCCGGTGAACTGGACGGTGCGGGCGTCGTCGCCGTACGGCAGGTGCCGCGACGGCCCGTCGGGCTCGGGCGCCGGGGTCTGCGCCCACACCCGGGGGTCCGGGGCGTGCGGGGGCGCGGCCGGCTGCTGGTAGAGCGGCTGCGGTTCCGCATAGGTGCCCGGCGGGGGCGGCGGGTGCGCGGCGCGGTCGTAGAGCGCCTCGGTCACCGGGTCCTGCGCGGAGAGGTCCCGGCCCTGGTACGGGTCCTGGGCGTAGGCGTCCTGGACGTACGGATCCTGGGCGTACGGGTTCTGCTGGATCGGTGCGTACGGGTCAGGCGCGGGCTGCTGCGGCGGCGGCACCGGCATGGGACCGGGTGCCGGTGCCGCGGGCGTCCCACCGGCGGGCGCGGTGCCGCCCGCGGCCTGACCGCGGTCACCGTCGTACGGCGCGTTCATGGTTACCCCACCTCATCGTCCCCGGCCGACCGGCCACGACATCGCTCAACGGTCCACTTTCTCACCCGGGCCCGACGGGTCGCCGCTTTCGGGACCGGTGTCCGGTGTCGGGTCACTCGGCTGCCCGGGATCGGCGTCCTCGGAGGCCTCGGCAGATGCCTCCGGGTCCGGGTCCGCGTCGGCTTCGGCCTCGCCCTCGGCGTCCGTGCCCGCCTCCGCTTCTTCGGCGTCGGCGTCGGCTTCGGCTTCCGCTTCGGCGTTGCGGGCGGCGGCCCGCTTGCGCTGGGAGTACATCCGCACACCGGCGAGGACCAGCAGGAGCACACCGCCGGCGATGACCAGCATCACCGTGGGGGTGATCTCGGAGACCTTCACGGTGAACTGCATCGGCGGGCCGTAAGGCGTGTTGTCCGCGGTGTAGAGCTGGGCCGTCATCGTGACCGGGCCGTTGGCGTTGGCCGAGGCGGGGAACTTCACCGACTGGCTGTGCCCGCCCTCGATCTTCACCGGGCGCTCGGCCCACGCCTCGCCGTCCACCTGCAGACGGGTCTTGTTGCTGGAGGTCAGCCGCAGCTTCAGGTCGTCCACGTCCTGGAGCAGCCTGTTCTGCACCGTCACGGGGATGGTGGCGCTCCGGCCGGAGAGCGTGAGGTCCGACTTCTCGATCAGCTGCACTTCGCGAGTCAGGCTCAGCAGGTACTGGTGCACGTCCTGGCGGTAGAGCGAGGCCGAGGCCGCCTGACCGCGCCACGAGGTCGACATCTCGCGGCTGATCGCGTTGGTGAAGGGCGGCACCACCCGGTCGGGGGCGGTCAGGATGACCTGGAAGTCGTCCAGCTCCTCGCGGGTGCGCTTCATCTGCTTGAACGCGTCGGCGTCGAGCTCCTGGGCGCGCAGCTTCTTCGGGTAGGCGCTGCCGCGCGGCACCTGCTGGGAGGCGTCCGTGTCCGGCGGGGCCACGGCGGCGCCCATCAGGTCCAGCGGCGTGGTCCAGCGCCCGGGGGCCAGGCCCTGGAGCGCCGTGGCCATGGTCTGCGCCTGTGCGGCGGTCGGCATGCGCTGCGGGGCGACCACGACACTGCGCTGGTCCTCGGGCCGCTCAAGGGTGACCGCGAGCGACTGGGCGAGGAAGGACTGGACGGCGAGGGTGGAGTTCTCGGTCCTGATCAGATCGCCGTCGAAGGCCGTCGAGAGGGTGGCGTCGCTGACGATGGCGGTCGTGCCGCCGCCGACCGGACGCGCCGCGGTCGGCGTGTACGGGAGGTCGTCGCGGAAGCTGTCGCTGCGGGCGATCACGTTGTGCGCGCCCGCCGAGGTGGCGACGGACATGATCGAGGGGTCGACCGCGCCGTCGACGGGCCAGGAGAAGTCGGTGGACGGCTTCACATGGAGGATGGTCTCGACCGTGGTCGTCGCGAGGGCCGTCGCCTGCTGGAGGTGACTCAGCGAGCCGGGGACGTCCTTGCCCCGGTGGGCCAGGGAGGCGAGGTCGGGGTCGGCGAAGGGCAGCGCGACGACCTTCTTGCCCTGGACCGCCCGCTCCAGGGAGTCCAGCCACTCCTCGGCGACGTTCTGGTTCTTGCCCGGGACCTCGGTCGTGCCGCTCTTGACCCGGTACGGCTTGGCCATGGCGTCGACGCTGGCGAGCAGGTCGGGGTCGATCACCCAGGTGACCGGGAGGTTCGTGCCCAGGCTCACCATCTCGTGGAGCCGGCCGCCGGGGGCGATCTCGGCCGCGAGGTCGTCGTTCTCGAAGACCGGGGTCTGCTGGAGGTCCGGGCCCGTCTCGGCGGAGACATGGGTGGTGGAGATCAGCGGCCACAGATAGGTGAGCTGGGTCTTCTTCTCGGTCTCCTCCGGCTGGTACGGGAGGAAGGTGCGCTCGATGCCCAGGACCCGGCTGTAGGGCTGGCCTGCGGTCTGCCCGGTGAGGGAGACCCCGAGCTGGTAGACGCCGGGATCGTCGACGCCCAGCTTGGAGACGGGGACGGAGAGCGTGAAGTCCTGACTGAGCCCGGCTCCCAGCTTCGGGATCTTGACCCGGTAGGCACCGCCGAGTGGATACGGATCGCTGCCGTCCCGGTAGCCACGGCGCCCGGAGACGTCCTCGATCTCGCTGCGGCTGGTCATCCGGGGGCCCACGCGCAGATCCACGGTGGCGTCGGTCACGGCCTGCTTGCCCTTGTTGGTGACCGAGCCGGTGAGGGTGAGCGTGTCGCCCTCCACCGGGGCGCTCGGCGTCAGCGTGTCGACCGACACATCGACGCTTCCGGTGCTGCTCGCGCTCTCGGCGGCCTGCGCCTCGGGCGCGGTGAGGCCCGGGAGGAAGCCCGCCAGCAACGGAGCCGCGAAGGCGAGGGTGATCAGGCGCCGCAAGCGGCGGCGGGCAGGTGAGGGACCGATCCCCTGGATAGCTGCCGCCTCGGCCACGCGTCGCCCGTCCTCGTCGTTGTCTGTGGTGCCTGTGGTGTCGGTGGTTCCCGGTTGCTGTGTCCAGGCATGGTAACGAGGCACGCGGCGGCCAAGTGCCGGGGACTGCTCCAGCCGATCGGGCGAAGGGCTCCGAAGGCGGCCGGGGAAGCGTCGGAAGCGCGGGAAAACGGGGGCATCGGTACGAGCTGGGGCACGTACCCTTTTCTGTTGTGCCGAACGCCAACGAAGACACCACGACTGCACTGAGCCAGGTGCAACACCGCGCGGTCAGTGAACTACTGCGCGTGTCCCCCGTCGCCGACGACCTCGCCCGCCGCTTCCAGGAAGCCGGGTTCAGCCTCGCACTGGTCGGCGGCTCGGTCCGCGACGCCCTTCTCGGCCGTCTCGGCAACGACCTGGACTTCACGACCGACGCCCGTCCCGAGGACGTGCTGAAGATCGTCCGACCCTGGGCCGACGCGGTCTGGGAGGTCGGCATCGCCTTCGGCACGGTCGGCTGCCAGAAGGACGGCTACCTGGTCGAGGTCACCACCTACCGCTCCGAGGCGTACGACCGCACCTCGCGCAAGCCCGAGGTCTCCTACGGCGACTCCATCGAGCAGGACCTGGTCCGGCGCGACTTCACGGTCAACGCCATGGCCGTGGCGCTCCCCGCGAAGGAGTTCATCGACCCGCACGGCGGCCTGGAGGACCTGGCCGCCCGGGTGCTGCGCACTCCGGGAACGCCCGAGGAGTCCTTCTCCGACGACCCGCTGCGCATGATGCGCGCCGCGCGTTTCGCCGCGCAGCTGGACTTCGAGGTGGCCCCCGAGGTCGTCACGGCCATGACGGAGATGGCCGAGCGGCTGGAGATCGTCTCCGCCGAGCGGGTACGTGACGAGCTCAACAAGCTGCTGCTCTCCGCACACCCCCGCAAGGGCCTGGGACTGCTCGTGGACACCGGCCTTGCCGCCTATGTGCTGCCCGAGCTTCCGGGGCTGCGGCTGGAGAGCGACGAGCACCACCGGCACAAGGACGTCTACGAGCACTCGCTGACCGTCCTCGACCAGGCGATCGACCTGGAGGAGGACGGCCCGGACCTGGTGCTGCGCCTCGCGGCCCTGCTCCACGACATCGGCAAGCCGCGCACCCGCCGGTTCGAGAAGGACGGCCGGGTCTCGTTCCACCACCACGAGGTGGTCGGGGCGAAGATGACGAAGAAGCGCATGACGGCGCTCAAGTACTCGAACGAGATGATCAAGGACGTCTCGCGTCTGGTCGAGCTGCACCTGCGCTTCCACGGCTACGGCACGGGCGAGTGGACCGACTCCGCCGTCCGCCGCTATGTACGCGACGCGGGCCCGCTGCTCTCGCGGCTCCACAAGCTGACCCGCTCCGACTGCACCACGCGCAACAAGCGCAAGGCCTCCGCGCTCTCCCGCGCGTACGACGGCCTGGAGGAGCGCATCGCGCAGCTCCAGGAGCAGGAGGAGCTGGACTCGATCCGTCCCGACCTCGACGGCAACCAGATCCAGGAGACCCTGGGGATCCGCCCGGGGCCGGCCGTCGGCCAGGCGTACAAGTTCCTGCTGGAGCTGCGGCTGGAGAACGGGCCGATGAGCCAGGACGAGGCCGTCGCCGCACTCAGGGAGTGGTGGGCGGCTCAGGGCGAGTAGCGCGAGCGCCGCTGTTTCACGCGCGATGTTTCACGTGAAACAGCGGAGGGCCGGCACCGGCGAGGGGCGATGTTTCACGTGAAACATCGCCCCTTCGTCGTCAGGTCCTGTGGGAGCTCCTGACGCTTCTCCATAGCGCCAGCGCGATGGACGCGTAGAGAAGGGCCACGAGGATCACCAGCGGCGCGGACCGGCCGTCCGGCGGCAGCATCAGCGCCGCGACCCCGGCTGCCCCGACGAAGGCGACGTTGAAGAGCACGTCGTAGAGGGAGAAGATCCGCCCGCGATAGGCGTCGTCCACCGAGGTCTGGACGACGGTGTCCGTCGCGATCTTCGCGCCCTGTGTGATCAGACCCAGCAGGAAGGCGGCCACGAGGAACGGCGTCCGGGCGAAGGTCAGCCCGAGAGCCGGGGTGAGCACGGCGGCTGCTCCCGCGCAGAGGGTCATCCAGCCGAACGGCCCCAGCTTCCCGACGGCCCAGGGCGAGAGGACGGCCGCCGCGAAGAAACCGGCACCGGAGGCGGCGACGGCGAGCCCGAGTACGGCCAGGCCCTCCGACTCCGTCGAGCTCCACGCGTACCGGCAGAGCATGAGAACGGTCACGAACAGGGAGCCGTAGCAGAAGCGCATCAGCGCGATGGCGGTGAGCGCCCGGGCGGCCGGGCGCCGCTCGGCGAGATGGCGCAGCCCGCTCGCCAGCCCCCGGGCGGTGGACTTCAGCGCGCTGGACAGGCGGGGCTGGACGCGGTCCGGGTCCGGGCCGAGGAGTCCGCGCGGGATCCGGAGCGAGACGAGCGCGGAGCAGAGGTAGAGGACGGCGCCGAGGAGGACGACGGCCGCGTCGGAGTTGTCGGCGACCAGTCGCACCCCGAAGGCGAGTCCGCCGCCGAGCGTGGCGGCGAGGGTGCCGGCGGTCGGGGAGATCGAGTTGGCGATGACCAGCCGCTCGTCGTCGACGACACGGGGGAGGGCGGCCGAGAGGCCCGCCAGGACGAAGCGGTTGACGGCCGTGACGGAGAGGGCGGAGGCGTAGAAGAGCCAGTCGGGTGGGGAGGCCAGGACCAGCAGCGCGGTGCCGCAGGCGAGGACGGCCCGCAGCAGGTTGCCGTACAGGAAGACCTGGCGCCGCTGCCAGCGGTCGAGCAGGACACCGGCGAAGGGGCCGACGAGGGAGTACGGGAGCAGCAGCACCGCCATGGCCGAGGCGATGGCCGCGGGGCTGGTCTCCTTCTCGGGGGAGAAGACGACGTACGTGGCCAGCGCGACCTGGTAGACGCCGTCGGCGCACTGGGAGAGCAGGCGTACGGCGAGCAGACGGCGGAAGTACCGCAGGCGCAGAAGGACGCGCAGATCACGCACGACGGACATGGCAGCAAGACTCACATACGAAGAGGGCCCCCGGGCAGTGCCACGGGGACCCTCGTCAGTGAGCTGTGCGACCGTCAGGTCAGCGCTCGACCTCGCCCTTGATGAACTTCTCGACGTTGGCCAGGGCCTCGTCGTCGAAGTACTGCACCGGCGGGGACTTCATGAAATACGACGTAACCCACTATCCCGACATCAGAAGTTCTAGCAGGTCAGAGGCCATCTTCTTGCGTTCAGCCTCTGGGAGAGTGGCCAGGATGGGAGAAATTTGGGAGATGATCTTGGGTTGGGGGTTGGCGAAGTGCTCCGTTAGCAGCCCGTCGAGAACACGCACGGGGGACCACGGGCACATCGCCGCTCGCGCGGCCAGGGCCTGGCGCCAAACATCGGTCAGCCCCTGCTTGAGCCGCAGCCGCATGCCGTTGGTGACGTGGGAATAGATGGCCGGCGTCGAGCCGTCGATGTGGCCCATCCGCTCGTCGATCAGAACCTTGGGTGCACCGAGCTCCTCCATGAGCGCCTTACCGGTATGCCGCATCCCATGAGGGGTGAGGTCCCGTTCGATCGGGACCCAGCACGCGTCCGCCTGCGAGGCAGAGTGACGGCCGCGTACCACTTGCCCGGGCCAAGGTTCTGCCCGCACACACACCGGCCGTGGAGGGTCCAGCGTGCCGCGGGAGGGATACCAGCCGCTCGCGGCCGGGACGAAGACGCTGTGCCGGAACTCGCCGCGGCTCCAGTGCGGCATGTACGTCGGCGGGCGGGCGCTGAGCAGCCTCGCTGCGGCGTCCTGCACGCGCGTCCGGGACTCGGCAGATACGGAGCCAGTACCAAGCGCCCGGCTCACCGTAGCGACGCCCACACCGGCCTCAGCGGCGATCTCCGCTCTTGTGATCCGGCTCTCGGGCGTCAGGTAGCTCGATCGGAAAACGAATCGTCGGCCATGGCACGCGCACGGCTCCGGGCGCGTGCGCTTGATGTGACCCCGGACCAGCTGGGTGAGCCAGTCCATGGAGTCGATGGTCCGGAAGCTGTCGTCCTTGGGCGGACACCATATGAGCGAGCCGTCGTTGAGCTCGTACAGCTGCGCTTCGACGCGGAACGTCTCGTCGCGGACATACTTCTCTTCGAGTCCGTTCACCTCGCCCCACCGCATCTGCGTGTAGGTCATGAGCACGATCATGACGAACTCGTCGTCTCGGCCGGTGAGGATAGACGCCCGCTCGGCGAGGAGGAGTGCGCCGAGGGCATCCGTGATCGCCTTCTCGGCCGTGCGAGTCGCCGAGCGGCCGGCACGCCGGCCGCGGCCCCGCCGGCGGCGTGCCGGGTTCGCCCCCTCCAGCTCACCCTCGTCGATCGCATCGTCGAGGATCAGAGCCAGAATCCTCCGGTACGTGGCTACGGATGATGCCGCGTAGAGCTGCCTTTCGGCGAGCTCCCACGCGTCGACCATGGCGCGGGTGATGTCTGTGAGCCGCAGGTGCGCGAAGGCAGGCAACAGGTGCGCCTCGATGTGGCTCTTGTAGTTCTCCATGGTGGACAGGGCCAGTGACTGGCGCGCGTACCAGCGGGCCACGTACTCGCCGAACATGGGCGCCAGGACCACGTCGGCGCCCGCCGGCTTCCCGCCTTCCCTCACCTTGGCTTCTGCATCGTTCGCGGCGCGGCGCGCTTCCCGCTCCGTCCGGTACTTGATTACCCGGCCGGACTCGTCCTTGACGCTCGGGTACGTCCCGTCAGCCGCCTTGTACCGTGCGCGGTAGTAGCTGCCACGCTTCTCGGGAAAGCCCATGTCCCCCTCCTGATGGCCCCCTGATCACGCCTATCGCGGTGCTGCGGCCTGGTGTACGAACTGCGCCAGGCCGAGGGTGAAGATCTCCCCGTGGTGGAGCTGCACGAGGCTGCCCTCGGCGAGCTGCGCCTGGACGGCCGCGTTCATGGCCGCAAGCATCTCCGGCAGGGTGAGCGACGGGTCGATGTAGAACGTGATCTGTCCGGGCCGCTCAACGATCGTCACCGGGAAGAGGGCCGGCATGGGCGCCTCGCGAAATCGGATCATCGGTCCCCCTCGGTGTCGGCTTTCTCGGCGGCCTCGATCATGGCGAGCCACTTCTTACGGTCCTTGGGCTCCATGCCCGCGAGGTGCGCCACGATGATCCGGACGTCATCGTCGTAGCCGGACAGCTCGGTGGCGTCGTAGCCGAGCCACTGAATCGCGGCCGCACGCTTGACCAGGGCAATCGGCTTGCCGATCGCAGCTGCGATTGCTTCGAGTCGGTCTTCCGACGGCGAGCTCGCTACGTTGTTGGTGGCGATCTTCTGCATGTACGGCTTCGAGATCGAGTGGCCGGCCCCCGCCGCCCGATCTGCCATGTCTTGGTAGGACGCGCCAGAATCGTTCGCTTCTCGCACCATGCGACTCAGCTCGTCACGATCCATCTCTCGTGCCAACCGATCCGGGATATGGGTGGCGTCCTGCGATCCGCTTCGGGTGCGTTCCGCTGCCATCGCTGCCTCTCTGGCGCTCGCGAGACCCATGCGTCTCGCGAGCACTGCTTCGTGATTTCCAAAACACCTGTTCAGGCGGGCCGATCGTCCCAACTTGCAGACGAATCGTCTACAGCTCACCGTAGCCGCTGCCCCCGATTTTGCCGAAGATTCACATCCGGCCGTTCTGATTCGTAGACGATTCGTTCCCTTGCGTGCTTAACTGTTCCCGTTCGTAGCCGCAATGGTCTGATTGGGAGACGGTGAGCACCCTTTATCGACTCCGCGACCGTGACGTTCTCAAGTTCGTCATGAAGCACCCCGGGCGCGGGGCGCCGTACAGCGTGGGGACCCTTGCCGAGGAGTCTGGCGTCCCGAGGTCGACGGTTGGCCATCTCGTCTCCGGAGGTCGTGTGACCTGCGGAGTGTTGGCCGCACACGACCTTGCGCAGGCTCTCGGGGTCGGTGTCCTGGTCCTTTTTGCGCCCCCTGCGTCTCCAGAATAGAACGATTCGTCCATCAAAGATGTGAGAGCTGAGAGGAAGTGGGTAGGCGTGAATCGTCGGACCCGTCCGTGCCCGCCGCACGGCCTGATCTATATCGAAGACACCGCGGCTGGCCCCGGGATTGCCAGTCGGCTGGGAATCGCTCCCGGCACCGTGCGCCGGTGGCGCTCCCTGGGACGGGGGCCGGCCACCTTCCGTATCGGTAAGCGGGTGGTTGCCCGGATCAGCGTCATCGACAACTACCTCGTCGAGCGCGAGCGCGAGGGGCTCCAGTCCCACGCGAGGGCTGCCTGATGAGTCGCCTCCCGGTCCTGCACACGCCCGAGGAACTCGCGGCCTCGATGCGCGTCTCGGCCTGGTGGCTGAAGGACCAGGCCAGGAAGGGTGCGATCCCCGCTATCAAGATCGCCGGTGCTTGGCGCTTCACGGAGCAGCACTACGTGCAGATCCTTCGGCAGCACGAGGCCGCTGTCCGTCCCAGCGCTATGCCCCCCACCTCGTCTCGAACGACGGCCACGGAGCGCTACGTCGGGGATCCGGCACCCGTCGCGACCCTTACGCCCCGCACGCCCCGCCGCCGCAGAACCGCGGCCTGAACAAACGGGGGCCGCGCGGACCCAGCCCGGTCCATGCGCGACCCCTCGGCACCTCAACCACGAATCGAGGAACCGTGACTCACCGTACCGAACCCCCTCCCGTCCCCTTCTCCGTCGTCCAGGCCGCGGACGGCACCTGCTGGCGCACCGCCGGCCGCGCGCCCGACGGCGAGCAGCTGTACGTCCTGGACGGGGTCGACGTCGAGACCTGCGCCCGCTGGGTCCGCGTCGGCGAGGCCGAGCTCGTCGAGCTCGTCGGCGCCCTCACGCCGGTCGTCGACCGGACCGAGGCGGGCGCCCGATGATCACCGCCGCCTGCGCCCTCGTCTGGCTCCTGGGTGTGCTCGCCGTCCGATACGCCCTCACCCGCAGCGACCGCCGTACGGGGGGTGGCCGCTGATGAGCACGCGACTCACCGCCGAGCGTCTCGCCGAGATCCGCGCCGGACGCCGCGAGTACCGGACCACCGAGCAGCTGGACCGGGACGTCGCCGCCCTCCTGGACGACCGAGAGGCGCTGCTCGCCGAGCGGACGGGGAAGGGCACCGCGACGACCGGCGGCGAGCTCACCCCGGCGCCGGCCTCCGGCCGCGCGCCCCGCGCCGAGTTGCAGTTCGCGGTGTGGGGCACGGTGCCCCTGCTCGGCGCCTCGCTGTGCGACCTGGACCCCGACTGGTACGGGCACACCTACCGCCAGATCGGCGGCTGGCTGCCCGACATGGTCGGCGTCGAGCTGCCGCACGGCACGGAGCGCCTGGAGCACGCCCACTACCCGGGCCACGTCATGCCCTGCGAGATCAACGTGCAGGTCAACACCCGCCCGACGCCGGACGGGGGCCGCTACATGACCGTCGAGTGGCGCCGCGAGGTCCCGCGATGACCGACCGCGCCCGCTCCCTGCCCCAGCTCGCCGTGGCCTGCCCGACGCGCGGGGCCGCGCCCGGCGAGCCCTGCACCAGCCACGGCGGTACCCGCCCGCGCCGGACCCACACCCACGTCTCGCGGCGCGCCGCGTGGGCCACCTCCCGGAAGGACACCCGCCGATGAACCCCCAGGACCACCACGCCCTCGCCGAGCAGCTGCTCACCCGGGCCGCCCGCTGGATGGACACCACGGGGACGCCCGACCTGACCCTCAGCGAGCGCCTGGCGCACCGGGGCGCCGACCTGGCGGAGGCTCAGGTGCACGCGACCCTGTCGACGCTGCTCCCGGTGCTCGCCCCGGTCGACCTGACCGTCTTCCGCGCGTCCCTCAACTCCCTGCCGCTCGGCCTGTACACCACCAGGGAGGCCGCCCGGGCCCACTGCGAGGTCCTCGTCCGTCGCGACACCACCGGCGGCTACCTCGGCTGGGTCCCGGACCACGGCGGCAACGACGCCTCCGAGGACCTGGTCGTCTTCGGCCCCGACGGCGACGCCGACGGCCCGGTCGAGACGATCACCGGCTACCTGGTCACGCCGCTGACCGTCGCGGCCTCGTACGACGCCGAGGCCGACGAGTGAGCGCCATCCAGACCGTGGCCAGGGACGGCATCGATCACGGGAGCACCCGCGGCTACTACCAGCACCGCGCCCGCAAGGTGCTCCCGTCCTGCCAGCCGTGCAGGGACGCGTACAACGCCGCCAACCGGGCCAAGCGGGCCGAGGCCCAGCGCTGGAACCGCGGCCTCGTCGGCCCGCCGGCGCCGCCCCGGCCGGTCCCGACCGGACGGGAGTGCCCGGCGGACGGCTGCGGCGAGCTCACCAGCATGCCGCAGCCGTCCACCGGGATGGTCGCCGTCTCGTGGCCGGGGTCGAGGGAGCCCGACCGCTGGTACTGCGCCGGAGCGTGCGCCACGTACGGCCGCGCCCTGGCCGAGGTCCGGGCGATCGAGGTCGGCCGTGGCTGACCTGCTCGCGCTCGGCCTCCTCGGCCTGCTGCTCCTCGGCGCCGCGACCCTCGCCGCCGCCCTCGTGTGCGCGACGGTCGCGGCCGGGCGGGCCCTGCGCCGCCGGCCCGTTCCCGAGCCGCTGCCCGCCGCCGAGCTCCCGGCCCCGCGCCTGTTCGTGTGGCTGGCGTGCCACACGCCCCGGTGCGGGCACCTGGAGACCGCGCACTACCCGGCCGGGCCCGGGTACGTGATGTGCGACCAGTGCGGTACGCACCGCCGCGCGCCCTCGTCGTGAGGCGCCGCCCGCCGCCGTGTGACCGCGTCGGGCCCCATGGCCTCGCGCGCGCCCGCCTGTTCGTCACCGGCTGGTGCTGCGACCGCCACACCCCCGCCGCCCTCGCCGGGCGCCCCGAGGCGCCGCCCGGGCCCGGCTGGCCGCCCGGCGCCTACATCTACGCCACCCCCAGCACCCGCACCACCACGGAGTAGCTCATGAGCACCATCCCGACCCCGGCCGACGTCTTCCGCCGCCAGGCCCACCCGCTGATCGCCCCCGGCCCCCACGACCCGGCCGTCGACGCCCCGTTCCGCCGCCTGTACGAGCGAGGGATCACCGGCTCCCGGCTCATCCCGACCACGCAGTTGGTCGCGCTCACCCTCGCGTCCCACGCCGACTGGACCACCGGCCGGATCCCCGACGGCGCCCAGCCGCACCTCGACGGCCTCGTCGCCGAGACCGCGCTCTCCGCCGGACGCGTCGTCGTCTCGCTCCAGATCCTGGAGAACCGCGGCTGGATCCGCCGACCGGAGCGCCGCGAGCGCTGGAACACCGCGCCCACCGAGCTCACCATCCCGGGCCCGATCCTGCGCCGCCTCCGCGAGCAGCACCCGGCCTGACCGGCCCCGGCCGGGGCCCCGCGCCCCGGCCCGCCCGGTCCCGCACCAAACGAGCAAGGAAGGACGACGTCGTGTCCAGCGATCACGTGCAGTCGGTCCGCAACGCCTGGATCAACCAGGTCAGGGACGAGGCGTTGCGCGCGCGGCGACCCGAGGTCTCCAAGGCCGCCCACATCGGGATCCTGATCGCCACGTACGCCAACGCCGACGGCTCCAGGGCGTTCCCCTCGAACGCCACCCTCGCCGCGGTCGCTGGCGTCAGCGAGGAGACCGTCACCCGGTGCGTGCGGCTGCTCCTGGCCGTCGAGCTCCTCGCCCGCCGGCGCCGCCCCAACCAGTCCTCTGTCTATCAGCTGCTCATCCCCTCCGCGCGCATCAACTGGGGCGAGCACCTGCACATATGGGGCGAGACAAGGCAGGCCAAGGCCCGGCGCAAAGCAAAGGCCGAGGCGCTTGCTGAACGGGAATCCGCCGAGGACCGGAACCCGTCCGGGGACGCGTCCCGGAACCCGTCCCCGGACGAGGTTCCGGAACCCGTCCCTGGCGGGGCTCCGGACACATCCGGTACCCGTCCCCGGACGGGTGCGGACACCGTCCCCGGACGCGGTCCGGAACCCGTCCCCGGCGGGGGCCTACCAGTTCCCCCTACTTCCAGTAGGGACCCACAACCTGACCAGACGACGGCCGATCATCCACCTCAGCCACAGGACGCGCGCGGGCGCGCGAGCGAGGAAACGATCCCCCAGCCCCAGCCCCAGCCCCAGCCCGAGGAGCACCGCCGCTGCGCGGACGGCTGCGGCCAGCCCGTCATCCGGCCCGACCGCACGGTGTGCACCGGATGCGAGCGCCGCGCCCAGAACACCAGTACGGGCCCCGTAGTGCCGGTGCAGGGCGCGTTCCTCATGGTCATGCCCTCCAGCGGCACCCCGGACGCCCCCAGCGCCCCACGGGCCCCTCACGCCCGCACCGACCCGTTCGCCCCGCTGCGGACCTGCGGCTGCGGGCGCGACTACCGCGCCCCCGAGCCCGGCCGCTGCGACGACTGCCTCGCCGCCGAGCGCGAGTACACCGCCGGCACCGCATGACCCACCGACCCACCCCGGAGACCCGATGACCACGCCTCAGGGCTCGACGCCGTGCCCGTCGTGCGGCAAGCCCATCCGCTGGGCCGTCACCGCCGCCGGCCGCCGCCAGGCCCTCAACGCGAACCCCGACCCGACCGGCAACGCCGCCGCGTACACCGACGGCACCGGCCGCCTGCGCGTCCGCGCCCTGACCGGCGAGCGCCCGGCCCTGGAGCACGCCGAGTGGCGCGCCATGCCGCCACGCCGCCACCTGCACCCGCCCCCGGCCCCGCCGCGCCGGGCCCCGGCAGACCAGCGGCGTGCGGCCCGCGCCGTGGCGGGGGTGGCAGCGGTGAGCACCACCCGCGCCACCGCGCCCGAGGAACACGGCGCCGACTGGCGCGAGTTCGGGCTGTGCCGCCAGGTCGACCCCGAACTCTGGTGGCCGGAGAAGGGCTCCTCGACGGCCGCAGCGCGGAAGATCTGCACCGCCTGCGAGGTCCGAACTCCCTGCCTGGACTGGGCCCTTGAGACCGGCGAGCCGGGCGTGTGGGGTGGCACCACCCCGAACCAGCGCAAGGCGATCCGCCGCGCCCGCAGCCCTCTCCGCCAGGCCGCCGAACCGCCTCGCACCGCCGCCTGACTCTCCCGCCTTCACTACCAGGAGCACCACGTGCCCGAGCACTACCCGACCATCGGGGCCGCGATCGGCGCCGCCCTCACCCACAACGCCGCCATGGCCGCGCGGAACCACACCACCCGCCCCGTCGAGCAGGAGCTCGGCGCCGGCAGGAACGCGCGGCTCGTCGCGGACATGGAGCGCCTCGGCGGATACCTGACGGCCGCCCGCCGCGCCTGCGGCGCTCCGTCCTGGCCCGACGTCCCCCGGGCCATCCGCCGTCTCGTCGTCGAGCGCGAGCGGGGCGTCCGCTACCGCCTGGCCTGGCGCAGCGCCCGCGCCCGGGCCCGCCGCGCCGAGGCCACCGTCGCCCGCGTCCTGGCGTGGTGCGACGACCTCGACGCCCTCCTCGTCGCGCGCCACATGGACCCGTACGCCGAGCACCCCCACGCCGTCGCCTTGCGGGAGCTGATCAGCCGCCACCCGGAGGACTCGTGAGCACCTGCCTGATCTGCACCCACTCCGCCGACCAGCCCCGTACGGCGTGCGCCCGGTGCGGCGACCGCCTGCGCGGCTGGCTCGCCGAAATCCCTCGACAGGTCGTCCTTCTGAGGGCGTCCCTGGAGCTCGGGGTCCGCCCCGCCCAGGGGTACGGCGGCGCCGGCCGTGCGCACGCCCCGCTACCCGTACGCGCCGACGTCCTCACCCTCCTCGGCCCCGCCGCGCCCGGCCCCGTACGGGACACCGCCGGCGACCAGGACGGGCCGGCCCCCGTCCACGCGATCCTGCACGCGTGGGCCGACCAGCTCGCCGACGACCTCGGCCACAACCTCCCGCCCATCAACCCTCGCGCCCCGTACGCCGCCTACCTCGCCCGCCACCTCGACCACGTCCTCCGTGCGTCCTGGGTCGCGCTGCTGCATGCCGAGCTCGCCGACGTCGTCCGCCGGATCCGGGCCATCACGAGCACCGAGCCCCGCCGCCGCCACCTGGACGCCCCCTGTCCCTCGTGTGCGTGCTTCGGCCTCGGGCTCACCGACTGGCAGCGGTACGTGGACTGTTCGGCGTGCGGCCGGCTGCTCACCCCCGAGGAGTACGCGGAGCATCGCGCCGCCGTCATGCCGGGCCTCGCACGGATCGGCATCCTCCTGGCCGCCGCCCAGCACACCCGGGAGGCATCGTGACGACCGCTGCGGCCCTGCCCGCCCACATCGCCGAGCGACGCCGCCAGGTCGCCGAGCTGCGGCGGGACAAGCTCACGATCCGGGACATCGCCAAACGCATAGGCGTGGGCCGGACCACCGTCCAGCGGGACATACACGCTCTGGAAGAGGACATGCAGACCCCTGCCGACCAGGACGAAGGGACGCCGGACGAGGCTGTCCCGCCGGGGCCCGAGGACACGGTGGGCCCGGACGGGACGGACGGCGGGACGGTGTCCGGCCGTCCCCAGGCCATGGCGCCCATGTCCCTCATCCTCGCCGCCGACCCGGCGCTCCTGGACGACCTCGCCGTACTGACCAGCACCGGCATCTGCCCCGAGGCCGCGGCTAGGCACGCCATCGGATTCATGGCCGCCGCCTACCGCCAGGCATGGGACGCCGGCATCTACCCCCACACCACCACCCCTGTGATCGGTCATTACACGTTCGCCACCCAGCGATCCACCCGAACTGAGGACAACTCCCCTACGCCGTAGGGATGATGACCCAAGGAGGACTGCATGACCCGAGACCTTCGATCGCCCCTGCCCCTCAGCACGTCGCCCGAGTACTACCTGCGGCTCGCCCGCAAGGGCGCCGCCGCTCGGGGCCAGCTCCTCGTCGAGCGCTACCGCCCCAGCGACGTCCGCCTGGAGGAGTACCTGCGCTTGCTGTACGGCGCCGTCATCTTCAACACCCCCGCTCTCGACCTGGAACCCCACGTCCTCAGCCTCGTCGTACGCACTGAGGACCAGCGGGCCCTCGACAACGTCGACCGGCTCTTCAACCTGCTGGACCGAGCGGCCCTCGCTTTTGCCTCCCTCGACGGTCCCACCCACACCGAGCGCCTGATCACCTACGCCAACCACGTTGAGCACACGGGCGCCCTGCGCTCCCATCCTCTGCATCAGTTCGCCGACATGCAGGTCAGCAACGCCCTCAGGTCCCACCGCATCTCGTCGGATGTCATGAGGGCCGTCGGCTTCCCCCGCGCCGCGGCTGTCGACCTGCTCACGGCTGTGGTGCGCCACGCCGAGGCGCTCCCCCCTGCCCCGCCGGCGCTGAACCGTGAGGCGATCTACCGAGGGCCCGACGGCAGCCACTACGTGATCGACAGCTACACCTCCCGCGGGCTCCTGGTGTTGCTGCGCCCCGTCAGCCAGGACCCGGACACCCGCGAGTGGAAGCAACCGCGGGACAGGTCGACCGTGGAAGTCCCCGAGGACACGGTCCGGCAGTACACCGTGGTGCCCCGTGAACCGCTGGCCGACCCCCGCATCACACGGCTCGGCACGCTGGTCCGCGACCTGTTGGCCGCGTACGAGACCGCCGCCGGACACCCCTTGGGCTCGGCCAAGGAAATCCGGGCCGCGCTCGCCGCCGTAGAGGCCATCCCCGGTGAGACACGGGCCCGTCAGTACAGCGCCTGGTCCGCCGGGAACCGGAACGGGTACAGCAGGGGCCGACGCCGCAGGTGACACGCCCCGCGGAATGCCGCTGGACATGATGGCCACGTAGCGCAACACTGATGCCAGCACCACACGTGTGCCCACACACCACCACGGCCCCCGCCACAGCAGCGGGGGCCGTCGCCGTTCCAGGAGGTGACCGTGGCCGACCTGTACACCGCCGCCGAGGCCGCCGCCCACGCGACCCAATGGCGCCGCTTCCTCTCCGCCGGTGCCGCCGCCGTCACTCCAGCCACCATCCGCTCCTGGGTCAACCGCGGCCACCTCACCCCCACCGGCCTCGACCACCGAGACCGCCCCCTCTACGCCCACAGCGACATCGCCCGCGCCGAGGCCGCCACCCGCGCCCGCGCCCTGCGCCTCGTCGGTGTCCCCGAGACCACCTAGGTCACAGGACGATCAACCAGCCGCGCGCCGCCCAGCCGTCGGCGAGGCTGTCCGAATGCGCAGGAACCTGACCACCATCCTCATCGCCACGGCCACGCTCGCCCTCACGCTCACTGCGTGCGGGAGCAGCGACGAGACCGCCGCCGACAAGCCCCCAGCGACGAGCACCACCCCCGACCCCACCATGAGCAAGGCGTTGGAGAAGGCCGGCATCCCGGCCAAGCCCGAAGGGGCTGAACGCGTGGCCCTGCTCGCCGCACTCAAGGCCGTGAACCCCGCGCTCGTCGCCGACGAGGACAAGGCCATCAGCAACAGCCGCAACCAGTGCTCGACGATCAACGGCGGGGGCAACGCCCAGTCCACCGCGAAGGCCCGGTTCAGCACGAACGAGCACGAGGTCACCGACGCCGAGGCCGTGGCGATCAACGCCGCCCTGAAAGCGACCCTCTGCGGCTGACCCGCCCCTCTACCGCCCGGCCCGTCCGCCCCGCTGCGGACGGGCCGGACCTGTACCGAGGGGAGTCATGGGTAAGCGGACCGACCTCACGGAGTACGGCTACCGCAAGGCCCGCGCCCGCTTCCTCGGCGACAACGACGTCTGCCACCTCTGTGGACACCCGCAGGCGGACACCGTCGACCACGTAGTGCCAGTGAGCAAGGGCACCGTGGACCCCAGCGACCAGGACAACTGGCTGCCCGCCCACGGCGTGAACGGCTGCCCGACCTGCGGGCGCAAATGCAACGGCGAGAAGAGCGACCGCGCCGCGCCCCGCCTCACCAACTCCCGCGACTGGTACGCCGGACCCTGATCAGGCAGCGTCCAGCCACGGGGGCGCGCCGACTCCCCGGAGACTCAGACGCGCTGTGCTCCCCTCGGCGGACGCCATCACGAGCACGCCGCCAGACCGCCCCTCGGGCAGCTCCAGCGTGCACATGCCATGGGGGACGTCGACCAGCTGCTCGACGGGTTCGGCGCCGCCGCACCATGACCGGAGAGTGGTCACCGAGTCGGGTGCTTCCGGCCCCACCACCTCGACCCAAAGGTCCACGCTCACAGGCACACGCTCGCCAGCACCACCGTCCGGAGCGAACAAACAGGCAGGGCCTCGGTATGTCCAGTTGGTCATGCCTGCCATCATGCACCCGCTCTGCCTTGGGAGCGGCCCGGCTCGGCGCGGCTCCGTTCTTTGGGCCAGGCCGCTCCCCAGCCCCGCGCCCAGCTTTTATTTTTCTCCCCCCGCCCCTGACCAGCCCGTATGCGACTCCCGGGCCCGACGTGAGGGGAGGTGGCGTGATGGCCGCACGCACGAGCGAGATCGGCCCCGGCGGCCTGTACGTCGGCCAGGCCGTGGCCCGCCTTCGTGACTCCCGCGGCTGGGACCAGGCCGCGCTCGTCGCTCGCCTCGCCGCCGTCGGCCTGGCGCTCTCCCAGCCGATCGTCTCCAGGGTCGAGGCCGGCACCCGGCGCGTCGACGTCGACGAGCTCCTCGCCCTGGCCGCCGTCCTCGGCGTCACCCCCGCCGCCCTCCTCCCGCCGGACGAGACCGCCGCCGCGGCGCCCCCGAGCACCGGCACGCTGCGGGGCGTGTCCCTCGACCTCGCCGTCGTCGACGAGCTCGGCGCGGTGAGCACGGCGCTCGCCGAGGACATCGTCGAGCTCGGCGACCTGACCGGGATGGAACCCACCCTCGCCGCGACCGCCGTGCGGCTGGCCGAGCAGATCGACGGCGGGCGACCCGTCCCGTGCGACGAGTGCGGCCACCTCGTCCGCGGCCTGACCGACGCTCGCACTCTCCCGCAGCTGACGCGAGAACTCCGGGCCACCGTCGCCGCGCTGCTGGAGGGACGTGCGACGGATGACGATGACGACGACGGCCTCGATGACCTCGGGGTCGTCTGAGACGTGGGCGCCGCCGGCCTCCTTCGCCGCCGACTTGCTGGAGCGCTACGGCCTGACGTGTCCGCCCCGCTGGGGCACGCCGCGCAACCCCGCGTTCCCCAGCCTCGGCCCGAAGCTGTGGAAGGTCATGGCTGCGCTGGGCGCCCCGCCGATGCCATGGCAGAAGTACGTCACTGACGTAGCCCTCGAAGTCGACCCGGCCACCGGCCTGTTCGTTCACCGCGAGGTCGGTCTCAGCGTCTCTCGCCAGCAGGGCAAGACCGAGCTCACCCTCGGTGCCCAGGTCCACCGCGCCCTCGCCTTCCCCCGGCAGAACATCATCTACGCCGCCCAGACCAGAGGCATGGCTCGGCAGCGCTGGGAGGATGAGTTCTGGGAGAAGATCAGCGCCTCGGCGCTGGCAAAGCGGGCCCGGATCAGGAAGAGCAACGGCAACGAGGCAATCCTGTGGGGGCCGACCCGGTCCCGCATGGGCATCACCGCCAACACGGAACGTGCGGCGCACGGTCCGCCGCTCGACCTCGGCTTCATCGACGAGGCGTTCGCGCACACCGATGACCGCCTTGAGCAGGCGTTCTCTCCGGCCATGCTGACCCGTGCCATGGCTCAGCTGTGGTGGGCAAGCGCGGGGGGCACCGAGGCGTCGACCTGGCTCAACAAGAAGCGGACTAAGGGCCGCGCCCTGATCGAGGCGCTGTGGGCGGCGCTCGCCGAAGACCTCGCCGCGGTCCGGCCGCGCGCCGCGTACTTCGAGTGGTACGCCCCCGAGGACATGCCCCGCGACGACCCGGCCACGTGGCGGGCGGCCCTGCCCGCGCTCGGCTTCACGGTCACCGAGGACACCATCCGGGCCGAGCTGGAGAAGCTCGACCCCGCCGAGTTCGACCGCGCGTACCTGAACCGCACCAGGAAGAGCACACCGCCGGACGACCCGAACATCCCCAAGAAGGAGTGGGCGCCGCTCGCCGACGCTGAGTCCCGCCCGGCCGCAGACGAGCTCGCCCTCGCCGTCGACATTGCGCAGGACCGGAGATACGCGAGCATCGGGGCCGCGATCCGCCGCCCGGACGGGCGCGTGCACCTGGAGCTCGTCGACCGGCGCGCTGGAACCGACTGGGTGGTGCCCGCGCTCGTGCGGCTGTCCCGGCTGTGGCGTCCGCTCGTCGTGGCGATCTCCGGCTCGGGCACTCCGGCCGGGTCGCTCGTCGACGAGCTCGTCGCGGCCGGCATCACCGTGCCCGAAAGGAAGGACAAGAAGCGGGACAAGTCCCACCGCGGGCACCTCGTCGTGCTGCGGTCCGGCGACATGACCGAGGCGTGCGGTCAGCTGGCCGACGCGCTGAACGAGGGCACCGTCGCCCACATCGACCAGGTCCCGCTCACGGCCGCCGTGTCCGGGGCCCGGACACGGCGCGTCGGCGACGCCTGGGTCCTCGACCGTACGACGTCGCTCGTCGACGTCGCCCCGCTCGTCGCCGTGACCGAGGCCCGGTGGGCGCTCATCCACCGTGGCCCCCTGGTGCTCGACGACTACGACGTGATGAGCAGCGTCGGTTGAAAGGAGGTGGCGTCATGCCGAGCTGGACACGGGCCCTGGCCGCGCCGTTCAGGCGCCTCGCCTTGGCGGCGCGGCGGGCGATCACGTCCGTGCCGTGGGTGGCCGGCGGGCCGTCGTCGACGCAGGTGTCGACCGAGCGTGCGCTCAGCCTGATCCCCGTCTTCGCGTGCGTACGGATCATCTCCGAGTCGGTCGCCACCCTGCCGCTGCAACTGTTCCGTCGTGACGGCTCGTCCCGCGAACCGCTCAACTACGTTCCCCAGCTGTTCTGGGCGCCGGACGCCCAAGGCGACCTGGTGACGTGGTTGTCGAAGTGCCTCACGTCGATGCTGCTGCGCGGTAACGCGTACGGCCTGATCACGCAGCGGGACCCGCTCGGGTTCCCGACCATGGTCGAGTGGCTGGACCCGGACGACGTCTGGGTCGACGAGACCAACCCGGTCCGGCCCGTGTACTACTGGCGCGGCCGGGTCGTCCCCCGCGAGGACCTCGTCCACATCCCGTGGGTCGTGCTGCCCGGGCATGTGGTCGGGCTGTCTCCGGTGTCCGCGTTCGCGCAGACGATCGGCGCCGGCCTCGTCACCACGCAGTACGGGCTGTCCTGGTTCGCCAACGGCGGCACCCCGCCGGCGGTGCTGAAGAACACCGGCAAGACCGTCACCCCGGACGAGTCGGAGGAGATCTCCGGCCGGCTCGCCGCGAGCATCCGCAGCCGCCGCCCGCTCGTCCTCGGCTCCGACTGGGACTTCACCGCCCTGTCGGTCTCGCCCGAGGAGTCGCAGTTCATTGAGTCGCTGCGGCTCAACGCCACCCAGATCGCTGCGATCTACGGCGTGCCGCCGACCAAGGTGGGTGGCGACTCCGGGGCCTCGATGACGTACTCGAACGTCGAGGCCGAGGCCAACGACCTCGCCAGCATGACGCTGCGCCCCTGGCTCGTACGGCTGGAGAACCAGTTCAGCCGCCTCATGCCCGGCCGGGAGTACGTGCGCTTCAACGTGGACGCCATGATCCGGACCTCGATCATCGACCGGTACACCGCGCACGGGATGGCCCTCGGCCAGGGCTGGAAGAACCGCGACGAGATCCGCACCACTGAGAACTTGTCGCCGCTCCCGCCGGGGGCCGGCGGCGAGGTCTACGGACCGCTCCCGACGCCCGCCGTTCCCGCGGGCGAGTAGGCCAAGGAGGAATGACCATGGGCGACGCCGAGCGCCGATTCACCCGCGGCCTCGTCGAGGTCCGCGCCGCCGACGAGGCCGGCACCGGCCGCCGAATCGGCGGCTACGCCGCCAAGTTCAACCGGCTGTCCCAGAACCTCGGCGGCTTCGTCGAGCGCATCGACCCCTCGTTCTTCGCCAAGAGCGAGGGCGACGGCTGGCCGGACGTGATGGCTCGCTACAACCACGACGACAACCGGCTCCTGGGGACGACCGAGGCCAAGACGCTGCGGCTCGCCGTCGACGGTACCGGCCTCGACTACAACGTCGACGTCCCCGCCTCACGCGAGGACGTCCTCGAACTCGTCCAGCGGGGCGACGTCCGGCGCAGCTCGTTCGCGTTCCGCACCTTCGCCGACGACTGGGGCCAGAGCGAGGACGGGTTCCCGCTGCGCACGCTGCTGTCCGGCGCGCTTGTCGACGTCGCCCCCGTCAACACCCCCGCGTACATGGACACCTCGACCGGCCTGCGCTCCCTGGCCGACAAGGCGGGCGCCGAGCTCGCCGAGGTCCGGGCAGCGGCCGAGGCCGGTGAGCTCGGCCGGTTCCTCGGGCCCAAGCCCCCGATCACCATCGACCTCGCGCCGAGCGGGCAGGGCGCCACCCACCCGCTCATCGCGGTACGGCAGCGGCGCGCCGAGCTGGAGAAGCGCCACACCTTCTGAGGCAGGGCGACACCCACCTCTCACCCATCCACCACCTGACCCCCTCGGCCACCGGCCAAGGGGGTCGTCGTCATGCCCGAAGGAGGGCACCATGCCCGAGTACGTGAAGCGGCTCCAGGAGCAGCGCGCCGGCCTGTGGGAGCAGGCCAAGGCCCTGCTCGACACCGCCGAGGCCGAGAAGCGCGATCTGACCGCCGACGAGGAGCAGACGTTCCAGCGCCTCAACGGCGACATGGACAAGATCGACGCGCGCGCCAAGGAACTGCTCGACGCTGAGCAGCGCCAGAAGGACGCCGACGCCACGTTCCGCCAGCTGCTCGACAGCCCGCCGGCGCCCGAGGCCCGCGGCGGCGCCGCCGACCCGGAGGTCACGCGCGTCCGCCAGTGGCTCACCGGCGCGTCCGGCAGCCGCTCGCTGGACATCGTCCCCGCCCAGAACATCCCGCTCGATCAGCGCACGCTGTCGAAGCTGACCGCCGCCGCCGGCGCCAACACCGTCCCGATCAGCTTCTACAACCGCCTCGTGGCGCACATGATCGAGACGTCCGGCATCCTCGCCGCGGGGCCGACCGTCCTGCGGACCGCGACCGGCGAGCAGATGCAGATCCCCAAGACGACCGCGCACTCGTCGAGCGCGACCCGAGTGGCCGAGGCCGCCCCGCTGCCGACCAACGAGCCCACGTTCGGCCAGGTCCCCCTCGACGCTTACAAGTACGGGTTCCTGCTCCAGGTCAGCCACGAGCTCGCCAACGACACGGGCGTCGACCTGCTCGGCTACCTCGCCATGCAGGCCGGGCGCGCGCTCGGCAACGGGTTCGGCGCCGAGCTCGTCACCGGCACCGGCTCGTCGCAGCCGAACGGTGTGCTCACCGCGTCGACGCTCGGCAAGACCGGCGCCGCATCCGTCGCCGGTGCGCCGTCCGGCGACGACATCATCGACCTCTTCTACAGCGTCATCTCGCCGTACCGGATGTCGGCATCCTGCGGCTGGATGATGCGCGACGGCACCGTCGGCACCCTCCGCAAGCTGAAGGACGGACAGGGCAACTACCTGTGGTCGCCGGGCCTCGAAGGGACGCCGGACACCATCCTCGGCAAGCCCCTGCACACCGACCCGAACATGCCGGCCGTCGGCCTCGGAGCGAAGTCCATCCTGTTCGGCGACTTCTCCACGTACTTCGTGCGGCAGGTCGAGGCCCTCCGGTTCGAGCGCTCGGACGACTACGCGTTCAACTCCGACCTGATCACCTACCGGGCGATCCTGCGCGGCGACGGCGACCAGGTCGACACCACCGGCGCCATCAAGAACTTCACCGGCAACGCCGCCTGATCACCAGGGCGGGCCCCGCCCGGGGCCCGCCCTCCGTCAGTCCCGCACCCCACCGAAGGAGCACACCCATGCGCGTACGGATGCGCGTCCAGATCAGCGGCACCCGCGACGGAGCCGAGTGGCCCGAGCGCGGCGGCACCATCGACCTGCCCGACGACGAGGCCGAGCAGCTGATCCGCTACGGCGCCGCCGAGGCCGACGAGCCCGCGCCCGACGACGCCCCGCCGACCGACACCGGTGAGACCGATCCCGACGTCGAGACCGCCGCCGCCCCCGACAGCACGGAGAAGCGGCCCGGCCGCTCGCGGACCGCCAAGGGGTGAGCGTGGCCACCGACTACGCGACGGTGGCCACCCTGCGGGAGATGCTGAACGTCCCCGCCGACGACACCTCCCGCGACAGCCTGCTCACCCGCGCGCTCGCCTCCGCGGCCCGGGGAATCGACACGGCCACCGGCCGCCGCTTCTACCTCGACGACACCGCGAGCGCGCGGGTGTACCGGCTCACCGGCCGCACCCTGTGCGACGGGGACGGCGAGCGGCTGCTCGTCGACGACATCGGCGCCCCGTCGGGCCTCGTCGTCGAGACCGGCACCGCCGGTGCGTGGTCGGCGGTCACCGACTACGAGACCACACCCGACAATGCGCACGCCCGCGGCCGGCCGGTCACCGGCCTGCTGCGGCCGAGCAGCTGGGGCGAGGGCACCACGCGCGTACGGGTCACCGCCCGGTGGGGATGGCCCGCGGTTCCCGACGAGATCCAGCAGGCCACCCTCCTCCAGGCCGCCCGCCTCTACCGCCGTAAGGACTCCCCCGAGGGGGTCACCGGCTCCGCCGAGTGGGGCGTCGTACGGCTGTCCCGTCGAGACCCCGACGTGTGGGCCCTGATCGAGCACTACATCGCCCCCGGCTTCGGATAGGAGCGGCCCACATGCAGATATCCAAGATCCGTACAGCCATCGCCGCCGCGGCACGGACGGTCGACCTGCCCGCCGGCACCGCCGCCCTCACGACAACCGGCCACGTGCCGGACGCGATCACCGCCCCGCACTTCTTCTGCGCCGAGTACTCGGTCGAGTTCGACAAGGCCATGCGCGGCGGCCTCGACGAGGCCGAGCTCACGTGCCGCGTGCTTGTCGGCAGGCCCGACGACCGCGCGGGCCAGGAGATCCTCGACGCTCTCCTCGACGGCTCCGGCCCCTCCTCGCTCAAGCAGGCGATCGAGGCCGCCCGCGGCGCCCCGGGCGAGTACGCCCTCGGGGGCCTGGCCGACGACCTGCGCGTCACCCGTATCCAGGGCTACCGCTGGTACGAGCACCAGGGCACGCAGTACGTCGGGGCCGAGCTCATGATCCGCATCATCGGGAAGGGGGCCCCGTGAGCAAGCAGATCTTGACCGACGTGAGGCTGTTCGCCGTCGGTGCCGATCTCTCCGGCGCCTCCAACAAGGTCGAGATCTCCGGCGAGGTCGAGGAGAAGGACGCCACCAACTACCGGTCAGCCGGGTGGAAAGAGGTGCTCGGCGGCCTCGGGTCCGCGGAGATCTCCGGCGAGGGCCAGTGGGAGGCCGGGGACCCCTCCCTCGTCGACGACGCCTCATGGGCGCAGCTCGGCGGCCTCGGGCCCTGGACCGTGTGCCCCACGGACTCCGTGGTCGGCGCGCTCGCTTACTTCACCAACGCGCTGCGCGCCGACTACAAGCTCGGTGACGCCGTCGGCGAGGTCGCGCCGTGGTCCGGGACCGCCAAGTCGTCGTGGCCGGTCGTGCGCGGGCAGATCGCCCACCCGCCCGGCACCGCCCGGACCTCGTCCGGGTCCGGGACGGCGCTCAACCTCGGGCCCGTGCCCGAGGGCAAGAAGTTGTACGCCGCGCTGCACGTGCTGTCGGCCGCCGGGACCACACCCTCGCTGTCGGTCTCGGTCGAGTCGGACGACGCCGCCGGCATGGCCACCCCCACCGCCCGCCTCACGTTCGCCGCCGCGACCGCCGCCGGCGGCCAGATCCTCCGCACCTCGGGCGCCGCCATCACGGACTCCTATGTCCGGGTGGCCTGGACCGTCGCCGGGACTTCCCCCTCGTTCATGTTCGCTGTCTCCCTGGGAATCAGGTAATCACCCATGCCCAAAATGGTCCTTACATCGGAGTTCCTCAGCATCAACGGCGTCGACCTCAGCGACTCCACCCGCAAGGCCGAGGTCGCGGCCGAGGTCGAGGAGAAGGACGTCACGACCTACGCCTCGGCCGGGTGGAAGGAGGTGATCGGCGGCCTCAAGAATGGTGAGCTCGGCTGCGAGTTCCTGAACGACTTCGCCGTCGGGAAGATCGACGCGCTCATGTGGTCACTGCTCGGCGCCGTCGTCCCGTTCGAGGTCCGCCCCACCAACGGCCCGGTGTCGCCGTCCAACCCCAAGTACACCGGCTCGATCTTGATCAAGGAGTGGAAGCCCATCGAGGGGTCCGTGGGCGACGAGGCCACCTCGGGCGTGAGCTTCCCGACGTCCGGCCCCGTGCTCCGCGGCACGACCTGATGGCGTCCGGCGGCCTGCCGTTCGAGCTCGGCGTCGAGTCCCACGAAGGCCTGGCCGCGCTCACCCGCGCCATCCGCGCCGAGGCCGACGGCAAGGAGCTCCGCAAGGACCTCGCGAGGAACATGCGGGAGTCCCTCAAGCCCGCCGCCGCCCTCGCGAAAAGCGGAATCATGTCGATGGCCTCGGCCGGCCCCGCCACCTCGCCCGGCCTCCGGTCCTCGATCGCCCGGAAGATCCGGCCCGAGGTCAAGCTCGGCGGACGGTGGTCCGGCGCCAGGATCAAGGCGTTCAAGACCAAGAACATTCGCCACTTCCCCAACGCGCCCAAGCGCACCAACCGCCCCCGCGGCTGGCGCCACCTCGTCTACGGCCGTCCCGACTCCTGGGTCACCCAGCACGGCAAGACGAAGTGGTTCGACCACTCGATGTCCGGCGTCGAGCCGAACGCCCGTGAGGCCGTCGAGCGGGCCATGGAGGACATGGCCCGCCGTCTCGCATCCCGAATCTGAAGGAGAACCCCGTGTACCTGATCTACAACCCCGAGGGCCAGGACGAGCCCATCCGCTGGCGGTACAACCCCAAGCGGATGATGTCCGTGGAGCGCGAGGACATCGAGAAGCGCACGAACCGCAACTTCTCCCAGTTCACCACCGACGTCCTCCAGGGCAACAGCCTGTGCCGCCGGGCCCTGCTCTTCACCTACCTGCGCCGCGACCACCCCAAGACGCGCTGGGAAGACGTCGACTTCGCGTGGGACGAGCTCACCCTGGAGTACTCCAAGCAGGAATGGAAGGCCATCCGCGACGAGGTCATGACGACCAAGGTCGGCGACGAGCTCGCCGACGCCCTCGCCGGAATCGACCGCCACATGGCGGAGGCCCATGACGAGCCGACCGACGAGGGAAAAGCGGAGCTGCCGATCGCCGGATAGCCCAGCTCGGCAACGCCGCCCACCTCCTCGGTATCCGCCCGTGGGAGTGGGACCTGATGACCGTCGAGCAGACCGACGCCGCCCTCGACTGGCTCGACGCCTACAAGGACGCGCAGGACGAGGCAGAGCAGCAGATGAGACGGAGGTGATCGGCCGTGTCGGACACCTCCCTCGTGTTCAACCTGGTCGCGCGCGACAGGACATCGGGCGAACTCTCCGCGATGGGGCAGCGGTTCAGCGCCGCCGCGACGACCATCGGCGCGGGCTTCGCCGCCGGGCTCGGCGCCGGCGTCTACACCGGCCTCGACATGGACGCCACCGCCGACAAGCTCGTCGCCCAGCTCGGCCTCGACCCCGCCCAGTCACAGAAGATGGGCACGGTCGCCGGCGGCCTGTACGCCGACGCCTACGGCGATTCCCTGGAGACGGTCAACATCGCCGTCGGCGCCGTGGCCACCTCCATCAAGGGCATGACGGACGCCTCGGCCTCCGACCTGGAGGCCGCCAGCGAGAAGGCCCTCAACTTCGCGAAGGCGTTCGACACCGACGTCGCCCAGTCGGTCACCTACGCCGGAACCCTGATCAACGCCCGGTTGGCTGGCGACGCCACCGAGGCGTTCGACCTCATGACCCGCGCCTCGCAGCGGGTACCCGCCGCGCTCCGCGAGAACGTCCTCGAAGCGGCCGACGAGTACGGGCAGTTCTTCAGCACCCTCGGGTACAGCGGGGAGCAGGCGTTCGGCCTCCTCGTCGACGCTTCCGCCAAGGGCCAGTACGGCATCGACAAGGCCGGCGATGCGATCAAGGAGTTCACGATCCTGTCGACCGACATGTCGACCGGATCGCAGGCCGCGTACAAGGCGATCGGCCTCGACGCGCGCACCATGGCGAACAGCATCCTGGCCGGCGGCACGACCGCGCAGACCGCGACGCAGAAGATCATCGACGGGATCCTGAAGATCAAGGACCCCGCTTCCCAGGCCTCCACCGCGCTCGCGCTGTTCGGTACGCCGCTGGAGGACATGAACGTCCGGGACATCCCCGCGTTCCTCAAGTCTCTCAAGGGCGGCTCCACCGCCATGGACGGATTCGCTGGGTCCTCGTCCAAGTTGGGCGAGACCCTCAACGGCAACGCCGCGCACTCCCTGGAGGCGTTCAAGCGCTCCGTGATGCTGGCGTTCGCCGACGCCGGCGGCGCCGTCGCTTCCTTCGCCATGGACCACAAGGGGCTGACGAGCGGACTGGCGTACACCCTCGCGGGCCTGGCCGTCGTCGTACTGACCGTGGCCGCCGCACAGCGCGTGTACGCGACGTACACCGCCATCTCGACTGCGGCGACGAACCTGATGAACAGCTCGACGTACCGGGCGATCGCCGGGTGGGGCCGCATGATGGCCGTCGGCCTCATGGCCTATGCCCGGATCGCGGGCGCCGCCATCGCTTCGGCGGCGGCGACCGCCGGCGCGTGGATCGGCTCCGCGCTCGCGTCCATCGGCACGTGGGTCATGGCCGTTGTCCGTGCCGGCATCACCGCTGCGGCCCAGTTCGCGATGATGGCCGGCCGCGCCGTCATCTGGGCCGTGACCATGGCCGCTCAGTGGCTGATCGCGATGGGCCCGATCGGCTGGGTCATCGCCGCCGTCATCGGGCTCGTCGCCCTGGTGATCGCCAACTGGGACACGATCAAGGCCTGGAGCGGGAAGATCTGGGACTGGATATGGGCGAAGGTCCAGGGTGCCGTCCGGTCGGTCCTCGCCGGGGTGGCCTGGCTCGCCGCAATCCCGGGCAAGGTCGCGGACTGGTTCGGCAGGGCCAAGGAGTGGGCCATCCGCAAGCTGGCGGAGATGGTCGTGTGGATGCGCGGCCTGCCCGGCCGGATCGGCTCCGCCGTCGGCAACCTGGCCGGCCTGCTCGTCGACAAGGGCAAGGACGTCGCGCGCGGGTTGTGGCAGGGCATCAAGTCCATGGGCGGCTGGCTCAAGGACCAGCTCATGAGCTTCGCCAGGAACATGGTCCCGGGGCCGATCGCCAAGGCGCTCGGGATCGCGTCGCCGTCGAAGGTGACCACGGAGCAGGGCCGGTGGATCGCCCGGGGCCTGGTCGTCGGGCTCATGGGCTCCGCGAAGCAGGTTGCAGCTTCGGCCGGGCACCTGGCCGGCATCGTCCGCAGTGCGCTCGCCCCGGGCCGCGGGCAGCGCGCCGCGCTCGCCCGCATCGATCTCGGCGAGGCCGCGCTCACCCGTCTCGCCACCCGCGAGGTGGCGCTCGCGGCCCGACTCAAGGCCGCCACCAAGTCCCTCGCCGACCAGGTCAAGGCCCGCGCCGCCCTCGCCGCGACTGTCCGCAAGGGGGTGCTCGACGCCGCGAACGTCACGCAGAACGTCGAGGGCCCCGTGTCCGCGTCGAGCATCTGGGCCAATCTCACCCAGCGCCTGGCGCAGGCCCGGCAGTTCGCCGCGCAGCTCGCCACGCTGCGGGCCAAGGGGATTCGGTCGGACCTGATCGCGCAGGTCGCGCAGGCCGGCGTCGAGCAGGGTTCGGCAGCAGCGACGGCGCTGGCCGCCGCGTCCAGGTCAGAGGTGCAGCAGATCAACCGCACCCAGGCGGACCTCGTCGCCGCGGCGGGGAAGGCCGGCGCCGTCGCGGGCGACGCGATGTACGGGGCGGGGATCCAGGCCGCGCGCGGCCTGGTGCAGGGGCTACGTGCGCAGCAAGCGGCGATCGAACGGCAGATGCTCACCATCGCCAGGACGATGCAGTCCGCGATCAAGCGGGCGCTCGGGATCGCGTCGCCGTCGCGGGTCATGGCCGCACTCGGCCAGTGGATCCCCGCCGGCCTCATGCAGGGCATCGACGCGGGACGGCCCGAGCTGACCCGCACTATGGGCGCGCTCGTCGACGCCCCGCCCGCCGCTGCCGCGCTCGCCTCGGGCAGGCAGCTCGCGCCCGCCGCGGCGCCGCTCACCCGCGGCGGGATGGCCGGCGGGGTGGTCGTCGTCCGGCTGGAGACGACCGGCGCCGACTCCGCCGTCCGCACGCTGCTCCAGAAGATCGTTCGCGTCGAGGGGCGCGGGTCGGTCCAAGTCGCCTTCGGGCAGTAAGGAGGTGGGGACATGGCGTTCCCGACGACGCCGCTCGACGTCCGCGTCGAGCTCCAGGTCGGCGGTACCTGGACGGACATCACCGTGGACAGCTACACCCGCTCGCCGATCGGGATCGAGTGCGGACGCTCCGAGGAGAGCGTCCGCACCAACCCCGGCAAGCTGTCGCTGGAGATCAACAACCGCTCCGGGAAGTACAGCCCGCGCAACCCACGCTCGCCGTACTTCGGCCTGATCGGGCGCAACACCCCGGTGCGGATCTCCGTCAAGGGTGCCGAGTCGTACCTCGCGCTCGATGCCTCCCGCGCCGGTGCCGCCTCGACGCCCGATCACGCCTCGCTCGGGATCACCGGCGACCTCGACGTCCGCGTCGAGGCTCAGGCCGACTGGTACTCGGTCGACCTGAACCAGACCCTCGCAGGGCAGTGGGGCGCCGACGGTAACCGGGCCTGGATGGCCCGCGTCTACCAGGGCGCGATCACCCTGTTCTGGACCACGGGCGGTACCGTCGCGACGCAGCTGTTCGCCCAGTTCCCGCTCCCGGCGCTGCCCCGGCGTGCCGCTCTGCGTCTCACCCTCGACGTCAACAACGGCGCCGGCGGGTACACGGCCGCGGCGCACTGGGCGCGCAGCCTGGCGGACCCGTGGACGCTCATCAGCACCGCCACCGGCACGGGCGTGACGAGCATCTACAACTCCACGGCCGCGCTGGAGATCGGCCCGACGCAAGCGGGTACGACGCCGCTACGGGCGCCGCTCGTCGGCCGCGTCTCCCGGGCCGAGGTCCGCAACGGCCTCGGCGGGACCATCGTGGCGGCGCCCGACTTCCGGGCCCTGCCCGAGGGGACGACGAGCCTCGTCGACTCCACCGGCAAGACCTGGACGGTCGCCGCTCCGGCGCGAGTGAGTGACCGCGAGTACCGGTTCCACGGGGACATCTCCGCCTGGCCGGCGCGCTGGGACGTCTCCGGCAACGACCGGTGGGTGCCCATCGAGGCCGCCGGCATCCTGCGCCGCCTCGGCCAGGGAACCAAGCCGCTCGCCTCGACCCTGCGGCGCCGCATCCCCTCCGGCAACCCGCTCGCCTACTGGCCCATGGAGGAAGGAGCGAGCGCCACCCGCGCGCCCGCCACCGACCCGCGCGTCGCCGGGGCCACCTACACCGGCCTCGACTGGGCCGCCGATACCTCCCTGCCCGGCTCCCTGCCGCTGCCGAAGCTGAAGTCGGCGTCGAGCTTCCGAGCTACCGTCCCGGCCTCGCCCACGGCCGGGTGGCAGATCGAATGCGTCTACTTCCTGCCCACCATGCCGGTGGTGCCGACGGAGATCATGCGCATCGGCGTCGCCGGATCGGCCATGCGGGCCGCCGTCGTCTACGCCTCGACCGCCGGAATCCGCATCGAGGCCCGCGCCGCCGACGACACCGTCCTCGCCTTCTTCCTCTACAACGACCCGGCCGCCGTCGCCGACTTCACCGGCGTGTGGAACCGGCTGTCCATCTTCACCAGCGACGCGGGAGGCGGGGTCACCCGCATCCAGGCCGCCTGGCGGGACACCTCCAACTCGGGCGGCTACTGGACCGCCGGCACCACGTTCACCGGCACCATGGGCAGCGCCACGCAGATCCTCGGCAGCTGGAGCACCGCCACCGAGGGCATGTCCATCGGGCACATCGCCGCGTTCGCCGTGCCCGGTGTCGGCCTGAACCCCGGCGTCACGATCTACGAGAACGCCGACGACGGATTCGACGGCGAGCAGGCCGCCGCCCGCATGCTCCGCCTCGCCTCCGAGGAGAGCGCCACCGTCGCCCTGACGTACGCCCGCGGCGGACAGGCCACGGCCGCCATGGGCCCGCAGCTACCGGCCGCCCTCCTCACGCTCCTCCAGGACGCCGCCGACGCCGACGGCGGCATCCTCGGCGAGGCCCTCGACGACACCCGCCTCGTCTACCGCGACCGGTGGACCCTCTACAACCAGACCCCTGTCCTCGTCCTCGACTACACCGCGAACGGAGAGATCGGGCCCCCGCTGGAGCCGACCGAGGACGACCAGAAGACCCGCAACGACATCACCGTCAGCCGCGTCGGCGGCTCTTCGGGGCGGGCCGTCCGCGAGACCGGGCCTCTGTCCATCCAGCCCCCGCCGTACGGGGTCGGGGTGTACGAGGAGTCGGTCACACTGAACCTGGCCGAGGACCACCAGGCCGAGCAGATCGCCGGGTGGCGGCTGAACCTGGGCACCTGGGACGAGGCCCGCTACGCGAGCGTCCACCTCATGCTCCACGCAGCCCCGCACCTCATCCCCGCCTACCTGAGCCTGCGCAACGGCGACCGCATCCGGATCACCAACCCCCCGCCGTGGCTGCCGCCGGGCCCGATCGACCTGATCGTGCAGGGGTGGGCTGAGGTCCTCGACCAGTTCACGTGGGACGCCGTCCTCACCTGCACCCCGGCCGGTCCGTGGACGGTCGGCGTCGTCGGCGACCCCGTCCTCGGCCGCCTCGCCACCGACGGCTGCACCCTCGGCGCCGGCATCTCCGCGACGGCGACCACGCTCACGCTCGTCTCGTCAGTGGGCCGCTGGGTCGACTCCGCCGCCTACCCGGCGCGCTTCCCGCTCGACGTCCTCGTCGGCGGCGAGCGCATCCGGCTCACCGCGATCACGGGGACCACGCTCACCCAGACCGCCACCGGCACCCGGGCCGTCAACGGCATCACCAAGGCCCATGCGGCCGGCGCCGTCGTCCAGGTCGCCGACCCTGCCCGCATCGCCCTCTAAGGAGGTGGCCCTCGCATGGCCCTCGCAGGCGACATCATCACCGCCAGCATGCTCACGGTCCCCTCGAACGAGGCCGAGGACCCTGTCGTCGGCAGGACCACGTCCAGCGGCGCATACGCCGACGCGTCCAGCGGGCCGCTCTCCGCCGCCGTCACCGTGCCCGTCTCGGGCCGGGTCGCCGTCGAGATCCGCTCGACGCAGCGGAACTCCTCGACCGCCAACACCATCACGTCGTGGGTGGCCGTCGGCTCCGTCTCCGGCACCGTCTACAGCCCCAACGACAACGCCGCCTTGATCACCCCGGGCGCCAACAATCAGCCGCTCGACCTGCGCAAGCACCTCGGCGGCCTCACCCCGGGCGAGACCCTCACGGTCACGATCAAGCACCGCGTCAACAACATCTCGACCCAAGGGATCTTCGACTACCGCCTCATCCTCATCGAGAGCTTGTGGGGGTAGTCCTCCGCCCTGCTCACCGGCCCGCCACCGTGCGGGCCTTTCTGCTTTCCAGGAGGACTCATGGCCGTTCCCACGGTCGGACGCATCGTTCACTACATCGACCCCGAGGAGGTGTGCAAGGCCGCGCTCGTCACCGCCGTCCGCGAGGACGGAACCGTGTCCGTGACCATCTTCGGCGCCGAGGGCGGCATGGCCGCTTTCCCCGACGTGCCCGGCTCCGAGGCCGCGCCGCACCCGCACGGCTCGTGGCACTGGCCGGAGGTGGCGTGATGGCAGCACCCCTGACCGCGGACCGCCTCGTCGCCGCGCTCCGCGCCGAAGGCGTCACCGTCGTCGAACACGACGGCTGGCGCACCCACAACCGCAACCACGCCGGCGACTGGGGCCCGGTCGTCGGCGTCATGATCCACCACACCGTGAGCAGCGGCACCGCCGCCTCGGTCCGCATCTGCAACGACGGCTACGAGGGCCTGCCCGGGCCGCTGTGCCACGGCGTCATCGCCAAGGACGGCACCGTCCACTTGCTGTCGGCCGGCCGCGCCAACCACGCCGGCGGCGGCGACCCGTCCGTCCTTCAGGCCGTCATCACCGAGACGTACGGGACCCGGCCCCCGGCGCCGCGCGAGCACCAGGGCAGCGCGGGCGCGATCGACGGCAACTCCCGCTTCTACGGCTTCGAGTGCATCAACCTCGGCAACGGTGTCGACCCGTGGCCGCCCGCGCAGCTGCTCGCGATCGAGCGGGTCTCGGCCGCGCTGTGCCACGCGCACAGCTGGGGCGCCCGCTCCGTGATCGGGCACTCCGAGTGGTCCGACTGGAAGAACGACCCCCGCGGCTTCGGCATGCCCGCGATGCGCGAGCGCGTCCAGCGGCGCCTCGGCCAGGACCCGGCCAAGCCCAAGCCCCCGACGACGACGCCGACCAAGCCCCCGGCCTACGAGCCGTTCCCGGGCACCAGCTTCTTCCGGTCCGCGCCGTCCTCGCCGGTCATCACCGCGATGGGCCGCCGCCTGGTCGCCGAGGACTGTGGCCGGTACAAGACCGGCCCGGGCCCGCGCTGGACGGAGGCCGACCAGCAGTCGTACGCGGCCTGGCAGCGCAAGCTCGGCTTCTCCGGCACCGACGCCGACGGCTGGCCCGGCCGCGCCTCCTGGACCGCCCTCAAGATCCCCAAGTCCCGCTGAAAGGCACACCCATGAACCTGCTCGCCTCCGTCCTGCGTACGGCCGTCCCCCTCCTCGCCGGGTGGATCCTCACCGTGACCGGCGCCCTCGGCATCGAGACCGACCAGCCCGCCATCGTGGCCGGCGTGACCGCGGCCGTCACCCTCGCCTACTACATGCTCCTGCGCCTGGCGGAGCTCGCCGCCGAACGGATCGGCTGGGAGCCCGTCCGCCTCGTCGCAGGCCTGCTGCTCGGCTGGGCCCGCCCGCCGGCCTACACACCGCCCACCGGAACGGTCCCGGTGCGCATCCACTTCGACCAGGCCGCCCTGCGTGCCGATGTCGGCGAGGCACTGCGGGCCGCCGCCCGGGATGCGGGCGGCCGCCCGTGACGCCCGAGGACACCAGCGTCGCGCTGGAACTGGAACGCCTCCGCGGGTCCATGGAGAAAGGATTCGCCCGGGTCGACGGCTCCCTCGCGCTCCTCGTCCAGCGCTCCGACCAAACCGACAAGCAACTCGCCGACCACGAGACCCGCCTCGACACCCTGGAGAGGGCGCGGTGGCCGCTTCCCTCTCTGGCTGCCGCCACTGGCGTGATCGCCCTCGCGCTCACGGCCTACGGACTCACCGCCCGGTGAAATGCACCGTTTCCCCTCCAGCGCCCGAAAGGGACGGGCACGCTGGGTAGATGAGCGATGACAAGATCAGCCCTCAGGTGCTGCAGCACGCAATGTGCGGTGCGTGCGGGTGCAACGTGCTCCCGGACGAGATCACCTCAAACGATCACCTTCCCCCGGCTCTTGGCCGGATCCGCGCCGCCGACATGGGGGATGAGAAGCCCCGGGCCCGCGAGACCGACGTGATCGCTGAGCACACCCTGACTGCCTACAGCGCCGATGGCACCGAGCTGTTCATCCTGAGCTGCGTCGGCACAATGCCCGTACCTGCGGTTGGCGAGGTGATCGGGCTGCACGATGAGTGGGTTCGCGTGGTCAGCGTCCTGACTCGCTACGGCCGATCCATGGGACGCCCCAGCATTTTCACGCAGATCGTCGTCGAGTCAGACGACGAGCCGGACGACAAGTCCTAGCAGCTGAAGCACTGATGCCCCCTCCCGCCTTCGGGCGGGAGGGGGCATTCAGCGTTTCCCCAGCACCTCCGGGGAGTACGTTCTGGGTGTCGAGGTCAGAACGAGGAGCCCAGTATGCCTGAGCAGCCCAGCCCCGAACCCACACCTGAGACATTCGCCCAGCGCGCCCGCCGAGCCCGCGACCGGGCCGGCCTCACCCGCCCCGTTGCCGGCGGCCTGGTCGGCCGGTCAGCCGAATGGGTCAAGGGAGTCGAGAACGGCACGATCGGAATGCCCCGCCTGCCCATGCTGATTCGCCTCGCAACCATGTACGAGTGCGACATCGCCGACCTGACCGGAGACGACCGCATCGCCGCCGCCACCTACACGAAGGCCGCCCACGCCGAACTCCCTGCCATCAAGCGGGCCCTCACCACCTACTGGCTCGTCCCCGCAGACCGGGAGCCTGAGTCTGCGGAGGTGCTTGCAGCTCGGGTGAGGCAGGCCTGGACGCTGTGGCACGCCGCGGGCGACCACAGGTCGCGGATCGCTGCGCTGCTGCCCGACCTCCTCGCCGACACCCAGCACTCTGTTCGGGCCCTGGGCGGCCCGGACCGCCGCCGCGCGCTGGTCGTGCAAGCCCAGGCGTACCACCTGGCGCAGCTGTTCCTCAGCTTCCAACCCGTGCCCGACCTGATCATGTTGACCGGCGACCGATCGATGACCGCCGCACAGGACGCCGACAGCCCCCGCGCCATCGCCGGCGCCGCCTGGTACATGAACCACGTCCACCGCGACGCGAACGAGGCGGCGGAGGCCCGCGTCGAACTGGCAGAGCAGGCATCAGCGTTGCTCCGGCAGGACAACGACGATGACCTCGCGCGCTGGGGACTCCTGCAACTCGCCGTTGCCCTGAGCTACGCCAAGACCGGCCGCGCCGGGGACGCGTGGCGGTACTGGGACCGCGCGAACGATGCTGCCCGCCGCCTCGGCGACGGCTACGCACACCCCTGGCTGATCTTCGGGCAGGGCATCGTCGATGGCTACGCCATCACCATGTACAACGACCTCATGCAGCCGGGCAAAGCCCTCGATGTCGCCCTGGCGCTCGACCTCGACCAGGTACCGTCCGCGACGCGCCGTTCGTACCACCTCGTCGAGACCGCACGCGCCCACGGAATGCAGGACGAGGGCGTGGCCGCAGTCGCCCTACTCCAGAAGGCTTTCCGGGAGTCGCCGGAAACCCTCCGGTACAACGTGTACACCCGCATGGTCCTGCCGGAGTTGGCGAAGACTGGGCCCCGCATGGTCCGGGCCGACGCTCGCACCCTGGCGCAGGAACTCGGCGTGGCCGTGTGATCACGTAGGAGGTAGAAACCCTACCCCCCGGCGTAGGGGTAGGACCCCTACCCCCTGCTCGGTCCACCCGCCCCTACCGTCGTAGACACCGCAGGGCACGACGGTAGGGAGCGAGCATGGACGAGCAGCCCCAGCACGACAGGCCGGCCGAGGCACTGGTCGTCGTCGACCTCGTCGGCGCGCTCGCCACGGCGGCCGACGGCATAGAGGGGCACGTCGAGGCGGAGGCCGAGCGGTACATCACCGCCGCCGTCAAGCTGGAGCACCACTGCCCGAGCGACGTGGTCATCGCCCAGATCACGAACAACCTGCTCACGTACTGCTCGTCCCTCGCCATCGGGGTCTCGCAGATCCCGGAGGACCAGCGGCCCGAGCGCGGAACGGCCGCCGTGCGGATGTGGATGGAGCTCGTCGCGGCCGGACCGCAGGACGGCCCGCTCGGGAACTGGAGCCACGCGCGTCAGCTCGGCATCGCCGGCCGCGCGCTCCTCCAGGCCCTCCACGAGCACCGGCACGCCAGCAGCCGTCGCGCAAGGTTCGTCGGCCGGACCGAGCTGCCGCCGGTGCCCGCGGAGTCGCCGTGACGGAGCTCCGACGACAGATCTGCTACGTCCTGATCGTCCTCAGCCTGCTCGGCCTCATCGCCATCGGCATCACCACCTGAAGCTCCCGCCCCGGGCGCACATCCATCCCGGGGCGGAGGCGGGCGCCTGCGAGACGTGCGCCCGCGCACAGCCCCTGTCCAGCCGGACAGGTCATGCACCACCCATCGAGAGAAGGGAACGGAACATGGCACAGGACATCACCCGATGGACGGTCATCGCGGGCAACGAGGAGAACAGCTCCGGCGAGACCGGCTCGGGCAGTGACGGGCAGGAAGGCAACCCGTCGCAGGGCTGCGGCGACAACTAGCAAGGTGCGATGACCGCCAGCTCCGCTCTGGCAGGATCGGGGCGGAGCTGGCTACGTGAGGAGCGAGGAATGGCGCGGCACATCGCTGGCGAGGGACGGGTCACCGTCTTCCCGCTGTTGCACAACTGGCCTGAGGGCATTTCCGGGGTCATCGCGTACACAACCACTGGACACTTCGGCGACACGGCGGTCATGGGGTACATCCCGATCCCGGAAGTCCCGGACGTATCCCTGCTGAACGTGGCAGCACGACACCTTCCGTCGGCCGCCAATCCGGAGGCTCACGCCGTGTGGGCCCTGTGTACGGGCTGGAGCGCCCGGACCGTGATGAAGCCCGGAACGCTGGACATCCCTGAGGCAAAGTGGGAGCTGGAGATCGAGGCCACGACGGCCCCGAAGGAGCAGGTCTACGGCCACAGCCGTCTGCACGTCGGGCGGTTCTCCATGCCGGACGACACCCTCATGGATGCCGCCCGCGCGCTACTCCCCGCCCTCGCTGGCTGACTAGACCACCCCGGCCGGGGCTTACGCGACGTTTTTGTCCTCGCTGGTGGCCCACCAGACCATGAGTTGATTCGTCGACCTCATGCCCAAGGTGTCGCGGAGAGCTTCGAGCTCTCGCCCCACCTCGCGCCCGCTCACCCCCAGCTGGGTAGCGACAGCGGACTGGGTATCGCCCTTGGCCAGGCCGCGAAGGATCATTCGCTGGACAGGGGTCGAAACCGCGTCGTCAAGGGCGGCCTGTGCCTCCTGCCACGGCGTAGCTCGACTCCAGTAGCTCTCGAAAACATCGCGGGCGAACGCGGTTGCTGCCACGTCCTGGATGTGCCAGCCGGCGGCATCGTCGCTCTCGGGCACGTGGTTCTTCACGAAGAGATCTCGCCCGGCCAGGACCATGCGCGGGGGGAGGTCTTGCCCGACGCGTACTTCCCCACCGTGCTCCAGGACGAAGGTGGCGTACTCCGCAGTCGGTGGATGCGTGAGGGCGGCTGAGGGGTAGAGCGAGCGGACTGGTACGCCGCGCTCCAGGAGTGCGCGCGCCCGGCGGATACCGTCCTGGAGTGCGGCGGGGGACCGGTCGCTGGGTACTCCGGGCTGCGCGGTGAGAAGGCCGTCGTGGGTGTCGGCGAGAACGTGGGCGATCCGCTGGTTGATGAGGTGTCTACTCTGCACCCGCTCGCTCACCGGGCCGCCGTAGTAGCGGCCGGGGTCGTAGTGGCGCGCCAGCGTTTCCAGGTTCGAGACCTGACCCATCTGCTGGAGGGTCGCCGCCAGGGCCGCGTGGTGGGAGGCGAGGTGCTGCTGGGCAACCACCCTCGGGTCCACGGCGACGTACTCATCCCCGACCTGCGTGACCAACCCGATCGACACCAGGTGAGCTACGGCCTCCGGGGCGTCGACTGGCTGCCCCTCCGCGATGGCGCGGTAGGTGGCCTCCTCTTCGGTGGTCACCGTGAGGACGCTCGCCGCGATTTCCATACCGCCGCCCCTGTTCTTGTCCACTTTCGGACCTGTCTCATATTTCCTGGACGGAGCCCCTGGCATACGCCAAACGCACATGTCAGCCTAGGGGTCACGTCAAGGGCGTGTATGTATGTTCGATTTGTGATCGATACTCTAGGAGATCATGTTGAAGCAGAGGGCTACCAAGATCATTCTCGCTGTGCTGTTTTCCGCCGTCGGCGTCGCGGGCACCGCGGCCACGGCGCAGGCCGCCGATCCGGGCTGGGACGCTCCGATCGTGAACTCCGCCGACCCGGGTTGGGACGCCCCGGTCATCACCTCCGTCGACCCGACGCCCCCGCAGCGAGTCAACGACCCCGGCTGGGACTAAGCAGGCGCATCCATCCCGCTCGCCCTGCCAGTCCCCACCTGGCTGGGCGAGCGGTGTATTTGACCGATCCGCGCAACGTCGAGCCCTGAGGGGGTCACGCCGGCCTGCGCGGCTGCCACAAGGTGAGGTTCGCTCATGAACGCCGCCCCGGCGGTGGTGCCCCGGTCCTTCACGGCTGGGAAGCAGGTTGAACAGCAGGTACGTAGTGGGGCTCCTGGCGGGCCCGGCAGGAGTGCGCCGTCTCGCGTTGCGATAGCGGGGGGCCAGGGCCCAGAGAGGATCTCGCCAGCGGAGGTTCTCGCTGCGTACTCATGGAGCCACAACGGCCGCTGCTTTCGGTGTCGCGAGGGCGGTCGCCGCGTGACGCTCGTAGCGACGGTTCGAGTCCCGCACATGGCCGGCCCCGTCGCCTACCCCCTGGCGATGTGCGGAAGGTGCGTACTTGCGCAGGAAGAGCGGATGGAGGTGCGTGCGCGGGCGAGAGGTCTGCCGTACGCCCCGGGCGGCATCCGCCCCGCTTGCTGAACGTGGGGCGTCTCCGTTTCTCCCCGGGAGAAATTTGGGAGATGATCATGAAGTGGGCCCCGACGCAGGCCGTCGAATCCTTACCCTAACCAAAGAGGTCCCCGGCGCACGCGTGTGCGCCGGGGACCTCTTTGGTTAGGGTGTCGTCCCGGCACTGGAGACATAGAGTGCCAGGTCACAGGGGCTATGCCCTCAGCGCTCGACCTCGCCCTTGATGAACTTCTCGACGTTGGCCAGGGCCTCGTCGTCGAAGTACTGCACCGGCGGGCTCTTCATAAAATACGAGGACGCCGAGAGGATCGGGCCACCGATGCCCCGGTCCTTGGCGATCTTCGCGGCGCGGACGGCGTCGATGATGACACCGGCCGAGTTCGGGGAGTCCCAGACCTCCAGCTTGTACTCGAGGTTCAGCGGGACGTCGCCGAAGGCACGGCCCTCAAGGCGGACGTACGCCCACTTGCGGTCGTCGAGCCACGCCACGTAGTCCGACGGACCGATGTGGACGTTCTTCTCGCCCAGCTCGCGGTCGGGGATCTGCGAGGTGACGGCCTGGGTCTTCGAGATCTTCTTGGACTCGAGGCGGTCGCGCTCCAGCATGTTCTTGAAGTCCATGTTGCCGCCGACGTTGAGCTGCATGGTGCGCTCAAGACGGACACCGCGGTCCTCGAACAGCTTGGCCATCACGCGGTGCGTGATGGTGGCGCCGACCTGGGACTTGATGTCGTCGCCGACGATCGGGACACCGGCCTCGGTGAACTTGTCCGCCCACTCCTTGGTGCCGGCGATGAAGACCGGGAGAGCGTTGACGAACGCGACCTTGGCGTCGATGGCGCACTGCGCGTAGAACTTCGCGGCGTCCTCGGAGCCCACGGGCAGGTAGCAGACGAGCACGTCGACCTGCTGGTCCTTGAGGACCTGGACGACGTCCACGGGAGCCTCGGGGGACTCCTCGATGGTCAGGCGGTAGTACTTGCCGAGACCGTCGAGGGTGTGGCCACGCTGGACCGTGACGCCCTTGTTCGGGACGTCGCAGATCTTGATGGTGTTGTTCTCGCTGGCGCCGATGGCGTCGGAGAGGTCGAGGCCGACCTTCTTCGCGTCCACGTCGAAAGCGGCCACGAACTCCACGTCGCCGACGTGGTAGTCGCCGAACTGGACGTGCATCAGGCCGGGCACCTTGGTCGCCGGGTCGGCGTCCTTGTAGTACTCGACGCCCTGGACCAGCGAGGCGGCGCAGTTGCCCACGCCGACGATGGCTACGCGAACCGAACCCATTCCGGTTGCTCCCTGTGTGTCGTGGAAGCCCTGCTGGCGCAGGGTTTCACTTGGCGGTGTCGTCGGACGGATCCGGCCGGGTACTGCCCCCGTGCCGGGGCAGGCCGCCCGTTTCTCCAGAATCGTTGTCGTGCCGAGCGGGGGCGTCGGGACGTGATCGCTGATCCCGTCCCGCCCGCTCGCTCTCGATGAGCTCGTTCAGCCAGCGCACTTCGCGCTCCACGGACTCCATTCCGTGGCGCTGGAGCTCAAGCGTGTAGTCGTCGAGACGCTCGCGCGTACGGGCCAGAGAGGCGCGCATCTTCTCCAGGCGCTCCTCCAGCCGGCTGCGGCGGCCCTCCAGCACCCGCATCCGCACGTCGTGCTCGGTCTGGCCGAAGAAGGCGAAGCGGGCGGCGAAGTGCTCGTCCTCCCAGGCGTCGGGGCCGGTGTGGGAGAGGAGCTCTTCGAAGTGCTCCTTACCTTCGGCCGTCAACCGGTAGACGATCTTGGCGCGGCGTCCTGCGAGTGATGCGGCCAGCGCGTCCTCGGGAGCGCTGCCCGGCTCCTCGATCAACCAGCCGTTGGCGACCAGCGTCTTGAGGCAGGGGTACAGGGTTCCGTAGCTGAAGGCCCGGAAGATCCCCAGCGAGGTGTTGAGCCGCTTGCGCAGCTCGTAACCGTGCATCGGGGCCTCGCGGAGCAGGCCGAGAACGGCGAACTCAAGGATTCCTGAGCGCCTGCTCATTCGCCGCCTCCTCCGCTCTCGGGGTTCGCCTGTCGGAACCGCAAAACTCTTATAGCGAGTCGATGTGCCGTGCTGATGTATCGACTCGATACATCCCGACGATAGAACGGCCCCTGTGCTGCGACAAGTGGGGCGCGAGTGACCGGCGTCACATCGTCAATTCACAGCGTTCGACTTGCCGGATTTGGGGTGAAGTCCGTCTGTAGGTGGGTTTTGGCCGTGCGTAGTCTGTGCGGCATGCAGACCACCGGGAACCGAGCGACGCCGCAGGGCGTCAGTGAAGCGGGTGACCGGCTGCGGCACGGTGGGGCTTTTTCCGAGGTCCGGCCGTGTGCATTTCGGGGGGACCGGAACTCAACTGCCGCTTCCAGGCGTACGCGCCTGCCCGAGGAGTAGTCGTTCGATGAGCGAGCACCGTCGCAAAATGCAGCAGCCGCAGCCGCCGAGTGGCGGTCGCGCTGCGGCCCGGCGCGCGGCCCAGCAGCCCATGGGCCGCAGGTCGGCCCCTGGCAGTGATGCCGGTTTCGAGTCCCCTTCGGACTCGTACGGACCGCCTTCCGTCCATGGGGAGGAGCAGCGTCCCTACGGGGGGCGTGCCGAGGCCCGGCGAGCCGCCCAGCGGGGCGGTCGCCGGCGTGCGCCCGAGGCCGGCGGCCCCGGAGGCCCGAGCGGCCCCGGCGGCGGGCGGCGCGGTGGTGGCGGCGGCGGTCAGGGCGGCGGTCCCGGGCGCGGCCGCGGCGGCCGTCCGCCCGGCAAGAAGAAGTTCATCGACTACCCGCGCTTCGGCAAGTACGGGTGGCGCCGCTGGGTGCCCTCCTGGAAGCTGGTCACGGGCCTGTTCGTGGCCTTCTGCGGCAGCCTCATGGGCGCGGCCACCATCGCGTACGCCATGGTGGGCATCCCGGACGTCGACAAGTCCGCCGTCGCGCAGAACAACGTCTACTACTGGTCCGACAACACCGTGATGGCCGCGACCGGTGGTGAGGTCAACCGGCAGATCGTCGGCATCGAGCAGATCCCGAAGGCCATGCAGGGCGCGGTGGTCTCGGCCGAGAACAAGACCTTCTGGACCGACTCGGGCATCGACCCGATGGGCATCGGTCGCGCCGTGTGGAACATGGCCAAGGGCGGCGAGACCCAGGGTGGCTCGACGATCACCCAGCAGTACGTGAAGAACAACCGGCTCAACGACCAGTCGCAGACCGTGACCCGTAAGGTGAAGGAACTCTTCATCTCGATGCGTGTCGGCAACGACCTGGAGAAGCCCGCGATCATGGCGGGCTACCTCAACACGTCGTACTACGGACGTGGTGCCTACGGCATCCAGGCCGCGGCCCGCACGTACTTCGGCACGGACGCCAGCAAGCTGAACCCCAGCCAGTGCGCGTTCCTCGCCTCGCTGCTCAAGGGCGCTACCTACTACGACCCGGCCGGCTCCCCCGAGATCGACCCGCAGGCCTCGGCTCAGGCGAACCGCGTCCGCGCCGAGAAGCGCTGGAAGTGGATCCTCGACGAGATGGTCAAGGACGGGAACCTCGAGGCCACCGAGCGCGCCAAGTACACCAAGTTCCCCACGGTGAAGGGCCGGACGCCGGGCGCCCAGCTGGGCGGCCAGGTGGGCTACCTGGTGCGGACGGCCGAGGCGAACTTCCTCAACAACAACGACAGGAACATCGACGCCCAGCAGCTCGCCCAGGGCGGCTTCGAGATCCACACCACCTTCGAGAAGAAGAAGGTCATGGCCCTCGAGAAGGCCATCAAGAAGGTCTACGACGAGCACATCGACCCGAAGAAGCGCCCGAAGGAAGACACCCACGTCCAGTTCGGCGGCGCCTCGGTCGACCCGAAGACCGGTGCGATCGTGGCGATCTACGGCGGCACCGACGCCACCAAGCACTTCACCAACAACGCCGACCAGACCGGTGCCCAGGTCGGATCGACCTTCAAGCCCTTCGTGCTGGCCGCGGCGATGCGCGACGGTGTGCGGGACAAGAAGCTGGGCCCGGAGCAGGGGCCGTCCTCGCGGACGATCGTCGACCCCGACAAGAGCCTGTACAGCGGCAAGAACAAGCTGGTGATCAAGCGGTACGACGGCTCGATCTGGCGCGACGAGAAGAACAACGAGTGGCTCCAGACCAATGACGACGACGCGAGCTATGGGAACATCGACCTGCGTGTGGCGATGGAGCGCTCCGCCAACTCGCCGTACGTACAGCTCGGCATGGACGTCGGCATCGACAAGGTCCGCCAGTCGGCCATCGACGCCGGTCTCCTGGAGTCCTCGCTGATCAAGGCCGACGTGCCGTCGTTCTCGCTCGGTATCTCCTCCCCGAGCGCGATCCGCATGGCCGGCGCCTACTCGACCTTCGCGAACAACGGCGAGCACAACGACCCCTTCTCCGTCACCAAGGTGCTGCAGAAGGGCGAGGTCGTCTACAAGCACGAGGCCGCGCCCAAGCGCGCGTTCTCCACGGCCGTCGCCAGCAACGTCACCGACGTGCTGAAGGACGTCGTGAAGAAGGGCACCGGTAAGAAGGCCGCGCTCGACGACCGCGATGCAGCCGGCAAGACCGGTACGACCGACGGCAACAACTCGGCCTGGTTCGTGGGCTACACCCCGCAGCTGTCGACCGCCATCGACATGTACCGCTTCGCGGACGACGAGACGATCAAGGACCGTAAGTTCGAGTCCATGTTCGGCACCGGCGCCCAGCCGAAGATCCACGGTTCGTCGTTCCCGTCGCAGATCTGGCACGACTACATGACCGAGGCCCTGAACGGCACCGCCCCGGTGAACTTCCCGGCCCCCGAGGACCTGGGCGCCGAGGCGGTCTTCGGCGGCGGCGCGGTCAGCCCGACGCCGACGCCGACGGACACCCCGTCCGAGACGCCGTCCTCCACGCCTCCCACCACGATGCCGCCCACGACGAAGCCGACCAAGACGGCGGACCCGGGCAAGACCTGCTCCGTGTGGGACTGGCCGTGCGACCCGAACGGCGGCACCAGCAAGGGGACCGACAATGGCGGCGCGTCCAGCGGCGGCGCCACCACGACACCCCCGCCGACGCCCACGGACACCTCCAGCACCGATCCCACGACCTCGGGCGGCGCGGGCGGCGGAAAGCCCAACGGCGGCACCAGCTGGGGCGGCCTGGGCGGCTGATCCGCCCGCCGGCCCGAGGGCCGCGCACACCGTCGAGGGCCGCCGCGCCCGGTCCGTACCCCGTGTACGGGACCGGCCGCGGCGGCCCTCACCGTTTTCCCAGGCCCGTACGGCAGGATGTCCCCCATGCCGAGCCTCCAGAAGACGAGCCCTCCGCGGGAACCGGCGGTGGTCCGCCCCACGCGCAGCGACGACGTGGCCGCCGCGGGCAGCGAACTGATCGGCGGACCGATCGGCCGCAGGGCGCTGCTGGGCGCCGGACAGCTGACCCCGGTGCGCGTGGTGGCGCTGGTGGCCATCGGGATGTTCGCGCTCGGCATGGTGCAGAAGCTGCCCTGCTACAACTGGGCCTGGTTCCGCGGCACCACCTCCCAGTACACCCACGCCTGCTACTCCGACATCCCGCACCTCTTCTCGGGGCGCGGGTTCGCGGACGGTCTGGTGCCGTACTTCGACCGGATCGGTGGCGACATACCGTTCCTGGAGTACCCGGTCCTGACCGGTCTCTTCATGCAGGTCGCGGCCTGGCTGACGCCCGGCGGCACCCTGACGGAGCGCGAGCAGGCCTACTGGATGGTCAACGCGGGCCTGCTCCTGGTGTGCACGGCCGTCCTCGCCGTGTGCGTGGCCAGGACCCACCGCAGGCGCCCCTGGGACGGCCTCCTCGTGGCGCTCGCGCCCGCCCTGGCGCTGACCGCCACGATCAACTGGGACCTGCTGGCCGTCGCCCTGACCGCCGCCGCGCTGCTGATGTGGTCGCGCGGCCGCGCCCTGGGCGCCGGCGTGCTGCTGGGGCTCGCGACGGCCGCCAAGTTCTACCCGATACTGCTGCTCCTGCCCCTGTTCCTGCTCTGCTGGCGGGCCGGGAGATGGCGCGCGTTCGGCACGGCGCTGCTCGGGTCGGTGGGGGCGTGGCTGGCGGTGAACCTGCCGGTGATGCTGCTCGCGCCCGAGGGCTGGAAGCAGTTCTACGTCTTCAGCACGGACCGGAACGTCGACTTCGGCTCCTTCTGGCTGCTCCTCAGCCAGACCACCGGCCGCCAGGTGCAGCCGTCGACCGCCAACATCTGGGCGCTGCTCCTGATGGTGCTGGCGGCCGTCGGGCTCGCGATCCTGACGCTCTCCGCGCCGCGCAGGCCCCGGCTGGCCCAGCTGGCCTTCCTGATCGTGGCCGCCTTCGTGCTCACCAACAAGGTCTACTCGCCGCAGTACGTCCTGTGGCTGATCCCGCTCGCCGCGCTCGCCCGGCCGCGCTGGCGCGACTTCCTCGTGTGGCAGGCGTGCGAGGTCATGTACTTCCTGGCCATCTGGTTCTACCTGGCCTACACGAGCAGCGGGAACAAGCAGGGCCTGCCGACCGACGGCTACCAGTTCGCGATCGTCCTGCACCTGCTCGGCACCCTGTACCTGTGCGCCCTGGTCGTGCGCGACATCCTCGCGCCGGACCGGGACCCGGTCCGGCAGGACGGCTCGGACGACCCCTCGGGCGGTGTCCTGGACGGTGCGGAGGACGTCTTCGTCCTGGGTGCCGCCGTGCCCGGGGACGTACCCGCCGGCGACCCCTGGGCGGCTCCTGGCGGCTCCTCCCGGGAGTGAGCGCGGCCAGAGACATGAGAGCGGCCCCCGGGTGATCCCGGGGGCCGCTCTCACGTGGTCGTACGGTGCCTGTCGGCTCAGCGCTCGACGATCCGGTCGTACTGCGTCGTGGTGTGGCGCAGATGGGCGACCAGCTCGTCGCCGACCTTCGGCTCCTGGGCGTCGGCGGGCACGAACAGGATCGACACCTGCATGTGCGGCGGCTCGGCGAACCAGCGCTGCTTGCCGGCCCAGACGAACGGGGAGAGGTTCCGGTTGACGGTCGCGAGACCGGCGCGGGCCACGCCCTTGGCGCGCGGCATCACCCCGTGCATCGCCTTGGGGGCCTCCAGACCGACACCGTGCGAGGTGCCGCCGGCCACCACCACGAGCCAGCCGTCGGACGCGGCCTTCTGCTGGCGGTAGCCGAAGCGGTCCCCCTTGGCGACCCGGGTGACATCGAGGACCGAGCCCCGGTAGTCCGTGGCCTCGTGGTCGCCCAGCCACAGCCGGGTGCCGATCCGGGCCCGGAAGCGGGTCTGCGGGAACTGCTGCTGGAGCCGGGCCTGCTCCTCGGCGCGCAGGTGGCTGACGAACATGGTGTGCAGCGGCAGCCGCGCGGACCGCAGCCGGTCCATCCAGGCGATGACCTCCTCGACGGCGTCGGTGCCGTCCGGGCGGTCCAGGGGCAGGTGCAGGGCGAAGCCCTCAAGACGTACGTCCTCGATGGCGGCGTGCAGCCGGCCGAGGTCCTCCTCGTGGACGCCGTGGCGCTTCATCGAGCTCATGCACTCGATGACGACACGGGCGCCCACCAGGGCGTGCACGCCGTCCACGGAGGACACCGAGCGGATCACCCGGTCCGGCAGCGGTACGGGCTCCTCGCCGCGCCGGAACGGGGTGAGCACCAGGAGGTCGCCGCTGAACCAGTCCTTGATCTTGGCGGCCTCGTACGTGGTGCCCACCGCGAGCATGTCGGCGCCGAAGCGGGCGGCCTCGTCGGCGAGCCGCTCGTGGCCGAAGCCGTAGCCGTTGCCCTTGCAGACCGGGATGAGTCCGGGGAACTGGTCGATGACCGTCTTCTGGTGCGCCCGCCAACGAGCGGTGTCGACGTAGAGGGAGAGCGCCATGGCCGGCCCGGGACCTTTCTGGTGGCTGCGGTGTGTCAGCTGCGGTGGGTCAAAGGTGTGTACGTGTGTACGAGACTACGCAAGCCTCGGGGCCGGCGTCAGCGGCGCGACATGTAGATGTCCAGCGCCTTGTGCAGGAGCTTGTTGAGCGGGAAGTCCCACTCGCCGACGTACTCGACGGCCTCGCCGCCCGTGCCGACCTTGAACTGGATCAGACCGAAGAGGTGGTCGGTCTCGTCCAGCGAGTCCGAGATGCCCCGGAGGTCGTAGACGGTGGCGCCCATCGCGTAGGCGTCGCGCAGCATCCGCCACTGCATCGCGTTCGAGGGCCGGACCTCGCGGCCGATGTTGTCGGAGGCGCCGTAGGAGTACCAGACGTGGCCGCCGACGACGAGCATGGTGGCGGCGGACAGGTTCACGCCGTTGTGCCGGGCGAAGTAGAGCCGCATGCGGTTGGGGTCCTCGTTGTTGAGGACGGTCCACATGCGCTGGAAGTACGAGAGCGGGCGCGGGCGGAAGTGGTCGCGGACGGCCGTGATCTCGTACAGCCGCTGCCACTCGGCGAGGTCCTCGTAACCGCCCTGGACGACCTCGACACCGGCCTTCTCGGCCTTCTTGATGTTGCGGCGCCACAGCTGGTTGAAGCCCTTGAGGACGTCGTCGAGCGAGCGGTTGGCGAGCGGGACCTGGAAGACGTAGCGGGGCTGCACGTCGCCGAAGCCGGCGCCGCCGTCCTCCGCCTGCTGCCAGCCCATCTTCCGCAGCCGGTCGGCGACCTCGAAGGCCCGCGGCTCGATCTGGGTGGCCTCGACGTCCTTCAGACGCTTGACGTCCGGGTCCTGGATGCCGGACTTGATGGCGGTCGCGTCCCAGCGGCGGATGACGACCGGCGGGCCCATCTTCACGGAGAAGGCGCCCTGCTGCTTCAGATGCGCCAGCATCGGCTGCAGCCAGTCGTCGAGGTTCGGGGCGTACCAGTTGATGACCGGGCCCTCGGGCAGGTAGGCCAGGTACCGCTTGATCTTCGGCAGCTGGCGGTAGAGCACCAGACCGACGCCGACGAGCTCGCCCGCCTTGTCGAACCAGCCGAGGTTCTCCGAGCGCCACTCGGTCTTCACATCCGCCCACGCCGGGACCTGGCAGTGGCTCGCCGCGGGCTGGCTCTGGATGAATGCCAGATGCTGCTCACGGCTGATGGTCCTCAGGGTCAGGCTCATGCGGGGCGCTCCTCGGCAGGTGTGTCCCCATCGGTCAGGGGCTCCGGCTCTCGCGCCGAAGCCTACTGTGACCGGGGAGCGCCCCTGATGGGACGTGTGTCCCTCAGAGCCGGTCGGGCCCGTCGGGCCCTTCGCGGCCGATCAGGTGAGGCCTCCGTAGAACATGCCGAGGTAGAAGCCCACGGCCGAGGCGCCGAGGCCGACGATCAGGACGAAGCGCTCCCTGGTGGTCACGGAGATGAACTGACCGACCGCGCCGGTCAGGATGCCGATCAGGCCGGCCCAGGACGCCAGCACGTGCAGGCTGTGGAACTGGGCGGTGATGAAGGACAGGAGTCCGAGGAAGATCGTCACCGCCATCAGGGTGTCCTGGAGCGGGTGCGCTTTGCCGTCCGTGGCGAAGAGGGAGTGTCCGGGGTCGGGTCGCATTGCCTGTGCCATGGGGCACCTCCTGGCGTGGCTGCCGGAAGGCGGCGCACTGTGACGCCGCCGACATCCGTTGTGTACAGATTGCGTCCCCTCACCACAGGATTTCAACCGCAGGGCGATGTGCGGGTACTCTGTACGGTCTGCACCGGTGTCTGCCCAGGTTCACCCTGGCCTCCGACGGAACCCTCGCTCGCCGAGGGTGATTGTCGGTGGTGACGGATACCGTTGCTCACGCATCACGACCCTCCTGCCACGGAACGACCGTGGCCGCTGAGTCCAAAGGAGGTGGGTTCCACATGCGTCACTACGAGGTGATGGTCATCCTCGACCCCGATCTGGAGGAGCGCGCTGTCGCCCCCCTGATCGAGAACTTCCTCTCCGTCGTCCGTGAGGGCAACGGAAAGGTCGAGAAGGTCGACACCTGGGGCCGTCGTCGTCTCTCGTACGAGATCAAGAAGAAGCCCGAGGGCATCTACTCGGTCATCGACCTGCAGGCCGAGCCTGCGGTCGTCAAGGAGCTCGACCGCCAGATGAACCTGAACGAGTCGGTCCTCCGGACCAAGGTCCTCCGCCCCGAGACCCACTGAGCTTTCCGCTCACAGGTTTCCGGGTTCGAGTAGCAGTAAGCAGCCAGAAGCAATCCCGCCGAGAGGTTCACCCATGGCAGGCGAGACCGTCATCACGGTCGTCGGCAATCTTGTCGACGACCCCGAGCTGCGCTTCACCCCGTCCGGTGCGGCGGTCGCGAAGTTCCGTATCGCGTCCACTCCCCGCACCTTCGACCGTCAGACCAACGAGTGGAAGGACGGCGAAAGCCTCTTCCTGACCTGCTCGGTCTGGCGTCAGGCGGCGGAGAACGTCGCCGAGTCGCTTCAGCGAGGCATGCGCGTCGTCGTGCAGGGCCGGCTGAAGCAGCGGTCCTACGAGGACCGCGAGGGCGTCAAGCGCACGGTCTACGAGCTGGACGTCGAGGAAGTCGGCCCCAGCCTGAAGAACGCCACGGCCAAGGTCACCAAGACCACGGGTCGCGGTGGCCAGGGTGGTTACGGCGGCGGGCAGCAGGGCGGCGGCGGTGGCGGCGGTAGCTGGGGTGGAAACTCCGGCGGTGGCCAGCAGGGCGGCGGAGCTCCCTCCGACGACCCCTGGGCCTCCAGCGCCCCGGCCGGCGGTCAGCAGCAGCAGGGCGGCGGTAGCTGGGGTGGAAACTCCGGCGGCGGCTACTCGGACGAGCCCCCCTTCTAGGGCACGCCCCCCGGAAGAAGCTCGTACCCAAACTTCTTGATCACACAGGAGAAACACCATGGCGAAGCCGCCTGTGCGCAAGCCTAAGAAGAAGGTCTGCGCATTCTGCAAGGACAAGGTCGCGTACGTCGACTACAAGGACACGAACATGCTGCGGAAGTTCATTTCCGACCGCGGCAAGATCCGTGCCCGTCGCGTGACCGGCAACTGCACGCAGCACCAGCGTGACGTCGCCACGGCCGTCAAGAACAGCCGTGAGATGGCGCTGCTGCCCTACACGTCCACCGCGCGATAAGGGAAGGGTGACCGAAAAATGAAGATCATCCTCACCCACGAGGTCTCTGGCCTCGGTGCCGCTGGCGACGTCGTGGACGTCAAGGACGGCTACGCTCGCAACTACCTGGTCCCGCGTGGTTTCGCGATCCGCTGGACCAAGGGTGGCGAGAAGGACGTGGCGCAGATCCGCCGCGCCCGCAAGATCCACGAGATCGCGACCATCGAGCAGGCCAACGAGATCAAGGCCCAGCTCGAGGGCGTCAAGGTCAAGCTGGCCGTTCGCTCCGGCGACGCCGGCCGCCTCTTCGGCTCCGTGACCCAGTCCGACGTCGCTTCGGCGATCAAGGCTGCGGGCGGTCCGGACGTGGACAAGCGTCGTGTCGAGCTCGGCTCGCCGATCAAGACGCTGGGCGCGCACCAGGTCTCCGTGCGTCTGCACGCCGACGTGGTCGCGAAGCTGGGCGTCGAGGTCATCGCCGCCTAAGACTGCCCTCGGCAGTCTCAGCTCAGCAGTGAGGAAGGGCCGCACCCCTCGGGGTGCGGCCCTTCCGCTGTTTCACGTGAAACATCATGCAGGCGAATCATGATGTTTCACGTGAAACAGCGCTGATCGGTCAGTGCGGGCCCCGGTCAGCGGCTGGCACCCGTGACGATCCAGCGTCCGGAGCGGGCGCGGAGCCAGAGGGTGACCAGGCGGACCGTCATCATCAGCGTCATCGCTCCCCAGAGCGCGGTCAGCCCGCCCCCGAGCGTGGGGATCAGCAGGGCGACGGGAGCGAAGACGGCGAGGGTCAGGAGCATGGCCCAGGCGAGATAGGGGCCGTCCCCCGCGCCCATGAGGACGCCGTCGAGGACGAAGACCACCCCGGAGACGGGCTGGGAGAGCGCCACGACCAGGAGGGCGGGGAGCAGGGTGTCCTGGACCGCGGGGTCGCTGGTGAACAGCGGGATGAAGAGCGGGCGGGTGACGATGAGCAGGAGCCCGAGCACGACCCCGGAGAGCACGCCCCACTGCACCATCCGGCGGCACACCTGGCGGGCGCCTTCCGCGTCGTCGGCGCCGAGGTAGCGGCCGATGATGGCCTGGCCGGCGATGGCGATGGCGTCGAGGGCGAAGGCCATCAGGCTCCACAGGGACAGGATGATCTGGTGCGCCGCGACGTCGGCGTCGCCGAGCCGCGCGGCGACGGCCGTGGCGATCATCAGGACCGCGCGCAGCGAGAGCGTACGGACCAGGAGCGGGGCTCCGGCCTGGGCGCAGGCCCGGATGCCGGCCGCGTCCGGGCGCAGCGAGGCGCCGTGGCGGCGGGCGCCGCGGACGACCACGAAGAGATAGGCGGCGGCCATGCCGAACTGGGCGATGACCGTGCCCCAGGCGGATCCGGCGATGCCGAGCCCGGCTCCGTAGACCAGCCCGACGTTGAGGGCGCCGTTGGCGGCGAAGCCGGCGATGGCGACGTAGAGGGGCGTCCTGGTGTCCTGGAGGCCGCGCAGGACGCCGGTGGCGGCGAGGACGACGAGCATGGCCGGGATGCCGAGGATGGAGATCCGCAGATAGGTGATCGCGTAGGGGGTGGCGGTGTCGGAGGCGCCGAAGAGCTCCACGAGCCAGGGGGCCGTGGGCAGGGTGAGCGCGACGACCCCGGCGCCCAGGAGGAGGGCGAGCCAGATGCCGTCGACGCCCTGCCGGATGGCGGACGGGAGGTCGCCCGCGCCGACGCGGCGGGCGACGGCCGCCGTGGTGGCGTAGGCGAGGAAGACGAAGACGCTCACCGCCGTGGAGAGCAGGGTCGAGGCGATGGCGAGTCCGGCGAGCTGGGGTGTGCCGAGGTGCCCGACGATGGCGCTGTCGGCCAGCAGGAACAGGGGCTCGGCGACGAGTGCGCCGAAGGCCGGGACGGCGAGCGAGACGATCTCGCGGTCGTGTTGCCGTCGGACGGCCTTGGGGGGCGCGGGGGCCTGATGCATGGGGTCAATCTAATCTTCCACAGGTAAGAGATGCAATGACCTTCCAACCCTTACTTGTGGAGGGAGTGGGCCTTCGGGTGTGCGCCGTTTGTTCTGATCTTGGTCCGGACGGCGAAGTTTTTCTCCCCCACAGCCAGTGGATGGAAAAACCGCAGGTCAGATAGGCTCGGACGAGGGCGGTATGAGTTTGTCCACATGGCTGTCCCCCGGTCCGTGCACAGGTTCTGGGGAGTTCTCCACAGCATCCGGGCCTTCACCCACAGGCCCTGTGGATAACCAGATTGGCTGACGGTGCCCGCGGGCCTACCGTGGTCCGGCGCACGACGCGCCAGAAGCGGAGTCAAAGCCTCTCGTTTGTCCGAGCCGTGGCGTAAGAAAGAGTGGCACGGCGAGGTCCGCGAAGCGGACGGGAGGAGGTGGCTTGGTGAGCAGTCCCGAGCCCATGGACGATCCCTGGGCCGACAGCGGTCCCGGTGACCGGCTGCCCACCCGTACCCGCGGCGAAGGCCGGGGCCGGGGGCGCGGTCGTGAGGACCAGCACGAGCGCGGCAGCGAGGACGGCTGGGACTCCGGGATCTCCGGCTTCGAGCGGGTCCCCCCGCAGGACCTGGACGCCGAGCAGTCCGTCCTCGGCGGCATGCTGCTCTCCAAGGACGCCATCGCCGACGTCGTCGAGATCCTCAAGGGCCACGACTTCTACAAGCCGGCCCACGAGACGGTCTACGCGGCCATCCTCGACCTGTACGCGAAGGGCGAGCCCGCCGACCCCATCACGGTCGGCGCCGAGCTCACCAAGCGCGGCGAGATCACCCGCGTCGGCGGCGCCTCCTACCTGCACACCCTCGTCCAGTCGGTGCCCACCGCCGCCAACGCCTCCTACTACGCGGAGATCGTCCACGAGCGGGCCGTGCTGCGGCGCCTCGTCGAGGCCGGCACCAAGATCACGCAGATGGGATACGCGGCCGACGGCGACGTCGACGACATCGTCAACCGCGCCCAGGCCGAGATCTACCAGGTCACCGAGCAGCGGACCACCGAGGACTATCTGCCGCTCGGCGACATCATGGAGGGCGCGCTCGACGAGATCGAGGCGATCGGCTCCCGCAGCGGCGAGATGACCGGTGTGCCCACCGGCTTCACCGACCTGGACGCGCTCACCAACGGTCTGCACCCCGGCCAGATGATCATCATCGCGGCCCGTCCCGCCATGGGTAAGTCGACGCTCGCGCTGGACTTCGCCCGCGCGGCCTCCATCAAGCACAACCTGCCCAGCGTCATCTTCTCCCTCGAAATGGGGCGCAACGAGATCGCGATGCGTCTGCTCTCGGCGGAGGCCCGGGTCGCGCTGCACCACATGCGCTCGGGCACGATGACCGACGAGGACTGGACCCGGCTGGCCCGCCGGATGCCGGACGTCTCGCAGGCCCCGCTCTTCATCGACGACTCCCCGAACCTGTCGATGATGGAGATCCGTGCCAAGTGCCGCCGCCTCAAGCAGCGCAGCGGCATCAAGCTGGTCATCATCGACTACCTCCAGCTGATGCAGGCCGGTGGCTCCAAGCGGTCCGAGAGCCGCCAGCAGGAGGTCTCCGACATGTCGCGAAACCTGAAGCTGCTCGCCAAGGAGCTGGAGCTCCCGGTGATCGCGCTCTCCCAGCTGAACCGTGGCCCCGAACAGCGCACGGACAAGAAGCCGATGGTCTCCGACCTGCGTGAGTCCGGCTCCATCGAGCAGGACGCGGACATGGTCATCCTGCTCCACCGCGAGGACGCCTACGAGAAGGAGTCCCCCCGCGCGGGCGAGGCCGACATCATCGTCGGCAAGCACCGTAACGGTCCGACCGCGACGATCACGGTGGCCTTCCAGGGCCACTACTCGCGCTTCGTGGACATGGCACAAACCTGATCGAGTTCGTCGGGGTCTCGCGGCATGATCACCGTATGACCTCCACCTTCGAAGCCCTGCTTCCCAGCACCGAACGCGCCCTGCTGCACCGTGTCGCCGTCGCTCAGACCGAGGGGCGCTCGCCCTCCTTCGCCGCCGGAGTGGTGCGGGAGGGCGAGACCGTCTGGTTCGGGTCGCGCAGTTGTGTCGACGGGCATGCCCCGGAGGCCGACACGCAGTTCCGGATCGGCTCGATCACCAAGGTGTTCACCGCGGTGCTGGTGATGCGGCTGAGGGACGAGGGGCTGCTCAGCCTTGAGGACCCGCTGGAGAAGCACCTGAAGGACACCGGCGTCGGTGAGGCGACGATTGCTCAACTGCTCGGCCACAGCGCCGGTCTCGCCGCCGAGACCCCGGCGCCGTGGTGGGAGCGGACGCCCGGCACCGTGCGGCCGCAGCTCGCCGACGTCCTGGGGGAGCAGCCGCGCCTGCACCCCGCCGGGCGGCTCTTCCACTACTCCAACCCGGGCTACACCCTGCTCGGTTCGCTCGTGGAGGCCCTGCGCGGGGTGTCCTGGGAGGAGGCGCTGCGCGCCGAGATCCTGGAGCCGCTGGGGCTGCGCCGCACGACGGCCCGGCCGGTCGCCCCGCACGCCGGCGGCTTCGCCGTGCACCCGTGGGCCGATGTGATGCTGCCCGAGCCCGCGCAGGACCTCGGGATCATGGCGCCGGCCGGTCAGCTCTGGTCGTCCGTCGGCGATCTCTGCCGGTTCGCCGCGTTCCTCGCCGAGGGCGACGACCGGGTGCTCGCCAGGTCCTCCGTCGAGGAGATGAGGGTGCCCGCCGTGCCCCCGGCGGCCGGTGACGGGGAGTCGGGTTACGGCCTCGGGCTCCAGCTGCTGCGCAAGGAGGGCCGGACGCTCATCGGCCACACGGGTTCGCTGCCGGGCTTCGTGGCCTGCCTCTGGGTGAGCGTCGAGGACGGGCTCGCGTCGGTGGCGCTCGCGAACGCCACCTCGGGGCCCCTGACGGCCCTTGTGGCCGCCGATCTCGTACGGATCGTGGCCGAGGCCGAGCCGCGGCTGCCGGAGCCGTGGCGCCCCCTTCCCGAGGCGGAGGTCGACCAGGAGCTCCTGGCGCTCACCGGCCCCTGGTACTGGGGGACGTACGCGTACGGGCTGCGGGTCGGCTCCGGGCGCGCGGTGACGCTGGAGCCGCTGCGCGGGGTCGGGCGCCGGGCCACCTTCCGGGCGCTTCCGGAGGGCGGCTGGATCGGCCTGGACGGCTACTACGCGGGGGAGACGCTCCGGGTGGTGCGGCGCCCCGACGGCTCGGTGAGCCATCTCGACCTCGGGTCCTTCGTCTTCACCCGTGAGCCGTACGAGGCGGGGGACGCCGTTCCGGGCGGGGTGGACGAGGCCGGCTGGCGCGGCCTGTGACCGGAAGCGCGCTGTTTCACGTGAAACAGCGCGCCTTCGCGTTCACAGGCTCAGCTTGAACCCGACGTGCGAGGCCTCGAAGCCGAGCCGCTCGTAGAAGCGGTGGGCGTCGGTGCGGGTGACGTCGGAGGTCAGCTGCACCAGTCGGCACTCCTGGGCGCGGGACTCCTCGACGGCCCACTCGATGAGCCGGGTGCCGAGCCCGCTGCCGCGCTCGTCGGCGTGGATGCGGACGCCCTCGATGAGGGAGCGGGTCGTGCCCTTGCGGGAGAGCCCGGGGATGACGGTGAGCTGTAGCGTGCCGACGACCCTGCCCTCGCGCACGGCCACGACCAGGTGCTGGTTCGGATCCTCGGCGAGCCGGGTGAACGCGGTCGTGTACGGGGAGAGGTCGTCGGGCGACTCGCGCTGGGCGCCCAGGGGGTCGTCGGCGAGCATCGCCACGATCGCGGGGAGGTCGTCCTGTCGCGCGGGCCGTATCTCAAGATCGCTCATGGAGGGCAGGCTACGTCCCGCCCGGCGGGTCAGGCGGGAACGCCGAGGCTCTCGACGACCCGGACCAGCGGGGCCAGCTCCGGGTTCTCGGCCGCCGCGTCCAGGGCCTCGCGCAGGGCGCCGTCGTTGGTGGGCCGGGCCTCGTCGAGGAGCGTGCGGCCGGCCTCGGTGACATCGGTGTAGATGCCGCGCCGGTCGGTGGCGCACAGATAGCGGGTGAGCAGCCCGCGGTCCTCCAGCCGGGTGACGAGCCGGGTGGTGGCGCTCTGGCTGAGCACGACGGCGTCGGCGACCTGCTTCATCTGGAGGTGTCCGCCCGGGCCGTCGTGCTGGCGGCTGAGAACGTCGAGGAGCGAGTACTCGCGCACGCTGAGACCGTGCCCGGACTCCAGGGCCCGCTCGATGTGCGACTCGATCCTGCCGTGCAGCAGCGAGAGGGCGCACCAGCCCTGGGACAGGGCCGTCAGCGCGGGGTCCGTCGCGGTCATGGTCTCTCCTCGCTTCCTCGGTCTGCTCGGCCGGAGCGGCTGCGTACCAGGGTAGTGGAGGGAGCGAAAAGATCCGCGTGTGCAAGTAATGGCCCGTGGGGGCTCGGCGGGGCTACCCCGCCGCGACGGTGAGCGGCGCGAAGCGGCGGCGCCAGTCGCCCGGGAGGTCGGGGAGCGAGCGGATCATGACGGTCGTCTCGGCGATCTGCTCCAGGCCGTTCGCCTTCAGCCAGGTCGTCAGCGCGGTGTGCCGGGTGTCGACGTCCGTGCGCAGCCGGCGGTCCGAGGAAGCTGCCAGCGAGGCGACCAGGGCCTGTGCGGTGGCGGCGTCGCGGGCGATCAGCGGGCCGATGACATGGGTGTCCATGTTGGGCCAGAGCGCGGCGAAGCCGGTGATCTCGCCGTCCTGTTCCGCGACCCGCAGCTGGTCGGCGAAGGCCGGCAGGCGGGTGATCATCGCGGTGCGGTCGACGCCGAAGATCTCGTTGTCGAGCCGCAGGACCGCTGGGAGGTCCTCCGCGGTCGCGGGGCGGACCGGCAGGGCGGGGGCCGGTTCGGTGAGGGTGAAGTGCCCGTTCAGCATCTCCGCGCGGCCGACGTCGGCGAAACCCAGCTCCTCGTAGAGCGGCTGCCCGAAAGCGGTGGCGTAGAGGGTCAGCGGGGTGTCCCCCGCCTCGGCGATCACATGGCGCATCAGCCGGCGTCCGACGCCCTGGCGGGCGTAGCGCGAGGAGACCAGGACCATGCCGATGGCGGCGAGACCCGGTCCGTACGAGGTGACCACGCAGACGGTCACCAGCCCCTTCCCGGACGGGTCGTCGATGCCGTACCCGGTGCCCGCGGTGAGCAGCAGACCCCACTTGTGCTCCTCGCGCTGCCATCCCCGGTCTTCGCAGAGGTCGGCACAGGCGAGGACGTCCTCCGGGGTGAGACGCCGGATGGGGAGCTGATCGAGCGCGGGGTGTGAGGAAGACATGGGGTTCAGGCTCTCCGAAGCGGCGCGGGCGCGTCCACCGCTTTACCCGAACGGGCCGCCACCCGCAGGCGGCGCCCGCGTCGGGTCGGACCCCAGGGCTTGAGCACCGAGATCGCGGTCATGAAGAGATAGGCGGCGGTGGAAACCGTGGGCGCCGCGACGAGGCTGAGGTCCGGCACACCGGCCGCCGCCGCGTGGGCGATCTCCGGGCGGAGCGCGAAGATCGTGGCGGTGGCCGTGGCCAGGGTGATCCAGAACTTGATCCAGACCCATCGATGCCGGGCCAGCCCCCAGGGCGTGCCCAGCGAGAGCACCAGGCCGCTGCCCAGCGTCAGCAGCGCGACCGGGGCCAGGAGCCAGTCCGCGAACACCTTCATGGCACGGTAGGCCGCTTCCGTGAGGGACGGGTCCTGGGTCGTGTACGCGGTGATGCCGAGGACCAGCAGGCCCAGGCTGAGGCCGAGCCAGGCCACGGAGACGGAGACATGGACGACGAGGAGCGCCCGCCGTGCGGGCCGACGGAGATGTTTCACGTGAAACACGGTGCCGTCCGGGCGAGGTCTCCCGCGTCTGACCGGGGGAGTAACCGGCCGTACTAGCCTCGGCGTACATGACGACCCTCAGCGGCAGCCGCAGGCTCCATCTCTTCGACCTCGACGGCACGCTCATCCGTGGATCGGCGGCCGCGGTGGAGATCTCGCGCCAGCTCGGGCTGAGCAAGGAGATCGCGGAGCTGGAACAGGGCTTCCTGCTGCACGGCCTCACCCCCGACGAGTTCGCGGTGCGGGCGCGGGCGCTCTGGTCGGAGCTCACTCCGGAGCAGGTGACGGCGGCCTTCGAGGAGGCGCCCTGGCTGGCGGGCATCCAGGAGGTCTGGGCGCGGATCCGTGCCGAGGGCGGCCACTGCGCGGTCATCTCGCTGTCGCCGGACTTCTTCGTCGAGCGGCTGCTGGCCTGGGGAGCGGACGCGGCCCATGGTTCGCGCTGGCCGTCCGTGCCGTTCACGGAGCCGATCCACCGGCCCGGGATCCTCGACGCGTCGGCGAAGGTGCGGATCGCCAAGGAGCTCTGCGCGCGCTTCGGGGTCCCGCTGGACGCGTGCGTGGCGTACGGGGACTCGATGTCCGACGCGGAGCTCTTCGCGGTCGTGCCCGAGACGGTGGCCGTGAACGCGGACCACCATCTCGCGGGTCTCGCCCGGCACAGCTACACGGGAGCGGACCTGCGCGAGGCGTACGCACTGGTGCGAAAGAGCGCAGCCTAGTCGCCGAAGGGGGGTGATCGGCCAGGAATTCCGCTTTCTGCCCGAGCTCTGCGCCGGAGTGTCATCCTGCGACCACGGAAGGCGACCAAGGAGGTCGGCTGCGGGGAGGCGAGGACATGACGGATGCTCTGGCTACGGCCACGGACGCGTCACCGCCCCGAATACCCCCGGACGAGAGCGACGCGCCCTCGCCGGACGCGGTGCTGGTGCGCCGCACCATGGCCGAGATCGCCCCGGTCGCCGACCGGGTGACCTCGTACTTCTACGCGCTGCTCTTCACCCACCAGCCCGACCTGCGGGCGCTGTTCCCGGCCGCCATGGACACCCAGCGCGACCGGCTGCTCAAGGCGCTGCTCACCGCGGCCGAGCACATGGACGACGTGCCCGTCCTCACGGAGTACCTCCGCAACCTCGGCCGGGGGCACCGCAAGTACGGCACCCAGCCCGCCCACTACCCGGCGGTCGGCGAGGCCCTGATCGGCGCCCTGACGCGGTACGCGGACGTCTGGGACGAGGAGACCGAGGCGGCCTGGGTCCGCACGTACACGACGATCTCGCAGATCATGATCGACGCGGCGGCGGAGGACGAGCAGCACGCGCCGGCCTGGTGGCAGGCCGAGGTGGTCTCGCACGACCTGCGGACCCCGGACATCGCCGTGCTCACCCTGCGGCCCGACCAGCCGTACCCGTTCCTCGCCGGGCAGTACACGAGCCTGGAGACGCCCTGGTGGCCGCGGATCTGGCGGCACTACTCCTTCGCCTCGGCGCCCCGCCCGGACGGGCTGCTCACCCTGCACGTCAAGGCGGTGCCGGCCGGCTGGGTGTCCAACGCCCTGGTCCACCGCGCCCGCCCCGGGGACGTCCTGCGCCTCGGACCGCCCGCCGGGTCGATGACCGTCGACCACTCCAGCGACAGCGGGCTGCTCTGTCTGGGCGGGGGCACCGGGATCGCCCCGATCAAGGCCCTGGTCGAGGACGTGGCGGAGCACGGGGACCGGCGGCGTGTGGAGGTCTTCTACGGCGCTCGCAGCGGCCATGACCTCTACGACATCGACACGATGCTGCGGCTCCAGAAGACCTTCCCCTGGCTGGCCGTCCGGCCCGTCACCGAGGACCAGGGAAGGCTCCCGGACGCCGTGCGCCAGTACGGGCCGTGGGCCGAGTACGACGCCTATCTGTCGGGGCCGCTCGGCATGATCCGGAGCGGGGTGGACGCCCTGCGGGGCGTCGGCATCCCCACCGACCGGATCCGCCACGACTTCCTGACGGAGCTGGTCCCGCAGGGCTAGCGGCCTGACGGGCCCTAGCCCAGGTCGGGCGCGTGCATCGCGCGGACGCCCTCGATGTTGCCGTCCAGATAGTGGCGCAGGGAGAGCGGCACCAGGTGCACGGCGGCGATGCCGACCCGGCTGAAGGGCACACGGACGATCTCGTACTCGCCCAACGGCTCCTCGATCTCGGGGCCGTGCCGCAGCGAGGTGTCCATGGACTCCAGCCGGCAGACGAAGAAGTGCTGCACCTTCACGCCGGAGACCCCGCCGTCGACGATGTGCTCGACGGTGTCGACGAAACAGGGCACCACGTCGGTGATCTTCGCGCCGAGCTCCTCGTACACCTCGCGGTGCAGGGCCTGGACGACGGTCGGGTCCGAGGACTCGACCCCGCCGCCGGGCGTCACCCAGTACGGATCCACTCCGGGCTTCGTGCGCTTGATGAGGATCAGGTCGTCCCCGTCGAGCAGGATGGCGCGTGCGGTGCGCTTGACCACGGGTCGTTCGGTCATGGGAAGAAAATGGCCCGTCCCAGGTGTCCTGAAACTCACCAGCCCCCCGCCCCTTCCTCTTGTCCGGCTCCCTTGGCAGCGGTCTCGAGGGCCTGGAGGACGTCGGCGATCAGGTCCTCCGGGTCCTCCGCGCCCACGGAGAAGCGGACGAAGCCCTCGGGCACGGCGTCCCCGCCCCACCGGCCGCGCCGCTCGGCGGTCGACCGGATCCCGCCGAAGCTGGTGGCGTCGTCCACGAGCCGCAGCGCGTCCAGGAAGCGGTCCGCCCACGCGCGGTCCGGCAGGACGAAGGAGACGACGGAGCCGAAGCGCCGCATCTGCCGGGCGGCCACCTCGTGCGAAGGGTCGCCGGGCAGCCCCGGATGACGCAGTCCGGTCACGTCCCGGTGGGCGAGGAGGGCCTCGGCGAGGGTCAGCGCGGTGGCGCACTGCCGGTCGAGGCGCAACTGGAGGGTGGCCAGCGAGCGGTGGGCGAGCCAGGCCTCCATGGGGCCCGGGATGGCTCCCACGATCTTCCGCCAGCGCCGTACCTCGGCGGCCCGGAGCGGATCGCGGCAGCTGACGTGGCCGAGCAGGATGTCGCCGTGCCCGGTCATGCCCTTGGTGTCGCTGGCGACGGAGAAGTCGGCGCCCAGCTCCAGGGGCCGCTGGCCGAGCGGGGTGGCCAGGGTGTTGTCGACCGCGACCAGGGCTCCGGCCTCGTGGGCGGCGCGCACCATGCGGCGCACGTCGCAGACGTCGAGCCCGGGGTTGGACGGCGTTTCGAGCCACAGCAGCTTCGCCCCGTCCAGGACGGTGAGCTGGGCGTCGCCGCGGGTCGGCGCGGTGCGGATCTCGATGCCGTACGCCCGCAGTTGCTCGTGCAGCAGCGGCAGCGCCTGGTAGGCGTCGTCGGGGAAGACCACGGCGTCACCGGCGCGCAGTTGGGAGAGCGCGACGGCGGAGACGGCGGCCATCCCCGAGGCGAAGACCAGGGTCTCGATCCCGGTCTCCCCCGGGGCCTCCAGTTCGCCGATGGCGCGTTCCAGGAGGGTCCAGGTGGGGTTCTCGTCACGGCCGTAGGTGTAGGGGCCGGTGGGGTCGCCGGGCAGGTGGAAGTGGGCGGCGAAGACGGGCCCGGGCAGGGTGGGTTCGTACTTCACCGGCTCCGGCAGCCCGGCCCGCACCACCCGCGTCCCGTCGCCGATCCGGCCGGGCTCCCCGGACTCCCCGGCCCAGGTCCCTGCGCCGTCGCTCGTCCCGCTCATGCCGCTCGTCCCGCTCATCGGGTCCGTTCCTCCACCTCGTCGCGCACCGCGGCGAGCAGTCCCTCGCTCGCGGTCTCCACCATGTCCAGGCACTCCTCGAACCCCTCCCGGCCGCCGTAATAGGGGTCGGGTACGTCGAGCTCGGCGCCCGCGCCGGGGTCGTAGGAGCGCAGCAGCCGTATCTTCGCGGCGTCCTCCGGGGTCGGGGCCAGCCGGCGCAGCTCGCGCAGATGCCCCTCGTCGAGGGCGATCACCAGGTCGAGTGCCGGGAACCAGGAGGCGCGGAACTGGCGGGCGGAGTGCGCGGAACCGTATCCGTGCTCTTCCAGTACAGCGACGGTGCGCGGGTCGGCGCCGTCGCCCTCGTGCCAGCCGCCGGTGCCGGCGCTGTCCACGACGACCGTGTCGGCCAGACCGGCCTCGGCCACCCGGGCGCGGAAGACGTGCTCGGCCATCGGCGAACGGCAGATGTTGCCCGTGCAGACGAAGCAGACGCGGTACGTCATGGCGGGCGCTCAGTCGCCGTCGGGGAGGACGACGTTCAGCGCCCAGGAGACGACGGAGATGATCAGGCCGCCCAGGACGGCGGTCCAGAAGCCCTCCACGTGGAACTCCAGGCCGAACTGGTCGGCCAGCCAGGACGTCAGCAGCAGCATCAGCGCGTTGACGACCAGGGTGATCAGTCCGAGCGTCAGGATGAACAGCGGCAGCGTGAACAGCTTCACGATCGGCTTCACCAGGAAGTTGACCAGGCCGAAGACGAGGGCGACCAGGATCAGGGTCCAGGCCTTCTTCGCGGTGCTGGTGCCGGTCAGGGTGATGTCCTGGAGCAGCCAGATGGCCACGGCCAGGGCCCCCGCGTTCGCGAGCGTCTTGACTACGAAATTCTTCATGTGTCAGATCGTGGCAGACATGATCGAGCCAAGGCAGGGGCGAACGAACCATGAAGGCATTCCGACTGGACGAGCTGGAGGCGGAGCGCGCCGCCAACGACGGCGCGTACCTCCAGTTCCTGCGGGAGCGGAACATGTCCGTCGGGCTGTACGCGCTCGACGCGGGGCAGCTCGACCCGCAGCAGCCGCACGGCCAGGACGAGGTCTACTTCGTGGTGAGCGGGCGGGCCGCGATCACGGTCGGGGAGGAGACGACCCCGGTGGCGCGGGGCAGCGTCGTCTATGTGCCGGCCGGGGTGCCGCACAAGTTCCACCACATCACCGAGGACCTGCGGGTCATGGTGGTCTTCTCGCCGCCGGAGTCCTGACCCGCACCCCCTAGGGGTCGGATCAGGGAAGAGCGGGGGCCACGGGGCCCCCGCTCGCTTGGGTCGCGCGCCTAGCATCGAGAGTGTCGGCGGCGGAGAACGCAGAGCACGCGGAGAACGCGGCTAACGCGGAGGACGCGAGGAACGCCGACAGCCCCCGGGGTCCGGACGGATCCCGCGGGACCGGACTCTTCGGGAGATGAGGTAAGCGCAATGGCGGTGAAGGAGATTCTCGCGGGGATGCCGTGGTGGGTGAAGTGGGTCGCCATACCCGTCCTCGCCCTCGTCGTCTTCGGCGGACTGATCACCAGCGTCCTGACCTTCGTGGTCGGACTGCTCTTCAAGCTGCTCGTGTTCGTGGCGCTCGTCGGTGGCCTGATCTACGTCGTACGGAAGTTCACCTCGTCCTCCGGCTCCCGCGAGGACTGGTAACACGAGTTACTCACGAGTTCAGGCCAACGGTCGGGATTAGCCCGGCCGAGGGAACGCACAGGTGGAAACCAGCCGCGGCCGACGGGCCTGCCATTAGAGTGGAAACCTCTGCCGCCCCAGGAGCAACAGGCGTAGACCTGCGCATCGACCGGCGTGGTCGACCCTGTGTCCGGAGGGTCCGATTTCGGACCCGATGGTCCCAGGTCGCGGTGGGCGCGCGGGGGCGGCCCCCGCGGGCGGATGCGACCCATCCGTCACTCGCCTGGGGGTGACCTTTGGCCACGGCTTCGCAGACCGCTGCTCCTACCCTGATCGGATCGGTACAGCGGGCGCTGAGACTACTGGAGGCCGTGGGCTCCCATGAGGACGGAGCGCCCGCCAAACAGCTCGCCCGCGAAGCGGGGCTCCCGCTTCCCACCGCGTACCACCTGCTCCGCACCCTGACGCATGAGGGCTATCTGCGTCGTGAGAAGGGTGTGTTCGTCTTCGGCGACGCCGCCGGCCGTCTGGTCGGCGGCGGAGTTCTGCAGAATCGTCGCACCAAGATCGAAGACTCTCTCGCGCACTGGCGGGACGCCATCGGCGTGCCCGTCTACTTCGCTATCTACCGCGAAGGCGAGATCGAGCTCGTCGCCGTCGCCGACACCCCCTCGGCCCCCGCGGTCGAGGAGTGGGCCGACTTCCGGGAGACCGGCCACGCGCACGCCATCGGGCAGTGCCTGCTGAGTCAACTCGATCTGAAGAGCCGTCAAGACCACCTGGACCGCCACCCGGTGGATGCCATCACGCCGTATACGGTGCGTAATCGCCATGCCCTTTTGGACCGTTTGGGTGGAATAGGGCGAATGGAACCCCTGGTGGAGCGTCAGGAATATGCGCTCGGCACGGTCTGTGCCGCCATCCCGATCACCGCGGGGTCCACGGCGGCCACGATGGCCATTTCCGTACCCCTTCACCAGGAAGAACGGTTGCTACCTGCGATCGCTCAGCTACAGAATGAGATCGGAGGGCTCTTCAGCTCGCTCGCGTTCTCTATCAGTATCTGAAAAATCACTCCTTGTGATCTGCTAGCGCTTACAGCACGATTGCGTCAAGAGGGCCATGGGGGATCATTCCTGGCCGTTTCGACCACAGCTTTCAGCAGCGTGTTTACACAACTGCTTCGTCTACTGCGGGGTACATGATGCGAGAGACGGTTCAGGCCGAAGTCCTGATGAGCTTCCTCGTCTCCGAGGAGCTGTCCTTCAGGATCCCGGTGGAACTGCGATACGAGGCCCGTGACCCCTATGCGGTGCGGATGACCTTCCACCTTCCCGGAGACGCGCCGGTGACCTGGGCGTTCGGCCGGGAACTGCTGCTCGACGGGATCAACAGGCCCAGCGGGGACGGCGATGTGCACATCGCGCCGACCGACCCGGACGGGCTCTCCGACGTGATCATCCGGCTCCAGGTCGGCGCCGACCGGGCCCTGTTCCGGGCGAGCGCGCCGCCGCTCGTCGCCTTCCTCGACCGTACGGACAAGCTGGTCCCGCTCGGTCAGGAACGGACCCTCGGTGATTTCGAGGTCCACCTGGAAGCGGAACTCGGCCGGATCCTGGCGGAGGAGAACGCCGGCTGAGGGGTACGGAGGCCGGCTCGGGCCCCGTACTCCCCGGGACCGTCGGTCACTTGGCGCGACGGCGGCGTCCGCCCCTGGCCGGACGCCGCGCCGCGGCCCCCGGCCGGTCGGCGGAGACCACGAGCGCCGCGAGGACGGTGGTGACCGGCACCGAGGCCACCAGGCCGATCGAGCCGATCAGCGTGCGGACGATCTCCTCCGCGACCAGCTCGCTGTTGGCCACCGTCCCCACGCTGCTCTGGGCGATCGAGAAGAGCAGCAGCAGCGGCAGGGCGGCGCCGGCGTACGCGAGGACCAGGGTGTTCACGACCGACGCGATGTGGTCGCGGCCGATCCGGATGCCGGCCCGGTAGAGGGCCCGCGGCCCCATCCGCGGATCGGCCTGGTGCAGCTCCCAGACCGCCGAGGTCTGGGTGACCGTCACGTCGTCGAGCACGCCGAGCGAGCCGATGATGACGCTCGCGAGCAGCAGACCGGACATGTCGATGTTCGGGTACAGGCCATGGATGAGGCCCGTGTTGTCGTCGGTGTTGCCGGTGAGCGAGGCCCAGCCGATGAAGAGCGAGCCGAACAGCCCGATCAGCAGCAGCGAGACCAGCGTGCCGAGCACCGCCACCGAGGTCCGGGCGGAAAGACCGTGGCACATGTAGAGCGCGATGAGCATGATCGCGCTCGCTCCGACGATGGCGACCACCAGGGGATTGGAGCCCTGGAGGATCGCCGGGAGGATGAAGAAGGTCAGCACCAGGAAGCTCACGGCGAGCGCGATCAGCGCCATCACGCCGCGCATCCTGCCCACGGCGACCACCACCAGCGCGAAGATGCCGGCCAGCACGGCCAGCGGCAGCTTCCGGTTCACGTCCGTGACCGAGTACTGGAGGTCGTGCGGTGCGTCGGGCGCGTACGAGACGACCACGCCCTGGCCCTCGTGGAGCTGCCGCGGGGCGTCCGGCTGCACGATCTCGGTGAAGGTCCGGCCCTTGTTCGGACCGGAGGTGACCTCGATCGTCGCCTTCTCGCACTGCCCGCGCTGCCCGTTGACCGCCTCGCGCCCCTCGGGGGTGGAGGTGTCGCCGGTCGGCGGGACCTGGGCGGCGTTCACGTCTTTGCAGTCGACGTGGTCGACGGCGACGACCCTGCCCTGCTCGGTCTGCCGGTCGAAGCCGACCCCGGTGCGCTCGTGCGCCGGGGCGCCGCCCGGCCACAGCACCGCGAGACCGATCAGGACGGCGGCGCCGAAGGGGATCAGGACCGCGGCGATGACCTTGCGCAGATGACGCGAGACGGGTGCGGCCGGCCCGTGGCTGTGCGTGTGGCCGTGGCCTCCGCCGTGGTTTCCGCCGTGGCCTCCGCCCCCTCCGTTCCCTCCGTCGTCGTGGCCGTGACCGTCGTGACCGTCGTGGCCGTCGTGTCCTTCATGGCCGCCGGGACCGTGCGGATCGGGGGTCTGTTGCGTGGAAGTCACCGACCGATCATCGCAAGAACGCGAGGGGACCCACTGTTCAGCACGCCAGGGAGGGCGCTAGCGTGGTGACACCTTTGCACACGCGGGAGCTCGGAGCACCGGGCTGAGAGGGCGCTGATCACCGTACGCGCGTACTGGACGTACGTACGGGAGGAGGCTGCGCCGACCGCCGAACCTGTTACCGGGTAATGCCGGCGTAGGGAGATTCGGTCTCATGACCATTCAGGATGCACGCACGCCTGCCTCCGACCAGAACGGCCCGCAGGAGCGCACGCCGGGCTGGCACAAGGGATACGTCGAGGGCTCCCGCCCCGACCTCCGGGTGCCCGTCCGTCAGGTGCACCTCACCAACGGCAAGGACGTGACGCTGTACGACACGTCCGGCCCGTACACCGACCCCACCGTCGAGACCGACGTCCGGCGCGGGCTCGCGCCGCTGCGCGAGAACTGGATCATCGCGCGCGGGGACACAGAGGAGTACGCGGGCCGCCCGGTCCGCCCCGAGGACGACGGCATCAAGCACACCTCGCCGCGCGGCGGCGGCCTCAAGAACCTCGACGCCGTCTTCCCCGGCCGGCCGCGGCTGCCCCGCAGGGGCCGCGAGGGCCAGGCGGTGACGCAGCTCGCGTACGCCCGCCGGGGCGAGATCACCCCGGAGATGGAGTACGTCGCGATCCGCGAGAACGTCTCCCCCGAGGTCGTACGGGAGGAGATCGCGGCGGGCCGCGCGGTGCTGCCGGCGAACGTCAACCACCCGGAGATCGAGCCGATGATCATCGGCAAGCGGTTCCTGGTGAAGGTCAACGCGAACATCGGCAACTCCGCGGTCACCTCCTCCATCGAGGAGGAGGTGGAGAAGATGACGTGGGCGACCAAGTGGGGCGCCGACACGGTCATGGACCTGTCCACCGGCCGCAACATCCACACCACCCGCGAGTGGGTGCTGCGCAACTCCCCCGTGCCGATCGGCACCGTGCCGCTCTACCAGGCCCTGGAGAAGGTCGACGGCCGGGCCGAGGAGCTGACCTGGGAGATCTACAAGGACACGGTCGTCGAGCAGGCCGAGCAGGGCGTCGACTACATGACGGTGCACGCCGGCGTGCTGCTGCCGTACGTGCCGCTGACCGCCCGCCGCAAGACCGGCATCGTCTCGCGCGGCGGCTCGATCATGGCCGCCTGGTGCCTCGCGCACCACAAGGAGAACTTCCTCTACACGAACTTCGAGGAGCTCTGCGAGATCCTCGCGACGTACGACGTCACGTACTCGCTCGGCGACGGGCTGCGGCCCGGCTCGATCGCGGACGCCAACGACGCGGCACAGTTCGCCGAGCTGAAGACGCTCGGCGAGCTCAACACCATCGCCAAGCGGCACAACGTGCAGACCATGATCGAGGGCCCGGGTCATGTCCCGATGCACAAGATCAAGGAGAACATCGACCTCCAGCAGGAGATCTGCGAGGAGGCGCCGTTCTACACGCTCGGCCCGCTCACCACCGATGTGGCGCCCGCCTACGACCACATCACCTCGGGCATCGGCGCGGCGATGATCGCCTGGTGGGGCACGGCGATGCTCTGCTACGTGACGCCCAAGGAGCACCTGGGCCTGCCGAACAAGGACGACGTGAAGACCGGCGTCATCACGTACAAGATCGCCGCCCACGCGGCGGACCTGGCCAAGGGCCACCCGGGCGCGCAGGAGTGGGACGACGCCCTGTCGGACGCGCGCTTCGAGTTCCGCTGGGAGGACCAGTTCAACCTGGCCCTCGACCCGGACACCGCCCGCGAGTTCCACGACGAGACGCTGCCGGCGGAGCCCGCGAAGACGGCCCACTTCTGCTCGATGTGCGGGCCGAAGTTCTGCTCGATGAAGATCAGTAGAAGCATCACAGAGCGGTTCGGCGGCGACGCGGACGCCACCCCGGAGGAGATCGAGGCCGGGATGCTGGAGAAGTCGAAGGAGTTTGCGGCTTCCGGAAACCGCGTCTACCTCCCACTGACTGACTGACTTGGGCAGATGAGGCTGACCGACGGCATTCCGGGGGGCGTCGGTCAGCCTTCGTCGTTCTGCGAACTGATCTTTTGGCATTGGAGCGTCCACCAGCACATGCAGATGGGGTCAGCCGAGATAGGGCTGCTCGCGGTGCTCCATGAAGTGGCGGAGCCTGACTCGCTGCGTGTGGTGCATCGGTAGTTCGTCCAGCTCGTCTGGCCGGACGAGCCGCAGCTCCTCGACTCGGCGGAGATCGCCAGTTCTCCGCCGATGATCCGCGCGCTGAAGCAGACGTTGAACTGCCGGCGTACCTCGCCATCCTTTAGCGATGGTGTGCTTCGGGTCGGTGTACGTCCCGAGAAGTCCCGTGACCTCCACATCGAGGCCGGTCTCGTGCACGCCGATCAGGGGCCAGTAGTGCATGAGTGCTAGTTGACAGAGCGACTCGATGCCGTGGCCGAACTTCTCCTCCTGGCCGCGAGCCCGAACGTTCTCACTCGCGGCGTCGCCCACCGCGATCCGGACCGAATAGCCGTCTGCGGCTCGCTCCCGCGAGAGCTCGTTGAGGCGGGATACGCCTCATGCAAGAAGACGGCGGCGTACACCACACGTCGATGTGCTCGCGGGCCTGCGTCAGCATGTCCACGAAGGCGGACACGGGGATGTCCGCCCGCTGGTCGTAGAGCGCCACGAGCTCCGGGCTCGCGCCGTGCGCGCCTGCCGGAGGGCTGGCCAGAGTGCGTGCACGTCTTCTCCTAGGGTCTCTGCCGCCCGCATGGCTGTGACGCGGCGTGGCGTACGGCCGAGGTTGATCCATCGCTCAACGGACTTGGGGTCCACGTCGACCCTTTCCGCGAGGGTGGCGCACGTCCAGCCTCCGTCCGTCATGACGGCACGAAGCCTCTCGTTCGGCACGAGTCTCCCCCTGATCCTTGGGACGGCCCACATGCTCGGCTTCCGTGGCTACTTCTCCACCAAGTCCCGCGCCTACTCGACCACCCTCGGCGCGCTCCGTGACGTCGCCGTGCCTGGCGCACCGCCCAGGCCGAGGCAGCCCGCGTCCGTGCCGGCCACCCGGCCCCTGACGAGAACACGACCCTCGTCACCGAATCCTCCTGGGCCTACGTCGCCTCCGGCTACCGCCCCGGTGAGGAACTCCTCGCCAAACAGGTCCGCCCATGCCGAACGCCTCAAGACAGAAGGGAAGCCCTGGCAGTGATCACGGTCGCGGAGAAGCTGGTGCGTTCCCTGGCGGGTGAGGTCAGGGAACGTTGGATCCGGAAGTGCGTGGACGAGGCCCCGCCGCTGAGTGACGCCCAGCTCAAGAGTATCGGCACGGTACTGGGCATCCGCCTCACTTGGAAGCCCGCTACGCGGGCGTGAGCATCGTCAGCGTGACAGGCGGCCTTTTTCGGATACCTGGAAAGGATTCGTACACCGCCTGAACCCTGTATGACCCGCACTGCCTGGGCATTTCTTGGCCGCTGACTACCAGCGTCACACCTAGCTGTCGCTGCAGGGATGGAGGCGGGATGGCCTGAACCTCCTGGACGTGCGGATCCCACCACTTAGGATGCTGCCAACAGCAGCCCTGATCGGGGAGGTAGTAGGTGGATCTTTCGACACGCCTGTTCGGCAGTGCAGTCGTATCAGTGGCTCTATCTACATCTGCTCATTTTCTCGCGAGCATTCCATCGGTAGCCTTAATTCTCGCGAATCAAAACTCGCGGGTAGCGAATGCTTTCGCCTATGGAATTTTTGGGGATGTGATTATTCCGTCAGGGATTATTGGTTTGACGTTGGGGGGCATTGCATTTCTGCTCGTCCTGCTTTTTCGCAGACTGTTTCTCTGGCGCCCGAGACCTCTACTCATCCTCCTCTTTGGTCTATTTCTCTGTGGGGCTACCATAGCGACCCTTCGGATGCTATATGCGGTCGCCGGGGGAGGCGGTTTCCCGCCCGCTTCTACACTCGTTGCCGTTCTGGCCTTTTTGACCTGGGTCGCGATACCCGCGCTTGGGGCGGGGGTTGCGATGACCGTACTTCCACTACTTTCCGAGGGTTGGGGGGTGAAAACTGAGAGCGTCTCTGGAGGTAAAGGTGCGGCAGGTGAAATATCCCCGATGGAATCATCGTTCGATCGCGATCGATTTCATGATGGGTGGTGAGAGTGATGAAAGGCGTTGCTTATACTGCTTCGCCGACCTAAGGGAGGCTGCTTTATGTCTGGTAAGAGCGTCAGTTCCCTCGCGATGATCGTAATCGGGCTTGGGTGGCTCGCTATCGCTGGTGTAACGTTGGTGATCTCAATTGCAGTTTCTGATTTTATTTATAATCCCGGTCAAGAGACATGGCTTGCTCCCGCGGGGGCTGGGCTGGGATTCCTGATTGGATTTGAATGGTCAAGGCGGCAGATGCGGAAGGCGCGGAATCGGCAGAGAGAATGATGCGCCGATTCCGTGCCGTCCACGATGTGCTCTAGGGGTGGGCTAGTTCCTGTTAGCCACAGGTAAGGCGCGCTTGCGGCCCCATGATGCCGTGGGTCTCATACCAGACCCCGTTGCTGTTTCTCAGGGATCGCTGAACGATGCGAGTGCGGTAGAGCTGGTTGCCTGTCCCTGCAGCGCATTTCCAGGATGCGGTGACCCAGATGTAGGAGATGTTTTCCTTCTGGTCCGCATTCTTCGCTTTGCTGACCCAGATTCCAAGGCCCCGATACTGCTCAATTGAGCTGTCCAGCTTGATGCGCCCGTTTTGGTTGCAGAGTAGACGGTTACTGACTTCTACGCGTCCGGATTGCGTATACGGTCTGTTGATTGTGAGATAGCACGAGGGGGCGGCTGCAGCCGCCTGAGTCCCGACGAGTGCAGACTGTGCGGCAGCTGGTACGGTTTGCACCTCGACTGCTTCCGGCTGCCTTGAATCTACCTCTTTCGCCCACTGAATGATCCTAGGCAGATCATCTCCAGTCGTCGCATTCAGGGCGTTCCAGACCGTGAGCTGTCCTTTTCGAGACAGCGTGGAGACCATTGCTCCAGTCTCAGGATGAAGTGACGTCATCAGTTGCGATCCGTTTGGCAGCACGGAAAGCGACCTCTGCGCCCCATCGTCCGAGAGAGTGCTTTGCGGGATATCCGTCTTTGCTGTGGTCCGGGTTACCGAAACCTGGTCGCCGAGCTCGGAAACCAGATCAACCACGAGGGTCTGGCCAAGCTCCCCGTAATTTTCTGCAACTGGGATGCTTTCTGCCGACATCCCTGAGACCTCGCTCAGCAGCGAAGTGAACGTGTCAACTCCAGATCCAGCCGCCGGGGAAGCCTCAGTGATTGGATCAATTGTCTTCGGATCCACGTTTCCGTCAGCGAGGTACTGTTCGTCGGATACGATCTCCGGAATTACTTCTGCCCCAGACTCTCCGGCGAATGCATTGGACGCCGGGAGTAGTGCCAGGCAGGTGGCTGCAACCACTATCGGAGTCCTGATTCCTCTTAGCAACTTCCCCCCATGTTTCGTGAGTTGATTTTCGGGGTGATAGTTGCACACGAGACAAGTTCGTGGGGTGTTGGTGCGGCAAGATGGCTGAAAATTTTCTCTATGCAAAGGCGAACCGGAGCGACTTTCGGTGAACGGGTAGTGAGGTACCTCTGCAGGTAGCGAGCGGGTTGCAGGTAGGGGTAGCTGATTTGCGGAACTACTGCAACGATGAATACCGGTCACGGCGTTCGGGGCTGTCGTGAGGTCATGGCCGGCGGCATCCCGCCCTCTTATGGATAGCGTCTTCACTCGGAAGTGCGCCACACAGGCTTGAGTAGCTGGTAGTCGAACACCTTGGTCCCCTTGCCGCCGGGGACGGCCACAACGGCCACGAGCGCATCAATTATGGCCTTGCGCTTCTGCGTCAGAGTCTTGTTCTGGAACGATGCGGCGATGTCGGCCTCGGCGGACTCGACTTCCGCCTTCAACGCCTTGTTCTTCGCCTGGGGCGCGCGTCGCGGCGGCCGGCAACCGGGTGTACCTGCCGCTGGCGGACTGACTCGGCGGATGCGGTCGGCCGACGACCACCGGGGGGCGTCGGTCGGCCGTTGAGCCTGTCATTAGGAGCGCTGAGCGTTCTGTAGCCGTTCCACCTGCCGGCTGATCAGCTCGCTGGGGAACGACAGGCCCTTGCCTACGCTGAGCTCGGAGAACGTGGCGATGGCGTTCCCCGTGCGGACCACGATGAACTGCTCGTTGCGATCTCCCGGCTGTTCCGGCCCCATGGGGATGATCTCCCTGAAGGCCACCGCCTCATCGCCGACCCGTGGGGGTGTCTCCGTCGTCACCGTCGCCTTGAACGGTCCGACGTAGCCCTCGCCCTCGTAGGAACGGCAGGTGGAGAGGGCCTGTTTGAGTTCCGCGAAGCGCTGTTGAGCCTGGTCACTCTCGTAGGAGGCGAGTGTCGAGCCGCCGCCCATGAGGTTCTCCTTCCAGTTGAAGATCTGGAAGACGTGAGCAGATGAACCCTTGCCGGTGCGGACATCGACGAGTGGCTGGCAGGCAGGTACGGATACAGGAGGGAAGGAACGCCCGCTTCCCTCCGGCTGGGGTTCCTGCACCTCGATGGGCTCGTACGCTTGCGGGACCTCTCCGTCCTTGAACGCGAGGCCCTTGAGACTGGCCGTCGTCAGCGGCCTTGCCGGGGCCTTGGCCGAAGGGGTGGCCGACGCTGTTCCTGCGGCGGCCTTCGGATCCTGCGGCGGGGCGCACGCCGAAGCGAGGAACAGCAGTCCGATGACTGCTGCTGATGAGGCCGGTGCCGTCAGCCGTGTCGTGCGCGGTTGCATGAGCCCCCCAGGGACAGATGTGGCTGAGGAGACGAAGCTAGTCGCGTGAGCAGACTGAGACCAAGGGGTATCCGATCACGGATCGGCGCTCCTTGGCGGGTACTGCTGCACACCATGGGGGGAGCTGCTGGCGGATTCCGCCGGCTGACCCTGCCGTTTCAGCGGAGGGGAGCTCGCCAGGTCGCCAGTCCCGACCGGCCCGCCTCCGCGAAACCCACCGCGAACGGCTTGTCACTTTCGTCCGTCACCAGGTGGATGCTGCACTCCGTCACGCTGTCGCCCGGCGGGATCATCCGGGCGACCCAGTCGGACGGACAGCCGGGGATCCCCGTGTCGGGGACGAAGGGGGTCTTCCCCGGTATCTGCCGACCGCCCTCGGTGAGCAGCCGGACGCGGTCGGCCTGATTGGTGTAGAGGTCCTTCGGCCCGGTGTTGGTGTAGGTGACCGACACGTAGTACGGGACGCCGCGCCGCTCGTTCTCGTTGAGGTCGAGGTCCAGGTTCGCGAGGTCGGCAGCCTTGCCTCGGCGTACGGATGTCAGCGTGGCGGGCAGTTCGAGGACGCCGTCCTCGCCGCCGTCCCACCGGACGCGGACGATGTCCCCCGGCTCTGTCAGCCCGGCGGACGCTGCCTTGACGCCGCCCTCGACGGGCCAGGTGGCGACCGCGCCGCCCTCGTCGAGGAAGCCGTCTGCGTTGTGCGTCAGTGACAGGACGCCGACGCCCTTGGGCAGCGCGTAGGTCACGCAGGTTGTGTACGAGTCGCCGGGCGCCAGCGTCTTCGGCGCGGTGTCCGCGCAGGGAAGGTCGCCCCCGCCCGGTTTGCCGCCGCTGACGTAGACCTCCTCCCCGCGCGCCCAGTCGGTGCGGTTCAGGGCGAAGTCGCTGTCCACCATGTAGGCGGCCGGCATCTCTTTCCGGGCGGTGTTGGTGACCTCGAAGGTGAGGTAGTGGGGGACCATGCCCTTCAGCTCCTCGTCCACGCGCGCCCCACGCATGTCCTCCTCCGACCCTCTGACCAGGCTCTTGACCGTGATCCTGGCGTTGTACGACCGGTCGTCGGTGTCCGTGTGGACGATGTCCTGTGCGCCGGTCCGCACTGGCAGGTCCGTCCAGGAAGCGGGTCTCTTCGCGGCTGTTTCCGAGGCAGGCTTCTCCGCGGCGGCTCCGCCCCCGCTCTGTTCCCCCGTGCACCCGGCGAGGAGGGAGATCGATGCCGCGCCCATGGCGGCCTTCCTGACATGGCTGGACAGGCCCATGGAATTCCCTTACCGCACGATGATCCGGATTTGCCGGAGGACTGAGGCATCGTAGGACGTGACGGTGGAGACGGAGTCGGTGGGTGGACCCGGGTGTACCTGCCGCTGGCGGAGTAGCCCGTACGGCGTAGGGGGCCGGCCCGTGACCCATGGGGGGAGTCGCGAGCCGGCTCCTTCGCGTGGGGCCCGTCGCTACTCCGTGCGGTGTTCCGGGGGGCCGAAGTCCGGGCTCGTGAAGTCCGGGCTCGTGAAGGTGGGGCGGGCGGGCGGGGGGCCGTCGGCGGGGCTGGTGAAGTCCGGGCCGCTGTAGCCGACCTTGGGGATACGGCCGGACGGCGGCGTCTGCTTCGGGAGGGGCGCGGGAGCCGGGGCGGCGAGGGCGTCGCGGAGGAAGGGCAGGATGCCGCGGTCCGTGAGGGCGCGGCCCCAGGCCCGTCTCGCCCGGGACAGCTCGTCGTCCGGTGTCCCGGCCGGTACCTGGGTGGCGCTGTTGCGCAGGGCCGTCACGAGCAGGCCGACGGCCGCGCAGAGCAGCCCCGCGGCGGCGACGGCGCCGAACATCAGGCCCGCGGTCAGCAGGGTGTCGGCGAAGGCGGGCGGCGGATCGAGCATCTTCAGGACCGCGCCGACCAGGAGCAGCAGCACGGCGGCGGTGCCCGCGAGGATCGGGGCGAGGACGGTGACGATCGCGACGACACCCGCGCCGCCCGCCTCGCCCAGCGCCTCGCCCGTACCGCCGCCGCCGGTGACGCTCGCCGAGCGGAGCTGTTCGCGGACCTTGACGTAGTGGTCGTACTCGACCGCGGCGGCCGTCGTGATCAGCGCTGTCGCGTTCAGCGCCATCTCGCGCAGCTGTACGGTCGTGAACCGGTCGCCGAGCTCGGCGAGTTCCGGCCGGTCGTGCGCGGTGCGCAGTGCCTCGTCGAGGACGCGCTCGAACTCGGCGCGGTCCTCGGTCAGCAGGTGCGGAGCCACGTTCATGTGCATCCCCCGATGCTCCGTAGGGCCGTAACGGCCCTGGTGGAGCGGCCGGTCGGGCGGAAACGGAGGAGAGCCTGCTACGGATGAGCCGATGGTATTGCGGTTACGGCACGCGGTGACAGGGTGTTTCGGGAAATCGACTTCCCCGGATGCGTACGGTCATGCGTCAGGCGGGCAGCGGGAGTTGCACGACCAGCAGCTTTCCGGCCATGGTCACTCCGCCGTCCATCGCGATGGCCAGACCGTCCGCGTAGACGTGCGGACCCTCGACGGGCGTGCGCTCGCCCTCCTCGCCGTCCTCCGTGCCGACCTGGCCCAGGAGGTACGGGATGGGGCTGTGACCGTGCACGATCCGGCGGCCGCCGTAGGTGCCGAGCAGCTCCTGGACGGCCAGGGGCCCCGCGGCTTCGTCGCGGAAGGCGAAGCGCTTGGTGAACTTCCGGAAGAGGTCCCAGACCTCGTCCGCGTCGCCCCGGTTGAGGATCTCGTGGACGGTGTCGTTGACGTCCTCGATGGTCCCGCCGTACTCCAGATACGCGGTGGTGTCCGAGTGCAGCAGGAGGTGGTCGTCCTCCTCCACCACGGCGTCGAGCCGGGACATCCACTGGAGGTGGACGTCCTGGAGGCGGTCCATGTCGTGTTTCTGCCCGCCGTTGAGCAGCCAGGCGGCCTGGAAGGTGGCGGTGCCGGCGCCCGAGCTGACGGGTGTGTCGCCGAACCGCTTGGCGCCGATGAGCAGCAGCTCGTGGTTGCCCATGAGGGCCTTGCAGTAGCCGCCGGCGGCGGCGGCCTCGGCGGAGAGGCGCATCACGAGGTCGATGACGCCGATGCCGTCGGGGCCCCGGTCGGTGAAGTCGCCGAGGAACCACAGGCGGGCGTTGCCCGCGGCCCAGCCGCCGTTCTCGTCGATGAGGCCCTGGGCGCGCAGGGCTTCGAGGAGCTCGTCCAGATAGCCGTGGACGTCGCCGACGACGAAGAGCGGGCCGGGGCCGTCGCCGGTGGCCGCGAGGGGCTGCGGGACGGGGGCGACATGGACCTGGACGGTGTCGCCGCGGTTGATGACCGGGAGGTCGCGCTCGGTGGGGGTGTAGCCCTCGGGCGGCTCGCCCTCGGGATACGCGTTGCCGGGGTGGCCGGTGGCGACGGCGACGATGGACGAGGCCGACATGTCGCCGTAGGGCTCGCCCTGGTCGGCCACGGGGGCCGGAGGGGCCACCGGGGCCGGAGGCGCGGCGGGCACCGGGGGAGCCGCGAAGGCTCCGCCGACCAGGTGGAGGGTGGCGTCGGCGGGTGCCGGGGGCGCCGCGGGGGCGGCCGGCGCGTCGGCGGGGAACGCCTCGGGCGAGGTGCCCTGGACGGGCACCTGGGCGTACGGAGGTACACGGAAGTCACGCAACGTCGCCGTGCGCACCACGGGTTCCTGCCCGGCCCCCTGTGTCATCGACCCCTCCACCACCGTCGCGATGCTCTGCACATCGCGGACCGGTCTGGTCGGGGTGGTCCGCGGTGTCGTCCGCCCATCATAGGAATGAGGGTCCTCCTGTGTGACGCACCAGGGGTGGTGAATCCGGGTCCACTCCGGGTTCACCGGTTGTTTCGCCCGAATTGGGAAGGTCCAGGCCAGGGATGAGGCCGGGCCGCCCCGAGGTTTTGCCTCGACGCGGCCCTGAAGACACGTGCGGCCCGCTCCACGGGGTGCCGGTCGGCGGGCTTCCCCGGATCAGTCCTTCGAGGGAGACCTCGGGGGGCTGACCGTCGTCCGCGGCGAGCGTCGCTGCGAGGAGGTGCGGACGATGAGTTCGGTCGGTATCACCTGCTCGACCGGTCCGTCGGTGTCGATCCCCTCGATGGCGTCGATGAGGAGCTGGACGACGGCGGTGCCGATCCGGCGGGGTTTGAGCGAGAGCGTCGTGATGGGCGGTTCGGTGTTGGCGTAGACGGTCGACTCGCTGCAGCAGACCAGCAGCAGGTCGTCGGGGACCCGCAGCCCGTAGCGGCGGGCGGCCGCCAGCAGGTCGGTGCCGTTGGGGTCGAAGAGGCCGTACACGGCGTCGGGCCGGTCCGGGCGGGCGAGCAGCCGGTCGGCCGCGACGGCGCCCGCGCACGGGTCGTGCGCCGGATAGGCCTCGTAGACGGGGTCCTGGCCGACCCGCTCGCACCAGTTCAGGTACGCGGTGGTGGACAGGCGGGTGTACGTGTCGGTGGTGGTGCCGGTGAGCAGGCCGATCCTGCGGGCGCCGGCGGCGGCGAGATGGTCGAGCAGATCGAGGACGGCCGCCTCGTGGTCGTTGTCGACCCAGGCGGTGACCGGCAGGGTGCCGGCCGGGCGCCCGTCGGAGACGACGGGCAGTCCTTGGCGGACGAGTTCGGTGACGACGGGGTCGTGGTCGGAGGGGTCGATGACGACGGTTCCGTCGAGGGCGACGTTCGACCAGACGTCGTGACGGGAGGTGGCGGGGAGGATGACCAGGGCATAGCCGCGGGCGAGCGCGGCCGAGGTCGCGGCTCTGGCCATCTCCGCGAAGTACGCGAATTCGGTGAAGGTGAAAGGTTCATCCCCGTATGTGGTCACGGTCAGGCCGATGAGGCCCGACTTGCCGGTACGGAGCGTGCGGGCCGCTGCGGACGGGCGATAGCCCAGCCGGTCTGCGACCTCGCGGACGTGGCGGCGGGTGGCGTCCGGGAGCCGGCCCTTGCCGTTGAGCGCGTCGGAGACAGTCGTGATGGAGACCCCGGCGGCGGCGGCCACGTCCCGGATGCCCGCTCGGCCCTGCCGGCTTCCCCGGGTCTGTGCCCGGCTCACCTGGTGCTTCCCTGCTGCTGTCATGGCGAGCCGATAGTAGGGCGAGGCGGGTGGGTTGGGCCGGTCGCATATTCACGCATTGACAGGCACGTTTCTGCATGATCAAAAATGCCTAACACCCTGGGAAACAGAGGGTGTTCGGGGATTCGTCATGGGACCTTTCGGGCTCGGCGCCCATGCGCCTGGCGAGAGGTCGAGGTCTCGAAGAGGTCTCAACTCACCTCTACGGGGGACGCGCGCCACGGCGCCCGCCACCGGCGCGCGCCACCCCTTGGCGCGCTCCCCCCGTTGCCGCTCCGTTGTCCACAGGCCATTCGCAGGGGAGCCGAATCCTCATAAGGTGAGGAGCATTGGCGGTACGGACGGTCGAGGAGGCCACACTGTGAGCGAGACCAGCGGGACGAGCACCGGCAGCCCCAAGCTGCGCGCCGAGCTGGACGGCATCCCCACCTACAAGCCGGGCAAGCCGGCCGCCGCGGGCGGACCGGTCGCCTTCAAGCTCTCCTCCAACGAGAACCCCTATCCGCCGCTGCCGGGGGTCATGGAGAGCACGCTGGCCGCGGCCGCGAACTTCAACCGCTACCCGGACATGGCGTGCACGGAGCTGATGACCGAGCTCGCCGACCGCTTCGGCGTCCCGGTCTCGCACATCGCCACCGGCACCGGCTCGGTGGGCGTCGCGCAGTCGCTGATCCAGTCGACCGCGGGCCCGGGCGACGAGGTCATGTACGCCTGGCGGTCCTTCGAGGCGTACCCGATCATCACGCAGATCAGCGGGGCGACCTCGGTGCGGGTGCCGCTGACCGAGGGCGATGTGCACGACCTCGACGCGATGGCCGAGGCGATCACCGAGCGGACCCGGCTGATCTTCGTCTGCAACCCCAACAACCCCACGGGCACCGCGGTGCGCCGGGCCGAGCTGGAGCGCTTCCTGGACCGGGTGCCCTCCGACATCCTCGTGGTGCTCGACGAGGCGTACCGCGAGTTCGTCCGCGACACCGAGGTCCCGGACGGCGTGGAGCTCTACCGCGACCGGCCGAACGTGGCGGTGCTGCGGACCTTCTCGAAGGCGTACGGCCTGGCCGGACTGCGGGTCGGTTTCGCCATCGCCCACGAGCCGGTGGCCGCGGCGCTGCGCAAGACGGCGGTGCCGTTCGGCGTCAGCCAGCTCGCGCAGGACGCGGCGGTGGCCTCGCTGCGGGCGGAGGACGAGCTGCTCGGGCGGGTCGGCTCGCTGGTGGCCGAGCGCGAGCGGGTCCGCGCGGGGCTCGTGGCCCAGGGCTGGACGGTGCCGGAGACCCAGGCGAACTTCGTCTGGCTGCGGCTCGGCGAGCGGACCATGGACTTCGCGGCGGAGTGCGAGCGGCACGGTGTGGTGGTGCGCCCGTTCGCGGGCGAGGGCGTCCGCGTCACGATCGGTGAGAACGAGGCGAACGACCTCTTCCTGAAGACGGCCGAGGGCTTCCGCGCCGGCCTCTAGCCGAGGAGTCCGCCCCCCCGGAGAGCCCCCGCGAGCGCCTTGCTCGCGGGGGTTTTTCGATCCGTCCGAGCCCCCGGGGAGGGTGACCGCGGGTAGGGGACCCCGATCGAAGGTACGGATTTCGTATGGTCCATAATGCTTGTGAATGTGAACGCGTTCACAAGCGTGTCCCTGTTCCTCCCGGAATTGGTGGGATTAAAGGGGCAAACTGCCGTTATGACCACGGCGATGTAAGGAGACGACGACGTGGACCTAGCTTTGGCGCCGGAGACGCTGGCGCGCTGGCAGTTCGGCATCACCACCGTCTATCACTTTCTCTTCGTCCCGCTGACGATCTCCCTCGCCGCCCTCACCGCCGGTCTCCAGACGGCCTGGGTGCGCACCGAGAAGGAGAAGTACCTCAAGGCGACGAAGTTCTGGGGCAAGCTCTTCCTGATCAACATCGCGATGGGTGTCGTCACCGGCATCGTGCAGGAGTTCCAGTTCGGCATGAACTGGTCCGACTACTCCCGCTTCGTCGGTGACATCTTCGGCGCGCCCCTCGCCTTCGAAGCGCTGATCGCGTTCTTCTTCGAATCCACCTTCATCGGCCTGTGGATCTTCGGCTGGGACAAGCTGCCGAAGAAGATCCACCTCGCCTGCATCTGGATGGTGTCGATCGGCACGATCCTGTCCGCGTACTTCATCCTCGCGGCCAACTCCTGGATGCAGCACCCGGTCGGGTACCGCATCAACGAGGAGCGCGGGCGGGCGGAGCTCACCGACTTCTGGCGTGTACTCACCCAGGACACGGCCCTCACCCAGTTCTTCCACACCATGACGGCCGCCTTCCTGGTCGGCGGCGCGTTCATGGTCGGCATCTCCGCGTACCACCTGGCGCTCAAGAAGCACATCCCGGTGATGCGGGCCTCGCTGCGGGTCGGCCTGATCACGCTGATCATCGCCGGCCTCGGCACCGCGATCAGTGGTGACGTGCTCGGCAAGGTCATGTTCAAGCAGCAGCCGATGAAGATGGCCGCCGCCGAGGCGCTCTGGGACGGCGAGGCGCCCGCTCCCTTCTCGATCTTCGCCTACGGCGATGTCGAGAAGGGTCACAACACCGTCGCCATAGAGATTCCCGGGCTCCTGTCCTTCCTCGCGAACGGCGACTTCACCTCGTACGTCCCCGGCATCAACGACGTGAACAAGGCCGAGCAGGAGAAGTTCGGGCCCGGCGACTACCGGCCCAACATCCCCGTCGCGTACTGGGGCTTCCGCTGGATGATCGGCTTCGGCATGGCCTCCCTGGCCGTCGGGATGCTCGGTCTCTGGCTGACCCGCAAGAAGTTCATGCTGGCACCGGGGATGCGGACCGGTGAGGACGAAGTGCCGAATCTGGTCCTGTTCAAGCGGAAGGCGCTCAGCCCCCGCTTCACCCAGGTGTACTGGGTCGTCGCCCTCTGGACCATGCTCTTCCCGCTCATCGCCAACTCCTGGGGCTGGATCTTCACCGAGATGGGCCGTCAGCCCTGGGTCGTCTACGGCGTGCTGCGGACCAAGGACGCGGTCTCCCCCGGTGTCTCCCAGGGCGAGGTGCTCACCTCGATGATCATCTTCACCACCCTCTACGCCGTCCTCGCCGTGATCGAGGTCAAGCTCATGGTCAAGTACGTCAAGGCCGGCCCGCCCGAGCTCACCGAGAACGACCTCAACCCGCCCACCAAGATCGGCGGGGACCGCGACCCCGACCGGCCCATGGCCTTCTCGTACTGAGGCTCAGGAGATCGAGGCATGGAACTCCACGACGTCTGGTTCGTACTCATCGCCGTCCTCTGGATCGGCTACTTCTTCCTCGAAGGCTTCGACTTCGGGATCGGAGTCCTGACCAAGCTGCTCGCCCGTGACCGGACCGAGAAGCGGGTCCTCATCAACACCATCGGACCCGTCTGGGACGGCAACGAGGTGTGGCTGCTCACGGCGGGCGGCGCGACCTTCGCCGCCTTCCCCGAGTGGTACGCGACGCTCTTCTCCGGCTTCTACCTGCCGCTGCTGATCATCCTGGTCTGTCTGATCGTCCGGGGTGTCGCCTTCGAGTACCGGGCGAAGCGGCCCGAGGAGAACTGGCAGCGCAACTGGGAGCAGGCCATCTTCTGGACCTCCCTCATCCCCGCGTTCCTGTGGGGCGTGGCCTTCGGCAACATCGTGCGCGGTGTGAAGATCGACGCCCAGATGGAGTACGTCGGCAACTTCTGGGACCTGCTCAACCCGTACGCCCTGCTCGGCGGACTGGTCACGCTCACCCTCTTCACCTTCCACGGGGCCGTCTTCGCCGCGCTCAAGACGCTCGGGGACATCCGCACCCGGGCGCGGGCACTCGCGCTCAAGCTGGGTCTGGTCACGGCGGTGCTCGCGCTCGTCTTCCTGATCTGGACCCAGGTGGACAACGGCGACGGCTGGAGCCTGCTCGCCATGGTGATCGCGGCGGTCTCGCTGGTCGCGGCGATCGGGGCGATCAAGATCGGGCGCGAGGGCTGGTCGTTCGCGTTCTCCGGCATCGCCATCGCCGCCGCCGTGGCGATGCTGTTCCTGACGCTCTTCCCGAACGTCATGCCGTCCTCGCTCGACCCCGCCTGGAGCCTCACGGTGACCAACGCGTCGTCGAGCCCGTACACGCTCAAGATCATGACGTGGTGTGCGGGCATCGCGACCCCGCTGGTGCTGCTCTACCAGAGCTGGACCTACTGGGTGTTCCGGAAGCGGATCGGCACGCAGAACATCGCCCAGGCCCACTAGGGCCGTCCGCCCCAGGCCCGTCCGACACGCCCTAAGCCGGACCCGCACCGGCCTTCTCAGGGGAGCATGTTTCACGTGAAACCGATCGATCCACGGCTGCTGCACCACGCCCGCGCCACCCGCGTCTTCCTCGCGGCGGTGGTCGTGCTCGGCCTCGCCGGGGCGGCGCTGGTCATCGCGCAGGCGATGCTCATCGCCGAGGTCGTGGTGGGGGCCTTCCAGAAGGGCCTGTCGGTTTCCGAGCTCACCACGCCCCTGCTGCTGCTCGCCGGAGTGGCGGCGGGGCGCGGTCTCGTCGCCTGGCTGACCGAGCTCGCCGCCCACCGGGCGAGCGCGGCGGTCAAGTCCGAGCTGCGGGGCCGGCTGCTCCAGCAGGCGGCCCGGCTCGGACCGGGGTGGCTGACCGGGCAGAAGGCCGGTTCGCTGGCCGCGCTCGCGACGCGGGGCGTGGACGCGCTCGACGACTACTTCGCCCGCTATCTGCCCCAGCTGGGGCTCGCGGTCGTGGTGCCGGTGGCGGTCCTCGCCCGGATCGTCACCGAGGACTGGGTCTCGGCCGCGATCATCGTGGTGACCCTGCCGCTCATCCCGATCTTCATGATCCTGATCGGCTGGTACACCCAGGCCCGGATGGACCGTCAGTGGAAGCTGCTCTCCCGGCTCTCGGGACACTTCCTCGACGTGGTGGCCGGGCTCCCCACCCTCAAGGTCTTCGGCCGGGCCAAGGCCCAGGCCGAGAACATCCGGTCGATCACCGCCGACTACCGGCGGGCGACCATGCGGACGCTGCGGATCGCGTTCCTCTCCTCCTTCGCCCTCGAACTGCTCGCGACCCTCTCGGTCGCCCTGGTCGCGGTCACCATCGGCATGCGGCTGGTGCACGGCGACTTCGACCTGTACACCGGCCTGGTCATCCTGGTCCTGGCGCCGGAGGCCTATCTGCCGCTGCGGCAGGTGGGGACGCAGTACCACGCGGCCGCCGAGGGGCTCGCCGCCGCCGAGGAGATCTTCGAGGTCCTGGAGAGCCCGGTGCCGCAGGGCGGTACGGGGCCGGTGCCCGCTTCCGTACGGCTTGAGCTCGACCGGGTGACGGTACGTCACGCGGGACGCGCGGAGCCCTCGCTGGACGCGGCCTCGCTGACCGTGGAGCCCGGCGAGACGGTCGCCCTGGTGGGGCCGAGCGGGGCCGGGAAGTCGACCCTGCTCGATGTGGTCCTCGGCTTCGTGGCGCCCGAGGAGGGCGGCTCGGTCCGGGTCGGCGGGACCGACCTGGCCTCGCTGGACCTGGAGGAGTGGCGGTCGAGGATCGCCTGGGTGCCGCAGCGGCCGTACCTGTTCGCCGGGACGATCGCCGAGAACGTGCGGCTCGCCCGGCCGGACGCCTCCGACGAGGCGGTGCGCCGGGCCCTGCGGGACGCGGGCGCCGAGGAGTTCGTCGCGGAGCTGCCCGAGGGCACCGGCACCGTCCTGGGCGAGGACGGCGCCGGTCTGTCGGCCGGACAGCGCCAGCGCCTCGCCCTCGCCCGGGCCTTCCTGGCCGACCGGCCGCTGCTGCTCCTGGACGAGCCGACGGCCGCGCTGGACGGCGAGACCGAGGCGGCCGTGGTGGACGCCGTCCGCCGCCTCGCCGCCGGCCGGACCGTCCTGCTCGTCGTACACCGCCCGGCGCTGCTCGCGGTCGCGGACCGGGTGGTGCGGATCGAGGGCGCCCCGGCCGCCGACGAGGCCCCCGCCCCGGACGCCCCCGTCGTGGCGGGCCGCCTCACGGACGATCTGGGCGAGCCGCTCCCGTCGAGCGGGAACGACGCCGACGAGCCCGTCCCGAGCGGCGAACCCGCGCGGGCCGGAGCCGGCTCCCCCGCGCGCTCGGTCCTCGGGCGGGTGCGGGCGATGGCCGGGAAGCTGCGGGGCCGGATGGCGCTCGCCCTGCTGCTCGGCAGTCTGGCGCTCGGCTCCGCCGTCGGGCTCATGGGCGTCTCCGGCTGGCTCATCTCCCGGGCCTCCGAACAGCCGCCCGTGCTCTATCTGATGGTCGCCGTCACCGCGACCCGCGCCTTCGGCATCGGGCGGGCCGTCTTCCGCTACGCCGAGCGGATCGTCTCGCACGACGCCGTGCTGCGGATGCTCGCCGACCTGCGGGTGGCCGTCTACCGGCGCCTGGAGCGGATCGCCCCGGCCGGACTGCGCCGCACCCGGCGCGGCGACCTGCTCGCCCGGCTCGTCCACGACGTCGACGCGCTCCAGGACTACTGGCTGCGCTGGCTGCTGCCCGCGGGCGCCGCCGTGGTCGTCGGCGCGGGCTCGGTCGGCTTCACCGCCTGGCTGCTGCCCGAGGGCGGCGCCGTGCTCGCCGGGGGCCTGCTGCTCGCCGGAGTGGGCGTGCCGCTGGTCGGCGGAGCCCTCGCCCGGCGGGCCGAACGACAGCTCGCGCCCGCCCGGGGCACGCTCACCACCGCCGTGGTCGACCTGCTGCGGGGCTGCGCCGAGCTCACCGTCGCCGGAGCGATCGAGGACCGTGTGGAGCGGGCCGGGGCGGCCGACCGCACGCTCACCGGCATCGCGTCCCGCCAGTCCGCCGCCACCGCGCTCAGCGCCGGGCTCTCCGCCCTGGTCTGCGGCCTCACCGTCGCCGGGGCCGCGCTCGTCGGCGTCCAGGCCGTGGGGGACGGGCGCCTGGACGGGGTCGCGCTCGCCGTGCTCGTGCTCATCCCGCTCGCCGCCTTCGAGGCCGTCAACGGGCTGCCGCTGGCCGTCCAGTACCGCCAGCGGGTGCGGCGCAGTGCCGAGCGGGTCTTCGACGTGCTCGACGCGCCCGTGCCCGTACACGAGCCGGAGACGCCCGCGACGCCGCCGGCCGGTCCCTTCCCGCTGGAGCTGGCCGGGCTGACCGCCCGGCACGCCGGGCAGGGCCGGCCCGCGCTCGACGCCTTCGCCCTCACCCTGGAGGCCGGGCGGCGGGTCGCCGTGGTCGGCACGTCCGGCTCCGGCAAGACCACGCTCGCGCAGGTCCTGCTGCGCTTCCTGGACGCGGAGGCCGGTACGTACCGGCTCGGCGGCACCGAGGCGGCGGCCCTGGACGGGGACGAGGTGCGGCGGTTCGTCGGGCTGTGCGCCCAGGACGCCCACATCTTCGACAGCACCATCCGGGAGAACCTGCGGCTCGCCAGGAACGGGGCGTCCGACGACGAGCTGCGCGGCGCGCTGGGCCGGGCCCGGCTCCTGGAGTGGGTGGACGGGCTGCCGGACGGGCTCGACACCCTCGTGGGCGAGCACGGCTCGCGGCTCTCCGGCGGCCAGCGCCAGCGCCTCGCGCTCGCCCGGGCGCTCCTGGCCGACTTCCCGGTCCTCGTCCTCGACGAGCCGGCCGAGCACCTGGACCTGGCCACCGCCGACGCGCTCACCGACGACCTGCTCAGGGAGACCGAGGGCCGTACGACCGTCCTGATCACCCACCGGCTGCACGGCCTCGACGCGGTCGACGAGATCCTCGTCCTGGACCGCGGCCGGACCGTGCAGCGCGGGGCGTACGCGGAGCTGGCGGCGGCCGAGGGGCCGCTGCGGCGGATGCTGGAGCAGGAGCGGGAGAGCGATCTGCTGCTGACTCCCGACCACCTTCCGATGGCTTCCGACCACACCCCGACTTTTCTTGGCAAATAGGACTAACTAGGCTCAAGCCCATGACCGCCGCCGTGCCCGACGCCCCGGACCCGCTCGACGCCGCGACCCAGGCCACGCGCAGCCTGCACGGCCTCTCCACGGAGCTCACCGCCCGCGTGCCCCAGCTCCTGGAGGCCATGCGCTCGGTGGGCACCGGCCTCGAACTGCACACCACGCTCGACCGGATCTGCGAGACCGCCGCCGAGCTGGCCGACGCCCGCTACGCCGCGATCGGCGTGGTCGACGAGGAGGGCGACGGGCTCTCCGACTTCGTCACCTTCGGCGTCGGGGACGACGTGGCCCGCCGGATCGGGCGGCGCCCCGACGGGCACGCCGGGCTGCTCGGCGCGCTCATCCAGGACCCGCAGACGATCCGGCTCGCCGACCTGTCGGCCGACCCGCGCGCGGCCGGATTCCCGCCGGGGCACCCCCCGATGCGCTCCTTCCTCGGCGTCCCGATCCGGGTGCAGGGCGAGATCTTCGGCAATCTCTACCTCGCCGAGAAGAACGGCGGCGGCGAGTTCAACGACTACGACGTCCACATGGTCCGGGTGCTCGCCACCGAGGCCGGGATCGCGATCGGCAACGCGCGCCTGTACGAGGCGGCCCGGCAGCGCGAGCGCTGGATCGACGGCTCGGTCGCCGTCACCACCGCGCTGCTCTCCGGTGGCGACGCGGACGACGCCCTCACCGTCGTCGCCGAGCAGGCCCGCCGGCTCGCCGACGCGGCCGCCGGCATCGTGCTGCTGCCCGCCGAGGAGGGCGGTCTGGAGATCGTCGCCGCCTCCTCGACGCACCCCACCAAGTCGCTCGGGGTGGTGATCCCGCCCGAGAGCCCCGTGGTGGAGCGGCTGATGGAGGGCGAGGCGGTCTTCGTCGCCGACGCCTCCACGGACGTACGGATGGTCCACCGGCTCTCCGACCAGTACGGGCCCGCGATGCTGCTGCCGTTGCAGAGCGGCGGCCGGGTCCTGGGCGCGCTCGCCACCCCGCGGGGGCGCGGTGCCCGGCAGTTCACGGAGGCCGAGCGGACCCTGGCCACCCAGTTCGCCTCGCAGGCGGCGCTCGCCCTGATGATGGCCGAGGCGCAGCGGGACCGGGAGCGGCTCGCGGTCTACGAGGACCGCGACCGGATCGCCCGTGACCTGCACGACCTGGTCATCCAGCGGCTCTTCGCCACCGGGATGATGCTGGAGAGCGCGCAGCGGAAGTCGGTCGTGCCGGCCGTGCAGGAGGGCGTCGGCAAGGCGGTGGACGAGCTGGACGTGACCATCCAGGAGATCCGTACCGCCATCTTCGCGCTCCAGCAGGGGCCCGCCGAGGCTCCCTCGGGGCTGCGCACCCGGGTGCTGCGGGAGATCAACATGGCGGCCGTGCCGCTGGGCTTCAAGCCGTCCCACCGTTTCCTCGGCGCGATCGACGCGACGGTCGGCGAGCTCACCGGCAAGAACCTCATCGCCGCTCTGCGCGAGGCCCTGTCGAACGCCTTCCGGCACTCGGGGGCGAGCCGGATCGAGGTGGTCCTGGACGCCGGCGTCACCCTCCCGGACGGCACCCCCGGGGTCCGGCTCACGGTCGCGGACGACGGGGTCGGCATCCCCGAGGGCGGCCGGCGCAGCGGGCTGCGCAATCTGGCCCGCCGGGCCGAGTCGCTGGGCGGAGCGAGCTGGTGCGGCCCGGGCATCGGGGAGGACGACGGCGGTACGACGGTGGTGTGGGAGGCCCCGCTGTAGGGGCCGGGGGCTGCGTTTAGTGGTTCCGTACGGCCTCGGCGACGAGCTGTTCGATGATCACGGCCACGCCGTCCTCGTTGTTGCCGGTGGTGCGTCCGGAGGCGGCGGTGATCACGTCCGCGTGGGCGTTGCCCATCGCGTAGGAGCGGCCCGCCCAGCTGAGCATCTCGATGTCGTTCGGCATGTCGCCGAAGGCCACGACCTCCTGCGGGGTGATGCCCCGCTCGGCGCAGCACTGCGCGAGGGTGGAGGCCTTGGAGACGCCGAGGCCGCTGATCTCGATGAGCGCGGTGGGGCTGGAGCGGGTGAACGAGGCCAGCTCCCCGCCGGCCTCGCGGGCGAGGGCGAGGAAGACGTCGGGGTCGAGCTCGGGGTGCTGGGCGAGCAGCTTGAGCACGGGCGCGGCGGCCCCGGGGGCCTCCTCGAACAGCAGCTTCTCGGCGGTGGCCACGGTGGCGCCGGGGTCGAGGAAGAACGGCGGGTACGCGGGCTCGTAGTGGATGCCGGTGGTGAGCTCGACCGCGAAGGTGGTGCCGGGCGCGGCGGCGCGCAGCGCCGTGACGACGTCCAGGGCGGCGGGCCGCTCCAGCGGCCTGACCTCCAGGAACGTGCCGCCCGCGTGGAGGTCCACCACGGCGGCGCCGTTGGCGCAGATCGCGAGGCCGTGGCCGTGGACGTGGTCGCTGACGACGTCCATCCAGCGGGCCGGCCGTCCGGTGACGAAGAAGACCTCGATGCCCGCGCGCTCGGCGGCGGCGAGGGCCGCGACGGTGCGCTCGGAGACGGACTTGTCGTCCCGCAGCAGGGTGCCGTCGAGGTCGGTGGCGATCAGCCGGGGGGCCGGGGCTTCGGGGCGCGCGAGATGGGGTGAGGTCACCGGTCCATTGTTCCGCAGAACGTGCACGGGCGTGCGGGGGGTCGCACATCTGAGTGTGTACGGGGTGGTGGCCGATTCCGGCGGAGGGCGGCGCGGGGGCCGGCTCCGCCCGACGGTGCGGGCGGAGCCGGGGCCGCCGTTTCAGGAGGCGGGGCCGCCGCTCAGGAGCCGGGGCCGTCGTTCAGGAGCCGGGGCCCCGCTCGGGAGCCGGGGCCGCTGCTCAGGAGCCGGGGCCCCGTTCAGGAGGCGAGGCGGTTCAGTGCCGCGGTGGTGATGCCCTTGAAGGCGGCCGGGGCGTAGGCGGGCCGGCCGCTGAGCTCGACGACGGCGACCCTGGTGCCGCTGCGCAGGACCGCGACCCCGCCGCTGACGGTGCCGTCGCCGTTGTAGGCCGCGTACCAGCGGGCGGTGCCGCCGGTGGTGTTCAGGGTGTGGGCCGCGCCGTAGCGCCAGTGGCCGGCGGGCTCGTCCTGGCAGTCCTGGACGAGCGCGACGAGCTGCTTCTCCCAGCCGGCGGCCGCGGTCGTGGTGGGGGCGCTCGCGGCCGACTCGGTCAGCAGGCCGTCGGTGGCGAAGGTCCAGGTCACGGACGCGTACGCGGTGGCCTTGCCCTTGGTCAGGCCGCGCATCGTCTCCTCGCCGGAGCACGCGGACAGCGCCTGGCGGCCGGTCAGCGCGACGGTCGCGCCGACCGGGTTCAGGCCCCGCCGGGCGTAGTCCTCGCTCTGGACGAGGTCGGCCGAGCCGACTCCGGGCGCGCCGACCGCGACCGCGACCGCGGCCGGGCGGGCGGCGGAAACCGGGGTGCGGTGCGCGGCGTCGCGCGCGGCCTCGGCGGTGGCCGCCTGGGCGCCGACGGCGCTGACGGTGATCAGCGCGGCGGCGAAGCAGGCCGCGGCGGCGAAGCGGTTGCGGCGAACGGACTTCTGCTGGACGGTCCGGTTCTCGGTCATCTGGTCCCCCTGCTGGTCGGGACGCCTGCTGCGTCCTCGTACAACCGGGGGAGATGCCGCGGGTGAGGGGAAAGTTGGAGCCCCGACCCGCTGTTTCACAGCTGTGACAGAGCGGTCCTGACGACACGGTCCATCGCGGCCGTCCCCAGGCAGGCGGTGACCTCCAGCACCCCGTAGTGGGTGCCGTTGCGCAGCACGGCGATGCCGCCGCAGGGCTCCTCGCCCTCGGGCGCCGTGCCGGTGGTGTTGAGGGATCCCGGGTAGACGCCCATCCAGCTCGCGGTGACGTCCGGGGCGAGCCGTATCGTCGTGGTCTTCCCGTAGACCCAGTGCCCTGGCGTCTCCTCCTGGCAGGGCACCTGCTCCAGCAGCAGGCGCTGGGAGAAGTTCTGCGCCAGGGAAGCGCTCCGGGCCTCGGCGGCGACCTCGCGGGCGACCTGCTCGGCGCCGTCCAGGGCCAGCGTGCGGTCGCTCGGGTCGGTGCGGGTACCGGTCATCAGTCCGCGGAAGTGGGCACCGGGCCCGCCCAGGGTCTCCGTGAGGGTCTTCTCCCCGGTGCAGGCGGCGTTGGCGTAATGCCCGTCGCCGAACCGGTCGGTGACGTGGATCTGCCCGATGCCGGAGTCCGGGCCGAACGCCTCGGGTCCCAGGAGGTCCGCGGGCGTCACCGGCCCGGTCGACCCGGTCGGCGAGGCGGAGCCGGAGGCCGAGGACCCGGGCTTCGGGACGGACTCGCCGGGCGTCGCGCGCGCGGACGCGCCGGGGGGCGCGGGCAGGACGAACCGGCCGGTCGCCAGCCCGAGCGCGGCGGCCGCCACCAGGGCGGCGACGGCGGACCGGAGCCGGACGACGGCGTGGCCGCCGCCCCTCGCGGTACCGCCGTTCACGGACCGGTGACCAGGCGCTCGCGCATGAAGCGGCGGGCCTGGTGGATCCGGTCCTTGACCGTGCCCAGCGGGGCGTCCACCTGCTCGGCCACCTGGACGTAGGTCAGGTCGCCCAGGTCGCGCAGCACGAAGGACTCCACCAGGGCGGGGTGCTGCCGCTCCAGCGCGCCCAACGCCTCCATCAGGTCGAGCCTGCTCCCGGCGATGACGCTGGTGGTGCGCGGGTCGACGGACTCGGGGAGCTCGGCGTGGCTGTCCTCGGCGCGGCGGCGCATCGAGCGGTAGGTGGACCGGGCGGCGTTCGAGGCGATCACCGTCACCCAGCCCAGGAAGGAGCCGTGGCCGCCGTACTCGCCCAGGTGCGTGCTGATGGACAGCAGCGCGTCCTGCGCGGCCTCCTCCGCGTCGGCGTGGTGGGGCAGGAAGCGCGAGCAGCGGCGCAGTACCACCGGCCGCAGCTTGGCCAGCAGGTACTCCAGCGCCCCCGGGTCGCCTGCCTGAGCGGCTGCTACGAGCCGTTCCAGCTCGCCTTCCTCGAACACCCGGATCCCCCGTTTCGTCCCGCCTGCATCCCGCCCGCCGAACGGGAGTTCCCCGCCCCCGCCCGACTCCGGCAGAATGCTGCCACATGCGCAAGCTCGGCCGTTACCTCCTCCTGGAGCGGCTCGGAGCCGGCTCCTTCGCGACGGTCTGGAAGGCCTACGATCCGGAGCTCGACACCGAGGTCGCGGTGAAGGTGCTGGCCGACAACTGGGCCGCCAACGCCGATGTGCGCGAGCGGTTCCTGGCGGAGGCGAGGCTGCTGCGCCGGATCGCCAGCCCGCGGGTGGTCCGCGTGCACGACGTCGGGGTGCAGGACGAGCGGCCCTACTTCGTCATGGACTACGTACGCGGCGGCACCCTGGAGGACCGGGTCGGGCAGTGCGACCCGCAGGAGGCACTGCGGCTGGCCGCGGAGGCGGGCCACGCGGTCCAGGTCCTGCACGAGGCGGGTGTGGTGCACCGCGACGTCAAGCCGTCCAACCTGCTGCTCGCCGCCGGCCCCGCGCCCGCCGCGGTGCTGGTGGCGGATCTGGGCAGCGCGAAGCAACTGGCCGACGCGTCCGGTCTTACGGTGACCACGGGCACGCCCGCGTACATGGCACCGGAACAGGTCTTCCAGACCGGCGGGTTCGACGGGAGGGCCGACGTGTACGCGTTGGCCGTCGTGGCCTACGAGCTGCTGACCGGGAAGAAGCCGTTCGGTCCGGGCGGGCGAGCCACGGCCCTGATGACCGACCAGCCGGCCGCCTCGACGCTGCCGGCGCTCCCGGCCGAGGCGGAGCTCCCTCCGCACGTCGCCCTGCTGCTGCGGGCCGCGATGTCCGTCGAGCCGGCGGACCGGCCGCCGACCGCCCAGGCCTTCGCGGACGCGCTGCTGGCTCCGGTGCCGCTGTCCCCGCCCCCGGCGGGCCCCGGGCTGAGACCGCGCACGGTCTGTCTGGCGTCGGCCGCGGTGTTCACGGCGACGACCCTGCTGAGCTGGCTGCCGCGCTGAATCCGGCCAGGGCCCGGACCCAGGCCGGTCGGCGCCCTGACCGTCGCGCCGACGCTTACCGTAGGGTCGGTGGTATGCGTCTGAGTACCGTGATCCTTCCCTCCCGTCGTTGGCACGAGGGAGGCCGTGACCAGTGGCTGCGCGCTGAGCAGCTCGGCTTCCACACCGCGTACACCTATGACCACCTGTCCTGGCGGACCTTCCGCGACGGTCCCTGGTTCGGGGCGATCCCGACGCTGACGGCGGCCGCCGGGGTCACCGAGCGGATGCGCCTCGGCACGCTCGTCACCTCGCCGAACTTCCGGCACCCGGTCACGCTCGCCAAGGAGCTGATCTCGCTCGACGACATCTCGGGCGGGCGGATCACCCTCGGCATCGGCGCCGGGGGCAACGGCTTCGACGCGACCGCGCTGGGCCAGGAGGCGTGGACGCCCAGGGAGCGGGCGGACCGGTTCGCCGAGTTCGTGCCGCTGCTCGACCGGCTGCTCACCGAGGACGCGGTCTCCGCCTCCGGCACGTTCTACTCGGCGGAGGAGGCCCGGAACATCCCCGGCTGCGTGCAGCGTCCCCGGCTGCCGTTCGCGGTGGCGGCGACCGGCCCGCGCGGGCTGAAGCTGGCCGCGCGGCACGGGCAGGCGTGGGTGACGACGGGCGACCCGAAGCTGTTCGAGGCGGGCACCCCCGAGCAGTCGGTGGAGGCGCTGCGCGGGCAGCTGGCCAAACTGGGCAAGGCCTGCGAGGAGATCGGCCGGGACGCCGCGCCGATGGAGAAGGTGCTGCTCACGGGCTTCACCCCGGACCGCCCGCTGGACTCCTTCGACGCCTTCGTGGACTTCGCGGGCACGCACTTCGCGCTGGGCTTCACCGAGCTGGTCGTCCATATGCCGATCGCGGACTCGATCTTCGCGGCCGACGAGTCGGTCTTCGAGAAGATCGCCACGGAGGCGCTCGACCAGCTGCGCTGAGGCGGGGTGGGCCGGGTCAGCGGATCCGGCCCGCGAGCCACGGCGAGAGCGTGACCCCGGTGACGAGCTCCTTGTAGGTCTCGTCGCCGGGGAGCGGGACGATCAGCCACCAGCCGGGCGGGAAGAAGCGGCCCTTCACATGGGCCAGGCCGCCGTGGGCGGAGCGGAGGAACGCGGGGACCGAGTCCCGGGGCACGTCGGCGAAGTCGATGCCCTCGACCGTGACTTTGGCGTCGTCCTCGGAGTACAGCTGGACGGTGATCGAGGGGGAGCCGCCGAGCTCGACGAAGGCCTCGTGGGGGAGCGAGCCGTCCGGGTCGAGGACGGTGAAGGCACCCGCGGAGGTGCGCCGGGAGGTCTGGTCGGCGCCGATGTCGTCGGTGACGGTCATCTCCAGGCCGAACTCCCGGGCTATCTCGCGGATCGCGGTGACGGCCGACTCGGTGGTGGGCAGGTGCGGGTGTGCCATGGGGACGATCATGCCGCAGGCGTCTTTCGGCCGTGTCCGGGCCGTCTTTCGGCCGTGCCTCAGCCCGGGAAGCGGATGAAGTGCGGTGGGACGGCGTCGGTGAGCCAGACGCCGTTGGCGCTGACGTGGAAGACGTGCCCGGCCCGGTGCATCGCCCCGGCGTCGACGCTCAGTACGACCGGCCGGCCGCGGCGGGCGCCGACCCGGGTGGCGGTCTCGCGGTCCGGCGAGAGGTGCACATGGTGGCGGGCCATGGGGCGCAGGCCCTCCGCCCGGATGGCGGGCAGCACGGCGGCGACCGTACCGTGGTAGAGGTACGCGGGCGGTTCGGCGGCCGGCAGGTCCAGGTCCACCCGCACGGTGTGGCCCTGGCTGGCCCGGATGCGCGTCCCCTCGATCGCGAAGCGTTTCTTGTCGTTGACGGCGACGACGTGGTCGAGCTCGGCGCGGGTGATCGGGAAGCCGTGCGCGGCGGCGGCCCGCAGCAGCGCGTCGATCTCGGTCCAGCCGTGCGGGTCGAGGATCAGCCCGATGCGTCCGGGCTGGTGGCGGAGGTGTTTCGACAGATACTTCGACACCTTCACGGTGCGTTTCTCGTCGTTCATGGAGTCGTTCATGGAGTCGTTCATGGATCGGTCCATGAATTCATTGAAGCCGCAGGTTTGATCCACAGCCAAGTGGGTTTATCCACAGGCTACTTGGCGATTCTGTGGACAACGCATCTTTATCCTCAGGTGGATTGATCGATTTGCCTGATATGTGCGGTATTTGAGGTAAGAGTGTCCAATGTCCTCTTCTGTACCTCTCGTTCGGTCGCCGCCGCGATGAAAGCGGACACGTTCTGCGGGCCAACCAGCCGCTGAACGGCCCGGATCGTCTCCGGCGGGAGCGCCACCGCGCGCGGCTCCTCGCCCCTCGGCAGCGGGGTGTCCGCCGCCAGGTGCTGCTGGAGGTGCCGGGTTGCGAACAGGCGCATCGCCCGCGCGAGTTCGGCGTCGACCGTCTGCTGGGCCAGCGGGCGCAGCCGCCGCACCATGGTCGCCGCCTCCGCCGCGTCGGCGTCCGTCGGCGGGCGGTGCTCCAGATAGCGGGCGAAGACGTGCTCGGTCGTGAACTCCAGGAAACGGGAGGCTATGTGCTCGACCTGGCCGCGAAGTTCCCTCAGATGGCCGGTGATCGCGGCCAGTGGGACGCCCGCCGCGTACAACTCGGCGGCCACCGCCAGCTCTTGCGGGCTGGGGACCAGGTACTCCTCGTCCTCCCGGTCCGGGATGCGCTCCAGGACGCCGAGCTCGATCGCCTCCCGGACCGCCGCCTCGTCCGGCCGGCCGCCGAAGCGCGCGTCGAGCTCGGCCCGCGAGATCCGGTCGGCCTCCTCGTCCGTCCACGGGCCGTCCACCTCGGCGACCAGACCGAGCACCCCGCCGAGACCTCGGCCCGCGTCCCAGGCCTCCAGGAGCTCCTTGATGGAGGCCAGGGTGTAGCCGCGGTCCAGCAGGTCCGCGATCTGCCGCAGCCTGGCCAGATGCGTGTCCCCGTACACGTTCGACCGGCCGCGCCGCTCGGGGCGGGGCAGCAGACCGCGGTCCTGGTAGGCACGGATCGTCCGGACCGTGGCCCCGCTGTGATGGGCCAGATCCTCGATCCGGTACTCCGGATGTGCTGCCCGCTCCGACGAATGCACCGACAAACCCACTCCCACCGACCGCTCCCTACTGCCTGCGAGGGATGGTACGACCCGCCCCTACGCCGGCGGCTGCCAGCGGGCCAGCGCCCGCAGCAGGCCCGGGGAGAACCGGGAGGCCAGATGCGCGCCCCGGGCCTCCGGGGTCACCGGGACCACGGCCTGGTCGCGCAGCACCGCGCGCAGGATCGCGTCCGCGACCTTCTCCGGCGGGTAGTTGCGCAGCCCGTACAGCCGGGAGGCCTTCTTCTGGCGCCGCTTCTCCTCGGCCTCGTCCGTGACGCCGGCGAACCGGGCGGTGGAGGTGATGTTGGTGTTGACGATGCCGGGGCAGATCGCCGAGACCCCGATGCCCTGGTCCGCGAGCTCGGCCCGCAGGCACTCGCTGAGCATCAGCACCGCCGCCTTCGACGTGCTGTACGCGGGCAGGGCGCGGGAGGGCTGGAAGGCCGCCGCGGAGGCCGTGTTGACGATGTGGCCGCCCTGGCCCCGCTCGGCCATCTGCGCGCCGAACACCCGGCAGCCGTGGATGACGCCCCACAGATTGACGTCGAGGACCCGCTTCCACTCCTCGCTCGTCGTCTCGAAGAAGGAGCCCGTCAGGCCGATGCCCGCGTTGTTGACCAGCACGTCGACCACGCCGTACTCGCTCGCCACCTTCGCGGCCAGCTTCTCCATCGCCGCCTCGTCGGCGACGTCGGCGGTCTCGCCCCAGGCCTCGGGCGCGCCGATCAGCCGGGCCATCTCCGCCGTACGGGCGGCCCCGTCGGCGTCCCGGTCCACCGCCACCACCCGGGCGCCGGCCTCCGCGAAGGCGAAGGCGGTGGCCCGGCCGATGCCGCTGGCCGCGCCGGTCACCAGGACCAGCTGGCCGCCGAAGCGCTCCGCGTACTCCGGCCGCACCCCGCTCCTGGCCGCCGTCTTCGGCGCCCTGGTGGCCGGGTCCTCGTTGGCCTCGACGAACTCGGTGATCCAGGCGGCCAGTTGGTCCGGCCGGGTGCGCGGCACCCAGTGCTTGGCGGGCAGGGTGCGCCGGGTCAGGTCCGGCACCCAGTCGGCCAGGTCGTCGTAGAGCCGCTCGGAGAGGAAGGCGTCCCCGGTCGGGGTGATCAGCTGCACCGGCGTGTGCGCGTAGGCGTCGGCGCGCGGCCGGGAGAGCCTGGCCCGCACGTTGTCCCGGTAGAGCCAGGCGCCGTGCGCCGCGTCGCTCGTCAGCGACGGCGTCGGGTAGTCGCCCGCCGGGATGCGTTCGAGCCGCTCCAGGAGGCGCGGCCAGCGCTTGCCGAGCGGCCCGCGCCAGGCGAGCTCCGGCAGCACGGGGGTGTGCAGCATGTACACGTACCAGGACTTGGCGCCCTGGCCGAGGAGCTGGCCGACCCGGCGGGGGGTGGGCCGGGTCATCCGGCTCTTGATCCAGTGCCCGAAGTGGTCGAGGGACGGGCCGGACATCGAGGTGAAGGAGGCGATCCGGCCCTCGGTGCGCGGGACCGTCGCGAACTCCCAGGACTGCACCGAGCCCCAGTCGTGGCCCACCAGATGGACCGGGCGGTCCGGGCTGACGGCGTCGGCGACGGCCAGGAAGTCGTCCGTCAGCTTCTCCAGCGTGAAGCCGCCGCGCAGCGGTGCCGGCGCCGTCGACCTGCCGTGGCCCCGGACGTCGTACAGGACCACGTGGAAGCGCTCGGCGAGCCGGCCGGCCACCTCCGACCAGACCTCCTTGGAGTCCGGATAGCCGTGCACCAGCAGCACGGTCGGCCGGGACGCGTCCCCCAGCTCGGCCACACACAGCTCGATCCCGCCCGTGCGGACCCAGCGCTCCCGCGCTCCGTCGGTCGTCACGCCGCCACCCCCTCCTCGTTCCAGCGCCGCACGTGCGGCAGGTCGTCGTCCAGCCAGAACGCGCTCTGCTCGGGGTCCCGGGAGTCGGTGACGACCAGGATCTCCTCGAACTTCGCGCCCGTACCCCGGAATCCGAGGTGCGGCTCGACCGCCCACAGGCCCGGCGTGGGCGGGTGGTCGGAGAACCGGTACGGCGACCACAGCGGCGACCAGCCGTCCCGGTGGCCGCGCAGGGCGTCGCTCGCCAGGCCCTTGAGGGACTGGGCGCCGAAGCCGAACAGCGTCGGCGACCAGCGGCGCTCCCTCACCCGGTCGATCTTGTGGGCGATCACGCCGAAGGGATAGGCCCGGTGCCTGTTCGCGTACCCCTGGCGGACCATCAGGCGGTCCACGTCCTCGTAGATCTCCCGCAGCGTGCGGCGCTCGCGCACCTCGCGCAGGATCAGCTCGCGGTGCTCCCTGAGGTCCGAGAGCAGCTTGTCCTGGACGGGGTTGAGCCCCATGGAGCCCGAGTAGCCGATGTCCGCCGTGTAGCCCTTGTAGACCGGGGCCATGTCCAGGATGAACGGCATCCCGGCCTCAAGCCGCCGGTCGGTGGGGAAGAACTGCAGCGGGATCCTGAAGTCGACGAAGGCCGTCCGGTCCCCGAACCAGGCGAAGGGCCGGTGGAACCAGTCCCTCACCCCGCGCTCGTACAGCCACTCCCGCTGCATCCGCGCCGCGTCGCGCTCGGTCACGCCCGGCTTGAGCTGCGCCGCGACGGCCTCCGCGCACTCGTACGAGAGGCGCTGCACCTCTCTGAACCCCCGGAGCTCCGCGGTGAGCTCGCGTGTCCCTGCCGTGCCTGCTGAGGCCATGCCACCCGCCCGTCCCGTGTGAGCGCCCGGCGACGCTACGCGTACGTAACTTGACATCGATGAATGTGACAATGCTCGGCGGCTGCGTCAAGAGGTCCGACGCGGCCTGTGGAAAACCCATGGCCAAAACGACTTTCGTCGCGGCTCCCCTACGGGCTTGTACATCTGGAGTCGGAGAGGGATCGAGCCGTTGGGCTGACGACCGGTGTGGCGCAGACCACTACCGTCGAAGGCGTGACTGTGATCGCGACCGAAAGCCTCAGCAAGCGGTTCCCCCGGGTGACCGCTCTCGACCGGCTCTCCCTGGACATCGGGCCCGGTGTGACCGGACTTGTGGGTGCCAACGGAGCCGGCAAGTCGACGATGATCAAGATCCTTCTTGGTCTGTCCCCGGCCACGGAGGGCCGCGCCGAAGTCCTCGGACTCGACGTCGCGACCTCAGGCGCCCAGATCCGTGAGCGCGTTGGCTACATGCCGGAGCACGACTGCCTGCCGCCGGACGTCTCGGCGACCGAGTTCGTCGTCCACATGGCGCGTATGTCCGGCCTGCCCGCGACCGCCGCCCGTGAGCGGACCGCGGACACCCTGCGCCACGTCGGTCTCTACGAGGAGCGCTACCGCCCGATGGGCGGCTACTCGACCGGCATGAAGCAGCGGGTGAAGCTGGCCCAGGCCCTCGTCCACGACCCGAAGCTGGTCCTCCTCGACGAGCCGACCAACGGCCTCGACCCGGTCGGCCGCGACGACATGCTCGGCCTGATCCGGCGGGTGTGGACCGACTTCGGCATCTCGGTGCTGGTCACCTCGCACCTCCTCGGCGAGCTGGAGCGCACCTGCGACCACGTCGTCGTCATCGACGGCGGCAAGCTGCTCCGCTCCAGCTCCACCAGCGACTTCACCCGCACCACCACGACCCTGGCGGTCGAGGTCACCGACTCCGACGCCCACCCCGACGGCACGGAGGCGCTCCGCGCCGCCCTGACCGCCGCCGGAGTGACCCTGCACGGCGGGACGGAGGAGGGCCTGCCCGGCGCCGGGCACATCCTGCTCCTGGAGGCCCCGGGCGAGGAGACCTACGACCTGGTCCGCGACACCGTCGCCGACCTCGGCCTCGGCCTGGTGCGCATGGAGCAGCGCCGGCACCACATCGCCGAGGTCTTCAAGCCGCAGCAGCAGGAGGAGGTGGAGACGCGATGAGCTCCCAGGCCCCCGAGAACACCCGGATCCACAACATCGGCTACCGCGGCTACGACGGCGCGCGGCTCGGCCGCCCGGCCGCGCGCAGAGCGCTGTTCTCCCAGTCGCTGCGCGGCGCGTACGGACTGGGCCGCAGCGCCAAGTCCAAGGTGCTGCCGATGCTGCTCTTCGCCGTGATGTGCGTGCCCGCGCTGATCATCGTCGCGGTCGCGGTCTTCACCAAGTCGTCGAAGCTGGCGATCGAGTACACCCAGTACGCGATCTTCCTCCAGATGGTGATCGCCATCTTCGTGGCCTCCCAGGCCCCGCAGTCGGTCTCCCGCGACCTCAGGTTCCGCACCGTCCCCCTCTACTTCGCCCGCCCGATCGAGCGCGTGGACTACGTGCTCGCCAAGTACGGGGCGATGGCCTCCGCGATGTTCATCCTCACCGCCTCCCCGCTGCTGATCCTCTGGATCGGCTCGCTGCTCGCCAAGATGGACTTCGCCGAGCAGACGAAGATGCTCGGCGAGGGGCTCGTCTCCGTGGCGCTGCTCTCGCTGCTCTTCGGCGGCATCGGTCTCGTCATGGCCGCCCTGACCCCGCGCCGCGGCTTCGGCGTCGCGGCCGTCATCGCCACCCTGGTGATCTCGTACGGGGCGGTCTCCACCCTCCAGGGCATCGCCTACGGCACCGACAACATCGGCGCCGTGAAGTGGATCGGCCTGTTCTCGCCGATCACCCTCATCGGCGGCGTGCAGGACGCCTTCCTCGGCGCCCCCACCGCCGCCCCCGGCGGAGAGGCCGCGGCACCCGGCACCGCGGTCGGCCTGATCTACCTGCTGGTCGTCCTCGCGCTGATCGCCGGTTCGTACGGCGTGCTGATGCGCCGCTACCGAAAGGTCGGGCTGTGACCACGCTCAACATCGACCACGCCTCGCGCTGGTTCGGCAACGTCGTGGCCGTCAACGACGTCACCATGACCGTGGGACCCGGTGTCACCGGCCTGCTCGGTCCCAATGGCGCCGGGAAGTCGACGCTGATCAACATGATGGGCGGCTTCCTGCCCCCCTCCACCGGCACCGTCACCCTCGACGGCGAGCCGATCTGGCGCAACGAGTCGGTCTACCGGAAGGTCGGCGTCGTCCCCGAGCGGGAGGCGATGTACGACTTCCTCACCGGCCGGGAGTTCGTCGTCGCCAACGCGGAGCTCCAGGGCCTCGGCGACGAGGAGGCCCGGCGGGCCCTCGCCACGGTCGAGATGGAGTACGCCCAGGACCGCAAGATCTCCACGTACAGCAAGGGCATGCGGCAGCGCGTGAAGATGGCCTCGGCCCTCGTCCACGAGCCGTCCGTGCTGCTGCTCGACGAGCCCTTCAACGGCATGGACCCGCGCCAGCGCATGCAGTTGATGGACCTGCTGCGCCGGATGGGCGCCGAGGGCCGCACGGTCCTGTTCTCCTCGCACATCCTGGAGGAGGTCGAGCAGCTCGCCTCGCACATCGAGGTGATCGTGGCCGGACGGCACGCCGCCTCCGGCGACTTCCGCCGCATCCGCCGCCTCATGACGGACCGGCCGCACCGCTATCTGGTCCGCTCCAGCGACGACCGGGCCCTGGCGGCGGCGCTGATCGCCGACCCGTCCACGGCCGGCATCGAGGTCGACCACTCGGCCGAGGGCGGACTGCGCGTCCAGGCCGTCGACTTCGGGCGCTTCACCGAACTGCTGCCGAGGGTGGCCAAGGAGCGGGGCATCCGGCTGCTCACGGTCTCGCCCTCGGACGAGTCCCTCGAATCCGTCTTCTCGTATCTCGTAGCGGCCTGAAAGGAGCCCGACCGATGTACAACCCCACAGTCGCCCGGCTCACCTACCGGGCCCTGCTCGGCCGCCGACGGGCGCTGATCCTCTTCCTGCTGCCCGCCATGCTCATCCTGATCGCCGCGGCGGTCCGCCTGTTCAACGGGGCCGACGACCAGGTCGCGGCCGACGTCCTCGGCGGTTTCGCGCTGGCCACGATGGTGCCGCTGATCGGCGTCATCGCGGGCACCGGCGCCATCGGCCCGGAGATCGACGACGGCTCGATCGTCTATCTGCTGGCCAAGCCGGTGAAGCGGCCGACGATCGTCTTCACCAAGCTGATCGTCGCCATCGCCGTGACGATGGTCTTCTCGGCCGTGCCGACGCTGATCGCCGGCTTCATCCTCAACGGCAACGGGCAGCAGGTGGCGGTCGCCTACACGGTGGCGGCCCTGGTGGCCTCCATCGCGTACAGCGCGCTGTTCCTCCTGCTCGGCACGGTCAGCCGCCACGCGGTCGTCATCGGCCTGGTCTACGCCCTGGTCTGGGAGGCCCTGTTCGGCTCCCTCATCGCGGGCGCCAAGACCCTCAGCGTGCAGCAGTGGTCGCTTGCCCTCGCGGAGAAGGTCACCGGCGACGGCCTGATCAGCTCCGAGGTGGCCCTGCCGACCGCGGTGACGCTCCTGGTCGCCGTCACGGTCGCGGCGACCTGGTTCGCGGGCCGCAAGCTGCGGACGATGACCCTGGCGGGCGAGGAGTAGCCGGCCCCCGGGGGCTCCGCGGCCCCAGTCCGTCCCCGGAGCCGTACGCGTCTCAGACCGTACGGTTCCGGGCGGCGAGCAGGCCGACCGCGAGGGCCGCCGCGCAGATGCCGAGCACCGCCACGATCGGCGGGGTCCAGGAGCCGGTCGCCTGGTGCAGGGCGCCGGCGGCCAGCGGGCCCGCCGCGGCCATGAGGTAGCCGACGGTCTGGGCCATCCCGGACAGCCGGGCGGCCGTCACCGCGTCGCCCGAGCGCAGCACGATCAGGGTGAGCGCGAGGCCCACCGCACCGCCCTGGCCCACGCCGAGCAGCGCCGCCCAGAGCCAGGCGCCCTCCACCGGGGCCACCATCAGCCCGGCGTAACCGGCCCCGACCAGCGTCGTCACCAGCACGATCAGCGGGCGCTGGCCGCGCATCCGGCCGGCGAGCAGCGGCACGGCGAAGGCGCCCGCCACCTGGATCAGGTTGTTGAAGGCGAAGACCACACCGGCCGTCGAGCGGCTCATCCCGTGGTCCGTGAGGATCGTCGGCATCCAGGCGATCAGGACGTACGACCACAGCGACTGAAGCCCCATGAACAGCGTCACCTGCCAGGCCAGCGGCGAGCGCCACACGGACCGCGCGGGCAGGGCGGCGGGGCTTCCGGCCCGCACCTCGTGCCCGGTGCGGCCCCGGGCGATCAGCACCTGCGGCAGCCAGGCGAACGCCGCCACCACCGCGAGCAGCGACCAGAAGCCGAGCGAGGCCCGCCAGCCGCCGAGCGCCCGCTCCAGCGGCACCGAGGAGGCCGCCACGAGGGTCGCGCCCGCGATCATCGCGCCCGTGTAGACGGAGGTCATCGAGGCGGCCCGGTCCGGGAAGTCGCGCTTGATGAGGCCGGGCATCAGGACGTTCAGCAGGGCGATCGCGGTGCCGGCCAGGACGCCGCCGGCGTACAGCGCGGCCGACGACGGCAGGACCCGCACCAGGATGCCGCCGCCGAGCAGCAGCAGCGCCGCGAACAGCACCCGCTCCGCGCCGAAGCGCCGCCCGAGCCAGGGCGCGACCAGCGCGCCGACGCCCAGGAAGAGCACCGGGACCGAGGTCACCAGGGAGGTCGCCGCCGCCGACAGGCCGTACGCCGTGGATATCTCGCCCACCAGCGGCGACACGCTCGCCAGCGCGGCCCGCATGTTGAGCGAGGCGAGCACGATCCCGACCAGGAGCAGCGCCGGATGCGCGAGCAGCGCCCGCCGGGCCGCCGTGCCCGCGGCGGAGGGCCGGACATCGGCCTCGGCATCGACGAGCAGAGGCGCCAGCACCTCGGGCACCTGGGGCGCCACCGACACCCCGGCCGCCACGGGCACCCCGGCCGCCACCGGCACCTCGGACGTCCCCCGGCTCACCGCGACCCCTCCGTCAGCGCCGCGACCGTCTCCATCGGGACCCGCAGCAGCTCGCGCGCCTGTGCCTCCGCCGCCTCCGGGTCCGCCGCCTCGATCGCCGCGACCAGCGCCTCGTGCGCGTCGATGTCGACCGGCGGCATGGCGTGGTCGCCGAGCGCCTCCGTCAGGGACTCGTGCACCTGGGTGGAGAAGAAGCGGTAGACCTCGCGGAAGGCCGCGTTGTGGGTGGCCTCGACGACCGCCAGGTGGAAGGCGACGTCGGCGGAGGCCGCCCGGTCGCCCTGCTCGCGCAGGGTGGTCAGGGCCGCCCGCAGCCGCAGCAGGTCGTGGGTGTCCCGGCGGACCGCCGCCAGGCGCGCCGCCTCCGCCTCCAGGGCGACCCGGAGCTCCAGCACGTCCAGGGCGCCCGCGTGCCGCACCCCGCGCAGGACGGCGGCGGGATCGGCCGTGGACCTGACGAAGGTGCCGTTGCCCTGCCGGGACTCCAGGAGCCCGGCGTGGACCAGGACGCGGACGGCCTCGCGCACGGTGTTGCGGCCGACGCCGAGGAGCTCGGCGAGCTCGTGCTCGGTCGGGATGCGGTCGCCGACGGCCCACTCGCCCTCGGCGAGCTGCGTGCGCAACTGCTCCACCACGGAGTCCACCAGCGAGACCCGTCCCGCCGCCTTCAGCGCCATCACCGCTTCACCACCCCATCATTCGCCCGGTTGCCCAGTCATCCTACAACTGCGCTTTCCGCTGGCCCCCGCCCCTCCGCAGCGGCGGGACTACTGTGGGCTCGTACGCGGACCGAACACCCTCACCACCCTCGGGAGTCAGTCATGTCAGACCGCTTCGACGTCGTCGTACTCGGAGCTGGCCCCGGCGGCTACGTCGCCGCCATCCGCGCCGCCCAGCTGGGCAAGCGGGTCGCGGTCGTCGAGGAGAAGTACTGGGGCGGTGTCTGCCTGAACGTCGGCTGCATCCCCACCAAGGCGCTGCTGCGCAACGCCGAGCTCGCCCACATCTTCAACCACGAGGCCAAGACCTTCGGCATCAAGGTCGACGGCACGGTCTCCTTCGACTACCGCGAGGCGTTCAACCGCAGCCGCACGGTCGCGGACGGCCGCGTCAAGGGCGTCCACTTCCTGATGAAGAAGAACGGCATCACGGAGTTCGACGGCCGGGGCACCTTCCTCGACGCGCACACGCTCCAGGTGAACAAGGCCGACGGCACCGCGCAGACGATCACCTTCGACCACTGCATCATCGCGACCGGCGCCACCCCGCGCCTGCTGCCCGGCACCGCGCTGAGCGACCGCGTCGTCTCCTACGAGCAGCAGATCCTCGCCGAGGACGCCCCGAAGTCGATCGTCATCGCCGGCGCCGGCGCGATCGGCATCGAGTTCGCGTACGTGCTGAACAACTACGGCACCAAGGTCACCATCGTCGAGTTCCTCGACCGGATGGCCCCGCTGGAGGACGAGGAGGTGTCCAAGGAGCTCGCCAAGCAGTACCGCAAGCTGGGCATCGACGTCCTGACCTCCACCCGCGTCGAGGCCATCGACGAGTCCGGCCCGCAGGTCCGCGTCACCGTCACCGGCAAGGACGGCGCGCAGAAGGTCCTGGAGGCCGACAAGGTCCTCCAGGCCATCGGCTTCGCCCCGAACGTCTCCGGCTACGGCCTGGAGAACACCGGTGTCGCCCTGACCGAGCGCGGCGCCATCGAGGTCGACGGCCGCTGCCGCACCTCCGCGCCGCACATCTACGCCATCGGCGACGTCACCGCGAAGCTGATGCTCGCGCACACCGCCGAGGCCATGGGTGTCATCGCCGCCGAGACCATCGCGGACGCCGAGACGATGGAGCTCGACTACGTGATGATCCCGCGCGCGACGTACTGCCAGCCGCAGATCGCCAGCTTCGGCTACACCGAGGCGCAGGCCCGCGAGAAGGGCTACGACGTCAAGGTCTCCAAGTTCCCCTTCATGGCGAACGGCAAGGCGCACGGCCTCGGCGACGCGACCGGCTTCGTCAAGATCGTCGCCGACGGTAAGTACGGCGAGATCATCGGCGCCCACCTGATCGGCCCCGACGTCACCGAGCTGCTGCCCGAGCTGACCCTGGCACAGCAGTGGGACCTCACCGTCCACGAGGTCGCCCGCAACGTGCACGCCCACCCGACGCTGGGCGAGGCCGTCAAGGAAGCGATCCACGGCATCGCCGGACACATGATCAATTTCTGAGGTTTCTCACGCATATCCCCCAGCTCGGGGTGATAGGCACACTTATGTGCCACGCGAAACCTCTCCCCATGCCCCGGGTGGCGAGCCGTCCCGACCGATCAGGTCGTGGGTGCGCTCGTCACCCGGTACGCATGTCTGGCTGGCCGTCATCGCGCTCACCAGCCTGTTCATCGCGCTGTCTCCGGACGGCCTGGAGCACTATCTGCTGCACCGCAACAGCAGCAACCTCTACGAGCTCTCCCGCCACCCGATGCGGGCGCTGCTCTCCAGCGCGTTCTGGATCGAGAACCCGCAGAGCCTGCTGCTCTACGCGGTGCTCTTCGAGATCTTCCACGCGCCCGTCGAGCGCTGGCTCGGCACGGCGAAGTGGCTGGTCGTCGTCGCGACGGCGCACATCGCCGCCACCCTGATCAGCCAGAAGGTCGTCCTGGAGGCGATCAAGAACCACGACGTGCCGCGCAGCATGGCGCATGTGGTCGACATCGGGGTGAGCTACGGCCTGGCCGCGTCGGTCGGCATCCTGACCTATCGGCTGCCCAGGCCCTGGCGCTGGTTCTACCTGGCGGGGGCGGTGGCCTTCTTCGCCGTGCCGCTGGTCTCCAACCACACGTACACCGACCTGGGGCACGCGATCTCCCTGGTCATCGGGCTCGCCTTCTGGCCGCTGACCCGGCACGCCCGGGATAAACCGGTGGTCGACACGGACACGTCGCACCGACACTAGGGGTACGGAAACGGGGCGGCCGCTTCGAGCGCGCGGGGGCGAACCGCGCGGGCCGCCCCGCTTCTCCGTACCGTGCTGTGCGCGCCCTAGGCGTCCAGCAGGCGCTCCAGGACGAGCGCGATGCCGTCCTCCTCGTTGGACGAGGTGACCTCGTCGGCCACCGCCCGCAGCTCCTCGTGGGCGTTGCCCATCGCGACGCCGCGCGAGGCCCAGCCGAACATCGGGATGTCGTTGGGCATGTCGCCGAAGGCGATCGTCTCGGCGGCCTTCACGCCCAGCCGGCGCGCGGCCAGGGAGAGCCCGGTCGCCTTGCTCAGACCGAGCGGGAGGACCTCGACGATCCCGGGACCGGCCATGACGACGTCGACGAGCCCGCCGACCGTCTCGCGCGCGATCCGGGTCAGCTCGTCGTCGCCGAGCGTCGGGTGCTGGAGGTACAGCTTGGTCAGCGGGGCCGACCACACCTCCGCCGGGTCCTCGAACGGGACGTACGGCAGGGGGCCCTCCTGGACCCGGTAGCCGGGCCCGATCAGGACCTCGCCCTCCAGGCCGTCGCGGCTGGCGGCGAGGGCCAGCGGGCCCACCTCGGCCTCGATCTTCGACAGGGCGAGTCCGGCGAGCTGCCGGTCCAGGGTGAGCGAGGTCAGCAGCCGGTGCTCACCGGCGTGGTAGACCTGCGCGCCCTGCCCGCACACCGCGATCCCCTCGTAGCCGAGGTCGTCGAGGATGTGCCGGGTCCAGGGCACCGCCCGGCCCGTGACGACGATGTGCGCGGCGCCCGCCTCCGTGGCGGCGACGAGCGCGGCGCGCGTACGGTCCGAGACGGACTCGTCGGCCCGCAGCAGCGTGCCGTCGAGGTCCGTCGCCACCAGGCGGTAGGGGAAGGTGCTCACTTGGAGATCGGCTCCAGGACCTCACGGCCGCCGAGGTAGGGGCGCAGCACCTCGGGCACGCGCACCGAGCCGTCCGGCAGCTGGTGGTTCTCCAGGATCGCCACGATCGTGCGCGGTACGGCGCACAGCGTGCCGTTCAGGGTGGCCAGCGGCTGCACGGTCTTCTTGCCGCCCTGCTCGTCGCGCATGCGGACGGACAGGCGGCGGGCCTGGAAGCCGTCGCAGTTGGAGGCGGAGGTCAGCTCGCGGTACTTGCCCTGGGTCGGGATCCAGGCCTCGCAGTCGAACTTGCGCGAGGCGGAGGAGCCCAGGTCGCCGGTGGCGACGTCGATCACCTGGAAGGGCAGCTCCAGGGAGGTCAGCCACTGCTTCTCCCAGTCCAGGAGCCGCTTGTGCTCGGCCTCGGCGTCCTCCGGAGCGACGTACGAGAACATCTCGACCTTGTCGAACTGGTGGACGCGGAAGATGCCGCGGGTGTCCTTGCCGTACGTGCCGGCCTCGCGGCGGAAGCACGGCGAGAAGCCGGCGTACCGCAGCGGCAGCTTGTCGGCGTCGATGATCTCGTCCATGTGGTACGCGGCGAGCGGGACCTCGGAGGTGCCGACCAGGTAGTAGTCGTCCTTCTCCAGGTGGTACACGTTCTCCGCGGCCTGGCCGAGGAAGCCGGTGCCCTCCATGGCGCGCGGGCGGACCAGCGCGGGGGTGAGCATCGGGATGAAGCCGGCCTCGGTGGCCTGGGCGATGGCCGCGTTGACCAGGGCGAGCTCCAGGAGCGCGCCGACACCGGTCAGGTAGTAGAAGCGGGAGCCGGAGACCTTGGCGCCGCGCTCGACGTCGATGGCACCGAGCGCCTCGCCGAGCTCCAGGTGGTCCTTGGGCTCGAAGCCCTCGGCGGCGAAGTCGCGGATGGTGCCGTGCGTCTCCAGGACGACGAAGTCCTCCTCGCCGCCCACGGGCACGTCCGGGTGGACGATGTTGCCCAGCTTGAGCAGGAGCGCGCGGGCCGTCTCGTCGGCCTCGTTCTGCTCGGCCTCGGCGGCCTTGACGTCGGTCTTGAGCTGCTCGGCCTTCTGGAGCAGCGCGGCGCGCTCCTCGGGGGAGGCCTTGGGGATCAGCTTTCCGAGCGACTTCTGCTCGGAACGGAGCTCGTCGAAGCGGACGCCGGACGACCTGCGCCGCTCATCGGCGGAGAGCAGGGCGTCGACGAGCTCGACGTCCTCTCCACGGGCGCGCTGGGAGGCGCGAACACGGTCGGGGTCCTCACGGAGCAGGCGAAGGTCAATCACCCCACCAGGCTACCGGTGCGCGATCGTGCGGCCCCACTCGATAAGGACGCGCGTGTCACTTTGCCCGAATTGCTTTGTTTTTCCGTGCTTTTCCCTTTCAGGGTTCTCCACAGGAATGCGGAGCTCCGAAGGGTTATCCACAGGCTGTGTGGAAGATCTGTGGACCGCGAGGGCCGCCGGCATTTTCCCACTCCTTCGAGTGGGAATACCTCGCCCCGAAGAGTGGACCTCCGGAGCAGGGGTGACGACGATTTGTCGACGATGCCGGATGTGCGGCCGACCGCGACGGACGCGCTTGTCGACTTGTCCCCAGGTCGAGAAGCGAGCCTGTGGATAACTTTGTGGAAAGGGCTATGCCCGGCCGTCCTGGGCCCGCGCCAGCCAGTCCGAGGCGTCCGTGAACTCCGCGTCCGTGGTCCCGCGCCGCAGCGGCGGCACGTCCTCGACGGCCACGCCCGCCCGCGGATACGAGCCGAGGAAGCGCACCTTCGGACAGATCCGCTTCAGCCCCATCAGCGCCTCACCGACCCGCCGGTCCGAGATATGTCCTTCGGCGTCCACCGCGAAGCAGTAGTTGCCGATGCCCGCGCCCGTGGGACGGGACTGGATCAGCATCAGATTGACCCCGCGTACGGCGAATTCCTGGAGGAGTTCGAGAAGCGCGCCCGGGTGGTCCTCACCCAGCCACAGCACGACCGAGGTCTTGTCGGCACCCGTCGGCGCGGCGGGCCGGGCCGGCCGGCCCACCAGCACGAAGCGCGTCTCCGCGTTCTCCGCGTCGTGGATCTCGGTGACCAGGGCCTCCAGGCCGTACGTCGCCGCCGCGAACTCGCCCGCGAAGGCCGCGTCGAAACGCCCCTCCTGGACCAGCCGGGCCCCGTCCGCGTTGGACGCGGCCGACTCCCACACCGCCTCCGGCAGATGCGCCCGCAGCCAGTTCCGCACCTGCGGCTGGGCCACCGGGTGCCCCGTGACGGTCTTGATCTCCGACAGCTTCGTCCCGGGCCGTACGAGCAGCGCGAAGGCGATCGGCAGCAGCACCTCGCGGTAGATCATCAGCGGCTCGCCCGAGGCCAGCTCGTCCAGGGTCGCGGTCACCCCGCCCTCGACCGAGTTCTCGATCGGCACCAGCGCCGCCGCGGCCTCGCCGTTGCGCACGGCGTCCAGCGCCGCCGGGACCGAGACCATCGGGACGAGCTCCCGCGTCGCGGCCTCGGGCAGCGTACGCAGCGCGGCCTCCGTGAAGGTGCCTTCGGGACCGAGATACGTATACCGGGTGGCTGACATACGGGTCACCCTAATGGCAGCGGATCGCCCGCGAGGCGCCCACGGAAGGCCTAGGCCTCCAGCAGACGCTGGCCCACGTACTCGCCCTCCGCCGCCCCGCCCGGCACCGCGAACAGGCCGCTCGCCTCGTGCCGTACGAACGGGGACAGGGCGTCGCCCCGGTCCAGCTTGCGCTGCACCGGCACGAAGCCCCGCAGCGGATCGGCCTGCCAGCAGACGAAGAGCAGACCGGCGTCCGGGGTGCCGTCCGCGCCGATCCCGTCGTGGAAGGAGAACGGCCGCCGCAGCATCGCCGCGCCGCCGTTCTGTTCGGGGGCGGAGATCCGGGCGTGGGCGTTGTCCGGGATGACGGTCTTGCCGTCCGGGCCGAACTTGTTCAGGTCCAGCGGGGTGGTCTCGCTCCCGCCGGTCAGCGGCGCCCCGTCCGACTTCCGCCGGCCGATCACCTTCTCCTGCCGGTCCAGGGGCAGCTTCTCCCAGTCGTCAAGCAGCATCCGGATCCGCCGGACCACCGCGTACGAACCGCCGGCCATCCACTCCTGGCCGCCGGACGCGCCCTGGCCGCCGCCCGGGACGAAGATCCGCCGGTCGAAGTCGGCGTCCGCCGGCTTCGGGTTGTTGGTGCCGTCGACCTGGCCCATCAGATTGCGGGCGGTCATCGGCCGGGCCGTGGCACCGGCCGAGCGGTTGAAGCCGTTCATCTGCCAGCGCACCCGCGCCGCGCCGTCGGCGTCCTTCTGGAGCGCGCGCAGCGCGTGGAAGGCGACCAGCGCGTCGTCGGCGCCGATCTGCACCCACAGGTCGCCCTCGGAGCGCTTCGGGTCCAGCGCGTCGGAGGAGAACGCGGGCAGCGGATCCAGCTGCTCCGGGCGGCGCGCGGCGAGCCCGGTGCGGTCGAAGAAGGTACGGCCGAAGCCGAAGGTCACGGTCAGCGAGGAGGGCCCGGCGTCGAGCGCGACCCCCGTGTCACCGGTCGCGGGCTTGCCCGCCATCAGCGCCTTCGCCGTGGCCGACCAGCGGCGCAGCAGCGCGGCGGCCTCCTTGCGGCCCGCGCCCGGGACGAGGTCGAAGGCGACCAGATGCCCGCGGGACTGAAGCGGAGTGGTGATCCCCGCTTGATGTTTCCCGTGAAACATCGCCTCGGTCGCGCCGACCGAGGCCAGCGCCTGGGAGCCGCCCACGCCCGCGCCGGAACCGCCCCCGTCCTCCGAGGAGGCGAAGCCGACCCCGCCGGCCGCGCCGATGAGGAGACCGGTGGCGCCCGCGGCGCCGACGGTGCCGAGCAGCTTCCGCCGGGAGATATCAAGCGTGTCGTCGTTCACGGGGTTCAGCCGATCTTCACGTTCTTGTCGATGGTGGTCTGGTCGATGTCGGACGTCCGCACGGTGACCTGCATCTGCCACTCGCCCGCCATCGGGAGCTGGACGCTCGCGGCCGTCCAGTGCCCGGTCTGGATCCGGTCCGGCAGCACGGGAAGCGGGCCGATCTGCTTCTCCTTGAGGGTGAAGGCGACCTTCACCTCGGGCACGTCCAGGGGCCGCCCGTTGGGCCGCAGCACGAAGATGTGCAGCGCGTTGGCGCCGGTGCGCCCGGGGGACAGGGTCAGCTGCACGGTGCCCTTGCCGTCCACGCCGCCGGTGTCGAAGGGCAGCCGGACGTCGATCGGCCGGTTGGGCACGGCCGAGGAACCGGCCGCCGCCTTGAGACGGCCCGCCTCCTCCTCCGTACGGCCCGGCTCGGTCGAGGTCAGCACGGTCGTCACGGCGAGCAGCACGACCGCGACGGCGGCCTCGGTCAGCACCGAACGGCGCAGCCCGGCCCGCTCGGGGTCGGCGTCCCGCTCCCGCTTGCGCCGCGCGGTGGCGACGGCGGCCCGCTGCCGAGCGAGCTGCTCGGAGCGGGCGGTGTCGGGGTCGGTGTCGGTGTCGCTTTCGGTGTCGTCGGCCTCGTCGGGAGCGGCGGTCGCTTCCTCACCCTCCGGAGCGGAGGCGGCCTCGGTCGCCTCCCCCAGCCGCCGTACCCACCGGCGCGACACCCAGGCGATGCCCACGAGGACGGCGACCAGGCCGATCTTCACCAGGAGCAGTTGCCCGTACCGCGTGTCCGTCAGCGCCGACCAGGTGCCGACCTGTCGCCAGGACTGGTAGATCCCGGTCGCGGCGAGGACGACGACCGAGCCGAACGCCAGCTTCGAGAAGCGCTCGACCGCCGCCCGTTCGACGGACGGCTCCCGGTACAGCGCGACCAGCAGGGTGGTCAGGCCGCCGAGCCAGACGGCCACCGCGAGCAGGTGCAGGATGTCGACCGGCATGGCGATGCCCGGCTGGAGCCCGGTCGAGGCGTGCTCGGCGAGCGCCCAGGTGCCCGCGATGCCGGCCGCGACGACGGAGCCGCCGAGCGCGAGGCCGAAGGTGAGGTCCTTGTGCTCCTTCTCGTCGGTGCGCCGGGCGTACGCGCCGAAGAGCACGGCCACGAACAGCGCCGCCGCGCCGAGCAGCAGCAGCCGCGAGGAGAGCGCCGCCCCGGTCTTCGTCGCCAGGACGGACTGGAGCCCGGCCAGGTCGAAGACGCCGGAGAGCTTGCCCGAGCCGGTGTACGGGGAGCGCAGCAGCAGCATCGCGAGGGTGGCGCCGGTCAGCGTGAGCCAGCCGCGGACCACGAGCCGCTGCACCGGCCGCACGCCCGCCCCGCGCGGCCAGCAGGCCAGGACGAAGGCCCCGCCGCCGACGAGGACGACGAAACCGGCGTACGAGAGGTAGCGCGCGATCCCGTACAGCGCGCCGACGATCCCGCCGCCCGCGCTCTGTTCGGGCAGGGCGACGGAGGTCGTGGAGGGGGCGCCGACGGAGAAGGTGAAGGCTCCGGAGACCGGGTGGCTGTCGGCGGAGACGGTCTGCCAGGCCACCGTGTAGGTGCCGTCGGGCAGTCCGGGCATGAGCTCGACGCCGTAGCGGACGATCGAGCCGCTGCACATGTCGCGGATCTCGCCGGTGTCGACCCGCTTCCCCGAGGGGTCGAGGACCCGGATCGAGTCGGCGCCCATGGCGACCTGCTCGGAGAAGGTGAGGTCGACGTCCTTGGGAGCGGTGGCGACCACCGCCCCGTCCTGCGGGTCGCTGCCGGTCAGGGCCGCGTGCGCGGACGCGGGGCCCGCGGTGGCGAGCAGCGTGCCCAGGAGCGCGGCCACGACGAGCAGCAGCCGGGTGACGGCTTGCCCGAGGCGCGGGGCGGTGGTGGTCATCGTCCGGTTCTCCCTCGACTGGCTCAGTGCTGCTTCGGGTCGTGGTTCGGCGCCTCGACGGGAAGGTCGACCTTGAGCGGGCCGGACTTCTCGAAGTGGAGCTCGATGCTCACCTTCTCGCCCTGCTTGGGCTGCTTCTTCAACTCCATGAACATGAGGTGATTGCCCCCGCGTTCCAGCTTGAGCTCGCCGTTGGCCGGGATGTCGAAGGCCTTCACCTGCGTCATCTTCTGGTTCTTCGTCTCGTGCATCGTGACGTCGTCCGAGAGACCGCTGGTGACGGAGGTGAGCTTGTCGGCGACGTCGCCGCCGTTGCTGATGGTGAGGAAGCCGCCGGCCATGTCCATCACCGGCTGCGGCATGAAGGCGCCGCTCACCTTGAGTTCGGGCGCGTCCGACGACCCGCCGGAACAGCCCGTCAGCGCGAGCGCGGCGGCGAGCGCGACGGAGGCGGACAGGGCGGTGGTGCGGCGGTTCACGGGTTCTCCCCCTTGATGAGCTTCGGCAGGTCCTTGGCGTAGTCGTCGGCGCTGGTGCTCTCGCCGTACAGGACGTACCCCTGGTCGGTGGTCGGCGAGAAGGCGATCACCTGGGCGCCGTGCATGGAGACGACGGTGTTGCCCTCCTTCTTCGCCGGGTCGATGCCGATGCCGATGGAGCGGGCGCCCGCCTGGATCTTCTTGAAGTCGCCGGTGAGGCCGACGAAGGACGGGTCGCCGGCGGCCGGCAGCCACTTGCCCAGCTCGGCCGCGGTGTCCCGCTCGGGGTCGGTGGTGACGAAGACGACCTGGAGCTTGTCCTGGTCCGCCTTGGGGAGCTGCTTGCGGGCGATGGCGATGTTGCTCATCGTCAGCGGGCAGACGTCGGGGCAGTGGGTGTAGCCGAAGTAGACGAGCGTCGGCTTGCCCTTGGTCGCCGCGCGCAGGTCGTACGGCTTGCCCTCGGTGTCGGTGAGGACGAGGTCGGGCTTGGTGAACGGCCGGTCCAGGACGGTGGCGGCCTTGTCGTTGTCGCTGCCGCCGGAGACCTCGGCGACCGGCCCGCTGGTGGTGCCGGGCTTCTTGTCGTCGCCGCCGCCGAGACCGACGGCGGCCGTGATCCCGAGCGCCGCGACGATCGCCACGGCGGCGGCGATCAGCGGGGCCCGGCGGCCGGGGCGGCCGCCGTCCTTCGCGTCGTCGGTGCCGGGCTTCTGGGCAGCTGTCTTGCTGTCGGACATGGTGTTTCTTCCGGGTTGAGGGATCGGCCGTCAGGCCGAGCGGCGACGTCCGGCCAGGACGCCGAAGGCGATGCCGGCGAGACCGACGAGGATGCCGACCACGCCGAGCACACGGGCCGCGCTGTCGGTGGACCCGGCGGCTTCCTTCTTCTCGTGCTCGCCGGCCTTCTCGTCGTGGCCGGCCTTGTCGTCGGCGGCCTGCGCGGCGCCACCGTGGTGGTCGCCGGTCGCCGCGGACAGCTTGAGGACCGGGGCCGGGTTCTCGGGCTCCGGCGCGCCGTCCTTGGGCTCCTCGATCCAGCGCACGACCTCGTTGTTGTCGTAGGTCTGGATGGCCTTGAGGACGAGCCGGTCGGTGTCCTCGGGCAGCTGGCCGAGGGAGAGCGGGAACTGCTGGAACTGGCCGGGGCCGATCTTCGAACCGTCCGCGGTCCAGGTGACCTTGGCGACCGCCTCGTTGATCTTCTTGCCGTGCAGCTCCAGCGGCTTGGCCAGCTTGGCCTTGGTGACCTCGACCTTCCAGCCCGGGATGGGCTGCGGCATCACGGAGGCCAGCGGGTGGTCGGTCGGGAAGTTGACCTCGACCTTGACGGTGGAGGCGTTGTCGCGCTCGTTCGGCACCTTCACGTTCACGGTCGCGTAGCCGCCCTTGGCGGCCTCGCCCTGCGGCTGGACGCCGACGTGCGCGGACGCGGTGCCGGCGAGCAGCAGGACGGAGGCGACGGCGGCGCCGCCGGTGAGGACGGCGCGGGAGAGGTGGGTACGGGAAACGCTCATGGCAGAAGACACTCCAGCTCGAAGGAGAGGTCGGAAGCGGACGAGCCGGCCCGTCGTCGCGACTCGGCGCGGCACGGGGGCATCGTCCGGGGGCCGTCCGCGCGCGGACGACCGCGGATCCGCTCCCTGCGAGCGGTCCGCGTCAGGCTGCGAGGACGCAGGAGGCGGCCGGGGGGCCGCGCCTGATCACGGTGTGCTGGAGCGCCTCGGCCACCGGCGGCGGCGAGGAGTCGAAGGCGGTACGGGCGGGGCCGCGCGGACCGGTGGCCGGAGCCCCCGGCAGCCCGGCGAGCAGGGCCCGTACGAGGAAGAGCGCGGCGCGCAGGGAGCGTACGAGCGCTCCGGCGGCGAGCTCGGCGGCGCCCTGCGCGGAGAGCCGGAGCAGCCGGCTCAGCGCGAGGTCGCCGCGGCGCAGCAGCCAGCCGGTGGCCAGTGCGGCGAGCAGGTGGCCGAGCAGCATGGGCAGGCTCGGCACCAGTTCGGCGGCGCGGGCGGCGGTGGTCGCGCCGCCGGTCATGCCGGCCATGTGGCCGTGCCCGGCGGCGACCGGGGCGAGCCCGGCGTCGCTGACGATCCGGGCCGCGTCGGCGGGGCTCAGGGACGCGCCGCCCTGGCCGCAGACCAGCTTGGCGGCCATCCGGATGAGGGCCTGGTCGGCCTCGGCGCCCATGGTGAGCCGGCGCTGGCCGAGCCCGAACAGGGCGTGCAGGCCGAGCTGTCCGACCGTCAGCGCGCCGACGATGGCGGGCAGCGAGCGCTCGCGTCCGGTGAAGAGCACGGTGATGCCGAAGACGCCGAGGAATCCGGCGGCCATCGACCACAGCGCGATCCCCGCGCACGCGGCCAGCGCGTGCCCGAGCGCGGACAGCACGACACAGACCGCGGTGAACACCGCGGCCCTCAGCATGCGTGGAGCAAGCGCGGGGGCAGACATGGCGGGCCCATCATCGCACCAGCCCCACCCCCGCCATACGGCAGGTCCGGAAGGTCACTCTTGGGCGCGTTCGGGGTGACATACACCGGCGCACGGGACGAGTGAATCCGCCGAACGGGCGCTCTTGACGCGGCCCGGGGCTTATGGACCACGTCGTACGGCAATACGTATCGGTATGTCGTGCCGCAGCATGTCGAGCCGCAGCCAGGAGGCTGAAGCATGAGCATCTGGTGGTCCCTGCACCTGCGGCGCGAGGCTGCGAGCGTGCCGCTCGCCCGGCGGCTGCTGCTCGGCACGATGGAGACCGCGGGCGTCGATCCGGACGTGTCGTACGACCTGTCGGTGGCCCTGACCGAGGCGTGCGCCAACGCGGTCGAGCACGGCGGCACCGTGGACCGGGGCGAGGGCTCGCAGGCGTACCGGGTCACCGCCTACCTCGACGGCGAGACCTGCCGCATCGAGGTAGCCGACTCGGGCCCCGGCTTCGCCCCGTCCCCCGGCCGCCGCCCGACGGCGGCACCCGACGCCGAGAACGGCCGCGGGCTACGCCTGATCGAGGAGCTCGCCGACCACGTCCACATCGGCCGGACGGGCCGGGGCGGGGCACTCGTCAGCTTCGACAAGATCATCAAATGGCGCCCGGACGCGCCGCTGGCGCTGACCTAGACCGGCTGGACCGGCGGATACGCGAGGGCCCCGCCGACGTCCGGTCGGCGGGGCCCTCGGCGTACGGGCGTGGTGCGGGTCAGCCCTTCAGGCCGGCCATCCATGCCTCGACCTCGTCGGAGCGGCGCGGCAGCGTGTCCGAGAGGTTTCGGTTGCCGTCCTCGGTGACGAGGATGTCGTCCTCGATCCGGACGCCGATGCCCCGGTACTCCTCCGGCACGGTCAGGTCGTCGGCCTGGAAGTAGAGACCCGGCTCGACGGTCAGGCACATGCCCGGCTCCAGCGTGCAGTCGACGTACGCCTCGGTGCGCGCGGCGGCGCAGTCGTGGACGTCCATGCCGAGCATGTGGCCGGTGCCGTGCAGGGTCCAGCGGCGCTGGAGGCCCAGCTCCAGGACGCGCTCGGCCGGGCCCTCGACGAGGCCCCACTCGACCAGCTTCTCGGCCAGTACGCGCTGGGCGGCGTCGTGGAAGTCGCGGTAGGCGGCGCCCGGCTTCACCGCGGCGATGCCGGCCTCCTGCGCCTCGTACACGGCGTCGTAGATCTTGCGCTGGATCTCCGTGTACCGGCCGTTGACCGGCAGGGTGCGGGTGACGTCGGCGGTGTAGAGCTCGGTGGTCTCCACGCCGGCGTCGAGCAGCAGCAGGTCGCCGGAGCGGACCGGGCCGTCGTTGCGGACCCAGTGCAGGGTGCAGGCGTGCGGGCCGGAGGCGCAGATGGAGCCGTAGCCGACGTCGTTGCCCTCGACCCGGGCGCGCAGGAAGAAGGTGCCCTCGATGTAGCGCTCGCTGGTCGCCTCGGCCTTGTCGAGGACCTTGACGACGTCCTCGAAGCCGCGGGCGGTGGAGTCGCAGGCCTTCTGGAGCTCGGCGACCTCGAACGCGTCCTTCACGAGGCGGGCCTCGGAGAGGAAGACGCGCAGCTCCTCGTCGCGCTCGGCGGTGACCTTGTCGGTCAGGGCGGCCTCGATGCCGGCGTCGTGGCCGCGCACGTTGCGGACCGGGCCGGTGGCCTCCTTGAGCGCGGCGGCCAGCTCGCGCACGTCCTTCGCCGGGATCCCGAGCAGCTGCTCGGCCTCGGTGAGGGAGTGGCGGCGGCCGACCCACAGCTCGCCCATGCCGTCCAGCCAGAACTCGCCGTTCTCGCGGTCGGAGCGGGGCAGCAGGTAGATCGTGGCCTCGTGGGCGTCGCCGGCCGGCTCCAGGACGAGCACGCCGTCGTGGGTCTGGTCGCCGGTGAGGTACGCGTACTCGGTGGAGGCGCGGAAGGAGTACTCGGTGTCGTTGGACCGGGTCTTCAGGTTGCCGGCCGGGATCACCAGGCGCTCGCCCGGGAAGCGGGCGGACAGCGCGGCGCGGCGGTCGGCGGTGTGCGCGGCCTGGGCGATCGGCGCCAGGTCGTGCAGCTCGGTGTCGGCCCAGCCGGACCGCATGTTCTCGGCGAGCTCGTCGGAAACGCCCGGGTACAGGCCGTTCTTGCGCTGCTTGATCGCCTGCTCTTCGGACTCTTCCGGGGTCTCCGGGTTGCCCGGCGTGAGCTCATCGGCCACGGGTCTGCCTCCTCTGGTACGACACTGAACCCTCCCCATCGTACGGTCGTGCGGAAGGGGGCCCAGAGGCGGAAGACCCATTACCGACCGGTCATAACGGTGTCTGTTCTCACTCCGGTCGCACGCCGTTCCCGTGCCGTCACTCGAAGCGCGCGGCCAGCAGGACGACGTCCTCGCCGTCCGTGTCCGCACCGTCGAGACCCTCGGGCAGCACGGTCCGCAGTACGTGGTCGGCGACGGCGCCCGGATCGGCCCGGTCCGCCTTCGGTACGCCCGCGGCGGCGGCGTGCAGCCGCGCGAAGGCCCGGTCCATCGGGTCGCCGGTCCGCCGCAGCAGGCCGTCCGTATAGAGCAGCACCGTTTCTCCGGGCTGCGGGGAGAGCTCGACGCTCGGCGCCTCCCAACAGGACAGCATGCCCAGCGGGGCGGAGAGCGAGGTTTCGACGTACTCGGTGCGCTGCTCGCCGATGATCAGCGGCGGGGTGTGGCCGGCCCCGGCGAGCACGATCCTGCGGGCCTGCGGCTCGCAGAAGGCGAAGAGCGCGGTGGCCGAGCGCGCGGGCTCGGTCAGCCGGAGCAGCAGCTCCAGGTCGGAGAGGACGGCGACCGGGTCCTCGCCCTCCATCACGGCGTACGCGCGCAGCGAGGCACGCAGCCGTCCCATGGCGGCCAGGGCGCTCGGCCCGGTGCCCGTGACGGAGCCGACAGCCAGGCCGAGGGCGCCCTCGGGCAGCGGCAGCGCGTCGTACCAGTCGCCGCCGCCCTGGGGGCCGGTGCGGTGGCGGGCGGCGAGCTGGACGCCGGGGATCCGGGGGAGGCGGCTGGGCAGCAGCTCCTCGGCGATCGTGGCGACCCGGGTGCGGGCGCGCTCGACCTCCAGGAGGCGGGCGAGGTGCTCGGTGGCGAACCTGCCGTAGAGCTGCACCAGGTGCCGCTGGCGCTCGACGGGCTCCGCGGGCTCGTCGTACAGCCAGACGACCGCGCCGAGCCGGCCGGCCTGCTCGGTGGCGAGCGGCAGCGCGTAGCTGGCGGCGTAGCCGAGGCGGGCGGCGACCTCGCGGTGGCGCGGGTCGAGGTCCTCCGCGCCGCGCAGGTCGGGGATGGCGATCGGCCGGGGCAGCGAGCCCTCCGGCAGCGGGTCGAGCCCGTCGAGGATGCGTCCGTACGAGGTGACGCTGCGCGGCACGGTCTCGATGGTGCCGAGGTCGGCGTGGGCGAGACCGAGGCCGACGGTGGCGGTCGGGCCGAGGCCGTCGGCGGGTTCGAGCACGGCCATGCCGCGTCGGGCGCCGACCAGGGCGGCTCCGGCGCGCAACAGCTCGCGCAGGGCGTCGTCGAGGGAGCCGGTCCTGATCAGGGACTCGGTGAGTTCATGGAGCAGCGTGAGGTCGGAGACCCAGCCGGCGAGGCGGTCCTGGAGCGGGCCGTCGGCCGGGGGCGGCGGGACCGCGGTGTGCGGGGGGTCCGCAGTGTGCGTGGGAGGGGGAACAGCAGAATCGATTCCGGCCACTTTCGGCGCACGGGGCGTACTCATGGCACGCGGCTTTCAGACCTGCGCGTTTCATGCAATAGCATCGCAAACCCCCAAGTCATTCTGCGCCACTACCCATCGATCCACATCTACACGCACATGTAGATCGATGTCCAGCATTGCCACCATGGGACTTGTGGTGTCCGTGAGATGTGGCGAGGGGGTTGAAGACTAGGGGAAGTTGGCTGAAAATTGCCCCCAGTGTGCACCTTTTGCGGTCGACTGGCGTCGTTTCAAAGCGCGTCATTCTGAGCGTGACGGGTACGTAATCGGTGACGGGCAGGGGCAGTTGGACACGCCCCTGAACACGGACGCGGAACCCGGGCGTCCTCATCACCGCAGGCCGCACCCTCCAACCCGAGTGGCGGGGAACCTCTACCGCCAGGACCGGCCGGCAGCGACTGCCGAGCCTGGATGCAGCTCGTACGCGCTGAGATGCATGCTGACACGCACGCTGAGACGCACAGTGATACGCACGGCGATACACGCGGTGATACACGCGGTGAAGAGATCCGCACGTGGAGTGACGCACGTGGTGTGATGTGGATTCGGCGTTCAACGGAAAGGAACGAGCGCACATGCGCGAGATCCTCGGAAGGCGACGCAGGCTCCGGTTCCGGCGCAAGAGGCGCGAGGAGCGCGCGGGGCGCGAGACGGTCGTCGCACAGCTCGACTCGGCGCTCCGGTGCGCCACCGAATGGGACTGGCCGGTCCTGCCCGGCGTGGGACTGCGGACCTCGGGGTCGCGGGTCACGGGAGCGCGCGCCCTGCTCGGCGCGCCCACCACGGTGACCTGCGCCTGTCCCGACCCCCAGTGCGTCGTGCCCGGCGCCCACCCCTTCGATCCCGGACTGCTCGCGGCCACCACCGACGCCCGCATGATCCGCTGGTGGTGGAGCGACCGCCCGGACGCGCCGGTCCTGCTCGCCACCGGCGGCCGGGCTCCCTGCGCGGTGAGCCTGCCGGCCGTCGCGGGCGCCCGCGCGCTCGTCGCGCTGGACGCGCTGGGGATGCGGCTCGGCCCGGTCGTGGCCTCGCCCACGCGCTGGGCGATCCTCGTCGCCCCGTACAGCCTCGAACGGCTCGGGGAACTGCTCTACACCAAGGACAGCGTGCCCAGTTCGCTGCGCTTCCATGGAGAGGGCGGCTATCTACCGCTGCCGCCCTCCACCACCGGGACCGGCCGGGTCCGCTGGGAGCGGGCGCCGCTGGAGGGCTCGGCGCGGCCGTGGCTGCCGGACGTGGAGGCGGTCGTCGACGCCCTCGTCGAGGCGAGCACGAGCATGCCGGGCGGCGGCAGCAGACTCGCGTACTGAGGCCGACTCCCGTTCACCCGAACGGGTGTGGAGCACCCCGACATCCAGGGGAAACGGGCGCGCGGCCCACCGCCCGCCCGCCGGCCGCCGCTATCTTCAGCCCCTGAGGGGTCGTTCCCAAGGAATCCGGTGGAACAGGTGGCTGCGGCATGGGGCAGATGAGTCCGGCGAAGCTCCGCGCGATCGGGCTCGGGACCGCGGTGGTGATCGCCGTCCTGGTGCCGATCGCGGCGACGGCGGGACCTTCGTGGAACCCGTCGGATCCGTCGGATCGGTCGAGCCGGGCGGATCGGTCGGATCGGTCGGGCCGAGCGGACTCGTCGGACCGGGCGGGGTCCGGTGCCGCCGCGGGGGACGGCGACGCGAAGCCGAGGGGGCTCCTCGGGGAGTTGGGCCTGGGCGCCGAACGTCCCGCCGCTGCCGACCCCTCCGCGCTCCCTTCCGCGCTCCCGTCCGCCACCCGGTGCGGGCCCGAACTCGCCTCCCCCGACGGGGTCGAGGCGCAGACCTGCGTGGTGACCGAGGGCGCGGACATCCGGGCCCGTACGTACTACCGCAACGCCACCGGGCAGGAACTCGACGCCGTACTCACCCTGATGGCCCCCGGAGGCCGCACCGTTCAGGTGCGCTGCGCGGTCGCGGCGCAGGACGAACCGGGTACGTGCGAGACGCCGAGGGAGCCGGTCAGGGGTGGCCCCGAGGGCTATTCGGCGGTGTCGGAATTCGCCGGCGCGGGGGAGGGTGACAGCACTCCGCTGCTGCTGCGCTCGGGGAGCAACGCGTCCGGACCGGACGGTAGTTGAACCGTACGCGGACATGAGAAGGCCCGATCGCTGGCGACGGGGGATGCACCAGCGACCGGGCTTCTAGAACGGTAACAAGAGATCTGCCGTTCGCAAATTCGATCTCGGTTATTCGGACAGGGATTTAGGCCCCTGAACGAGGTGTTGTGGCGGAAGTCACCGACTGGTCGGTCTGTCCGTCACGGATACCACCTGGGGTATCAGCTGAGCGTGACCTGACGGTTGATGAGACCGCCGCGCGCACGCCGCTCGTCGCCGCTGAGCGGGGTGTCGGAGGCGAGCGCCTCGGCCAGCCGCTCGGCGAACTCGGCGGCCGGCTTCTCGCAGTCCTCCGCCGTCATGCCGGTCGGCAGGTCCCACACCGGGACCATCAGGCCGTGCGCGCGGAAGGAGCCGACGAGGCGGGTGTCCGGGCCGAGCGAGGACGTGCCGGCGGCCTGGAGCCGGGCCAGCGCGTCGAGCAGCTTCTCCTCGGGGTGCGGCATGACCCAGCGCAGGTGGTTCTTGTCCGGGACCTCGCACCAGTAGGCGGCGTCCACGCTGGTCAGCTTGACCGTGGGGATCGCGGCGGCGTTGGCGCGCTCCAGGGAGGCGGCGACCTCCGGGCTGGAATTGTCCGAGGACTCGGGAATCCAGAATTCGAAACCGGTGTGCACGTCCGGCGCGAAATCGCTGTTCGGGTCGAGCAGATCCTGGAGGCGCGGACCCTCCGGCGTCACGCGGCGGGGCTCGACCGGCGTGCCGGGCTCGGCCTCCAGCGCGCGCTGGAGGGTGTCGGCGAGGTCGCGGGCGAGGTCGCCGGAGGACGAGTCGTTCTGCAGCGCGAGCAGCACGGAGCCGTCGTCGCGGCGCAGCGCGGGCCAGGCCATCGGCAGGACGGTCGCCAGGGTCACCGACGGCACGCCCTCCGGGAGTCCGTCCTTCAGGGTGAGCGGCACGGTGGCGGCGGGCACCAGCTCGCGCAGCGCGACCCAGTCGCACTCGCCGGGCAGCCCCTCGAAGGGACGCTGGACGAGCTCGGTCACGGCATGCGCGGCGGCCCGCCCGTGACAGGCCTTGTAGCGGCGGCCCGAGCCACAGGGGCACGGCTCGCGCGCACCGACGACCGGGATCTCCCCGCTCGTGACCTGTGCCTGGCCGGCCTTGCCGGGCTTCGTCTGGGGGCGCTTCTTCGCCATGGTGTGGCTTTCTCCCGATCGCGGCGGTGCTGTCTAGGGCGCGAGCCTAGCCGCAGACGATCCCGCATGCCGGGAAGCCGGTGTCGTCGGGGCCCGCACCGGCCCTGGGCGGGGCGCGGCGACGGGACGGCGGCCGGGCGCCACCGGGACGGCATCCGGACGGTCGCGCCGACCCGGACCAGGGGGTCCGGGACGTCGTCCGGATGACGGCTCCCGAAGGGGCGCGGGCCCTGCGTGGGCCCGGCTCCCGAAGGGTCGAGGGTCCCGCCGGCGGACCGGCCCTCACTCCAACTCGTCGTACGCGTCCAGGAAGTCGAGGCCGGAGCCGCCGCCGACCCGCGCCGCGAAGTCCTCGCGGCGATGGCCCTCGGTGACGACCACCCAGACCGTGACCTCGCCGGTCGCGCTGTCCCGTACGCCCCAGTCCTGTGCCAGCGCGCTGATGATGTTCAGCCCGCGGCCGCCGCGCGCGGTGACCGAGGGCGTGGCGGGAACGGGGCGGGTCGGACCACCGCCGTCCGTCACCTCGACCGTCAGTCCGCCGGACCTGTCGATGCTCCAGGCCGCCCGTACGTCGCCGTCGCCCACGTCCGCGTGACCGAGCGGTCTGCCGTGCCGACACGCGTTGCTCAGCAGTTCGGAAAGGATCAGCACCGCGTCGTCGACGACCGTTTCGGACATCCCGTTGCGGTGCAGCTGCTCCCGCATCCTGTGTCGCGCCTTGCCCACGCCCGCAGGGCCATGGGGAACGGCCATGCTCGACGACGTGGGCACCTCCTGTGCCACCACCAACGCCACCCCCGAGACCTCCTTTGCCCCACGCCACGGTGTGAATGCCCCAATGGCCTGGACCGGAAACCGGCCAGTACGGGTCTGGTGACGCACTCGTGACGATCGCGTACGTCCCGAACGCGCCGGGGCACACCCCGTACCCCTGTGACAGGGGGGACGCAGGAGGCTAAAGGCGCCCCAACTGGGACAGCACGCGCTTCGGCCGGTTGGTGATGATCGCGTCCACGCCGAGCCGCCGGCAGAGCTCCACGTCCTCGGGCTCGTCGACGGTCCAGACGTGCACCTGGTGGCCGGCCTTCTGGAGCCGCAGGATCACGGCGGGGTGGTGCCGGACGATCCGGATCGAGGGCCCGGCGATCCGCGCGCCCGCGGGCAGCCGCCCGTCGCGCAGGCGCGGGGTGACGAACTGGGCGAGGGAGACGGTGGGCAGGGTCGGCGCGGCGGCCGCGATGCGGTGCAGGGAGCGGGCCGAGAAGCTCATCACGCGCACCGGGGACTCCTCGGGCGCGGCGGGCGCGGCGAGGCCGAAGCGGTCGAGGAGCTGGAGCAGCTTGTCCTCGACCTGCCCGGCCCAGCGGGTGGGGTGCTTGGTCTCGACGGCGAGCTCGATCCGCCGCCCGGCGTCGGAGACCAGCTCCAGGAGGCGCTCCAGGGTGAGGACGGAGGTGGCACCCGGATCGGCCCGGTCGGGGCTCTCGCCGGCCTCCTCGCGCCCCTTCCAGGTGCCGAAGTCGAGGGCGGCGAGATCGGCGAGCTCCAGGGCGGAGACGGCGCCGCGGCCGTTGGAGGTGCGGTTGACGCGCCGGTCGTGGACACAGACGAGATGCCCGTCGGCGGTCAGCCGTACGTCGCACTCCAGGGCGTCGGCGCCGTCCTCGATGGCCTTCACATAGGCGGCCAGAGTGTGTTCCGGGGCGTCCTCGGAGGCCCCGCGGTGGGCGACCACCTGGACGGGGAGGCGGTTCGGTTGCTGCGCTGCGTGGGTCACCGCGACATGGTAAGGCTGTGTCTTATATGCCCCGATATAAAGAATGGGGTGCGGACACACAGCTCCGGCTTACAGTGGCCTGACGTCCGGTGGGAAAAGCTGAACGCAGCACATGGACCAGGATCAGGCACCCATCCATCCGTCCATCCATCCACCCACCCACCCACCCCATACCCGTGCAGTCGACGAGGAGAGAGCTGTGAGCACCGAGAACGAGGGCACGGCGGTTCCGGCGGACCGGAGTGCCCCGTCCGTCCCTCCCACGCCTCCCACCCCGCCGGCGGCCCCTCCGGCGCCTGCCGCCCCCGCGGAGACGCCCGAGCCGGTACGAGCGGAGGCCGAGCCGGAGCCGCAGCCCGAGGCGGCGCCCGAGCCGGTACGGGCCGAGCCCGCGCCGCAGCCCCCGGCCCCTGAGCCCACCCCGGCGTACACCACGGCTCACCCCACTCCTCCCGTCCCCCCGGCTCCGGCCCCGGCTCCGGCGGCCGGCGGCTGGCCCCCCGCCCCGCCGGTGACCCCGGCCTGGGGTGCCCCGGCGCAGCCGGCCCCGGAGGCCCCGCGCAAGCGGGCCGGCGGCCTGGTGGCGGCCGTGCTGGTCGCGGCGCTGGTCGCGGGCGGCGTCGGCGGCGGCATCGGCTACTGGGCGGCGTCGCAGCGCGACGACGACCCGACCGCGTCGACCACGGTCTCCTCGGGCGACTCCCCCGCCTCCTTCAAGCGCGACCCGGGCACGGTCGCCGCGGTGGCGGCGAAGGCGCTGCCGAGCGTGGTGACGATCCAGGCGAAGTCGGGCGGCACGGAGGGCGAGGGCGGCACGGGCACCGGCTTCGTCTACGACCGGGAAGGCCACATCGTCACGAACAACCACGTGGTGGCCTCGGCGGCGGACGGCGGCACGCTGTCGGTCACGTTCTCCAACGGCAAGACGTACGACGCGGAGGTCGTCGGCCGCGCCGAGGGCTACGACGTGGCCGTGATCAAGCTGAAGAACGCGCCGTCCAACCTGGCGCCGCTGGCCCTGGGCGACTCGGACCGGGTGGCGGTCGGCGACTCGACCATCGCGATCGGCGCGCCGTTCGGCCTGTCGAACACGGTGACCACGGGCATCATCAGCGCCAAGAACCGCCCGGTGGCCTCGGGCGACGGCTCCAGCGGCAAGAACTCGTACATGAGCGCCCTGCAGACCGACGCGTCGATCAACCCGGGCAACTCGGGCGGCCCGCTGCTCGACGCGAGCGGCGCGGTGATCGGCATCAACTCGGCGATCCAGTCGGCCGGCAGCGGTTACGGCCAGTCGCAGGCGGGCTCGATCGGCCTGGGCTTCGCGATCCCGGTGAACCAGGCGAAGAACGTCGCCGAGCAGCTGATCAAGACGGGCAAGCCGGTCTACCCGGTGATCGGCGCGACGGTGAACATGCAGGACAAGGGCGAGGGCGCCACGATCGCGCAGCAGGGCTCCGGCGGCACCCCGTCGGTCACCCCGAACGGCCCGGCGGCCAAGGCGGGCCTGAAGGCCGGCGACGTGATCACCGCCTTCGGCGACCACGCGATCGACAGCGGCCCGACCCTCATCAGCGAGATCTGGACCCACAAGCCCGGCGACTCGGTCAAGATCACCTACGAACGCGCCGGCAAGACCGCCACAGCCACCGTCACCCTCGGCGAACGCACGGGCGACAGCTGATCCTTCACGGCCCCGGTAGGCTGTAGCTCGCTTCGCCCCCGCCGGGCGGGGCACGGGTGGGTTGCCCGAGCGGCCTAAGGGAACGGTCTTGAAAACCGTCGTGGCAGCGATGTCACCGTGGGTTCAAATCCCACACCCACCGCAGCAGGTCAGAGATTCAGCAGGTCAGAGGGCGGGCCCCCGGAGTTCGGGGCCCGCCCTCTGACGTCCCCGGGCCCGGAGCGACAAGACAGTTCGCGGCAGCTATCCGCGGGGACCGGAGGGGCCGGGCTGGCTTCCGGGGGCTTCCGCGATCCATGTTCGCCAGACGCGGCGTGTGTTCGGTACGTCGGGGTGATCGAGAAGCCGGAGGACGTAGCCGGCGTGAAGGCGTGCCCAGGGGTTGTCCGAGGCGGCGGCGGTGCCGAGCCTGTGGCGCAGGTCCTCGCCGTCGACCGCTCGTGCGACGCGAACGTACTCGCGGTCCTTGCAGCGGTAGGCCCGCTGGACGACGATCTCGACATCGGGTGATGCCACAACTGGTTGCACCGGTCGCGAGCCGCCCAGCCCAATCGTGCGCGCCAGGCGGCGGCCTCGTCGCTGCCCGGCCCTTCCCCGGCCATCCCGTTCGTCATGCCGGAGATCCTCTCTCAGGGGGGCTTTCTCGGGTCTCGGGTGGGGTTTTTCGGGCAGATGGGGGGATTGGCTGAAAAGGTGCTGAAACGCTTCGTCCCTTGGGAGGGGCGGGGTTCTGTGGGGTGGTGCGGGGGGCGGGGGTGTGGGCTGGGGCTTTGGGTTGGGTGAGGGGGTTTATCGGCTTGTCCTCACGCTTGAGGGGGAATCAGGCGCTAGGGGGTGGTTCGACGGGGATTCGGTGGGCAACTCTGATCTCGCGACGTCGAGCAGGAAACGACCGAGGCGGTCGGCCAACCGCCTTGGGATCAGCAGCAGTTCACGGAATTCATAGCTTCAGTTCCCGGAGGAACAGACATGGCAAGCATCCGTACCGCCCGCGTCATCGCCGCTGTCGCCGCCCTGCCCCTCGCCGCCGCCCTCTTCACCGGGGTGGCCCAGGCCGACAACGGAGGATTCGCGGACAACGGATCGAACACCAGCGTCGCCACGATCATCGGCAGTGGCGTGGGTGGCAACAACCACGGCAACTCGACCACGACGCAGCAGGTGGCGACCGGTTCCGGTGCCTCCAACCAGAACAACACCGCGAGCGTGAACGGCTCCGCCTTCACCCACATCGACCAGTCCAACGTCAACACGGTCGTCAACTTCTATCCGTGGTGGTAACCGGCCCGACGGGGGGAAGGTTCGCGGGGTGAACGGCGGCCCGTGCGGCGGCGCTTCGGCGCCGGTGCGCGGGCCGCCTTCCTTTGTTGCGGCGCGCGGGGCTTCCGTGGCCGCCGTGACCTTGACAGCCGGGACGTATCTGACGGACAGTCAGAAACCTTGGTAGGTGGAAGTCCTGTCCCGACGAGAGGCGTCGCCGTGCACCTCGCCCCGACCGAACGGCAACTCCGGCTGCGCGCCGAACTCCGCGCGTACTTCCGCGACGTGATGCCCGACGGGCCCCCGCCCCCCGCCGACTCCGCCGCACAGCGCCGGCTGCTGCGCCGTATCGGCTCCGACGGCATGCTGGGGCTCGGCTGGCCCGAGGAGTACGGCGGCCAGGGCCGGGGTCCCGACGAGCAGTTCGTCTTCTTCGACGAGGCCTACCGGGCCGGCGCCCCCGTCTCCATGGTCACCCTCAACACCGTCGGCCCGACCCTCATGAAGTACGGCACCGACGAACAGAAGGCGTACTTCCTCCCCCGCATCCTGAGCGGCGACACCGTCTTCGCCATCGGCTACAGCGAGCCCGAGGCCGGCACCGACCTGGCCTCCCTGCGTACCAGAGCCGTACGGGACGGCGACTCCTGGCTGATCGACGGGCAGAAGGTCTTCACCTCGAACGCCCAGAACGCCGACTGGATCTGGCTCGCCTGCCGCACCGACGCCGACCCCGGCACTCCCCGCCACAAGGGCATCTCGATCGTCCTCGTCCCCACCGACGCGCCCGGGTTCTCCTGGACCCCGATCGAGACCGTCGGCGGGCTCACCACCACCGCCACCTACTACGACTCCATCCGCGTCCCGGCCGGCAACCTCGTCGGGCCCGAGAACGGCGGCTGGGGCCTCCTCACCAACCAGCTCAACCACGAACGCGTCGCCCTCGCCGCGATCGGCATGCAGGCCGAGGACTTCTTCGACGCCGCCCTCCGGCACGCCCGTACGCCCGATCCGGTCACCGGCGCGCGCCGCATCGACGAGCCGTGGGTCCGCATCCGCGCCGCCGAGGCCCACGCCCGGCTCGCGGCGACCCGGCTGCTCAACTGGCGGCTCGTCGGCGAGGTCGGAGCGGGCCGGCTGGCCCCCGGCGACGCGAGCGGTGTGAAGTTCGCGGGCACCGAGTCGGCGGTCGAGGTCTACCGGATGTGCCAGGAGATCGCCGGCGGCGCCGCACTGGTCCGCGCGGGATCGCCGGGCGCGTTCGACGACGGCGAGCTGGAGCGGATGAACCGGGCCGCCCAGATCAACACCTTCGGCGGAGGCGTCAGCGAGGTGCAGCGCGAGATCGTCGCGACCATGCGGCTCGGGATGAAGGGGAGGGGGCGGCGATGAGCCGGAGCCAGAGCCAGAAATCGCACGATGCCCCCCACGACGTCCCCCACGACCCCTTCCACGAGCGCCTGAAAGCGTACGAAGGGCGGCCCGCCGCCGTCGGCGGTACCGGCAAGGACGTCGTCAACCTGCCCATGATCCGGCACTGGTGCGAGGCCATGGGCGACACCGACCCCGCCTACCGGGGCCCCGACGCCGTCGCCCCGCCCACCATGCTCCAGGCGTGGACCATGGGCGGGCTCTCCGGCCACACCGACCGCTCCGGGGCGTACGACGAGCTGTCGGAGCTCCTCGACGGCGCCGGGTACACCTCGGTCGTCGCCACCGACTGCGAGCAGGAGTACCTGCGGCCGCTGCGCCCGGGCGACGCGATCACCTTCGACGCCGTCATCGAGTCCGTCTCGCCGCGCAAGACCACCAAGCTGGGCACCGGCCACTTCGTCACGACCCGGATGGACATCCGGGCGGACGGCGAGCTCGCGGGGACCCACCGGTTCCGCATCCTCAAGTACACCCCGGCCGGGCGGCCCAAGGCAGCGCCGGCGCCTCGGCCCCGCCGCCCCCGCCCCGTCGTCAACCGCGACAACGCCGGATTCTGGGAGGGCGTGGCCGAGCACCGGCTGCTCGTCCAGCGCTGCGGCGACTGCGCGACCCTCCGCTTCCCCTGGCTGCCCGGCTGCAACGCCTGCGGCTCCCGCCGGTGGGACACCGTCGAGGCGAGCGGCGAGGGCACCGTCTACTCGTACGTCGTCATGCACCACCCGCCCTTCCCCGCCTTCGACCCCCCGTACGCGGTCGGGCTGATCGAACTGGCCGAGGGCGTACGGATGATCAGCAACGTCGTGGGGGTGCCCTACGACAAGGTGCGGATCGGGATGCCGGTCCGGCTGGAGTTCCTGAAGGTGGACGAGGAGCTCGAACTCCCCGTCTTCCGCGCGGGAGGCGAGGACTGACATGGACTTCACGCCCACGGAGGAGCAGCTGGCCGCGCGGGATCTCGCCGCGCGGATCTTCGGCGACCTCGCCACCCACGAACGGCTCACGGCCGCCGGCACCGGCGTCGACGCCGAGCTGTGGAAGGCGCTGTGCGCCGCCGGACTGCCCGAAGCCGTCGAGGAGACCGGACTCCTCGGTCTCGTCCTGCTCGCCGAGGAGCAGGGCCGCACCACCGCGCAGGTGCCCTTCACCACGACCTGCGTGTACGGGCTGCTCGCCGTCTCCCGGCACGGTACGGAGGACCAGCGCGCCCGGCTGCTGCCCGGGCTCCGGGCCGGTACGACGGTGGTGACCGGCGCGTTCCCGGCGCTCGCGGGAGCGGGAGCGGTACGGGCGGACGCCGAGGGCCGGCTCACCGGCACCCTGGACCGGGTGCCCTGGCTGCGGGACGCCACCCACGTCCTCGTCCCGGACGAGGACCGGACGCTGTGGCTGGTGCGCACGGCGGACGCCGCGCGGCCGGTCGAGCCCGTCGAGCTCACGGCGCCCTGGTCCGCCGGGCGGCTCGTCCTGGAGGGGGCGCGGGCCGAGCGGCTGGGGGAGGTGGGTGCCTTCGACGGGTTGGACGCCCCCGCCCCCGACGTCCTCCACCGCCGCCCCTACGACGACCTCCTCGCCGCCGCCCGGATCGCCTTCGCCGGGCTCCAGGCCGGGGTCTGTGCCGGGTCGCTGGCCCGGGCGGTCGCGTACACCTCGCAGCGCGAGCAGTTCGGGCGGCCGCTCTCCTCCCACCAGGCCGTGCAGCTGCGGGCCGCCGACGCGCACATGGACACCGAGTCCATCCGGGTCACCGCCTACGAGGCCGCCTGGCGCCACGACCAGGCCCTGCCCGTCGGCGAGCACGCCCTGACGGCGGCCTGGTGGGCCTCCGAGGCGGGCAAGCGGGTCGTGCACGCGGGCCAGCACCTGCACGGCGGGCTCGGCGCCGACCTCGACCACCCCGTGCACCGGCACTTCCTCTGGGGCCGGCAGCTCGACGCGTACCTCGGCTGCGGCACCGAACTCCTCGCCGAACTGGGCGACCTCCTCGCGAAGGGAGCGGCCGCGTGACCGCCGTACGGGCCGGGGACGAGCTCGCCCCGCTCGTCGTCCCGATCACCCGCACCCTGATCGTCGCCGGGGCTGTGGCCTCCCGCGACTACCAGGACGTGCACCACGACGCCGAACTCGCCCGCGCCAAGGGCTCCCCGGACATCTTCATGAACATCCTCACCACCAACGGCCTCGTCGGCCGCTACATCACCGACCGCCTCGGCCCCGGGGCCGAGCTCCGCAAGGTCGCCATCCGGCTCGGGGCGCCCAACTACCCGGGGGACACCATGACGTTGACCGGCACGGTCACGGAGGTCGACGGCACCACGGCCCTGGTACGGGTCGTGGGCGCCAACGGCCTCGGGCACCACGTCACCGGGACGGTCACCGTGGCACTGCCGGCGGAGGGCGAGCGATGAGCGTCCGCGCCCGGGACTCCCTCGGCGGCCGGGCCGCCATCGCCGGGATCGGGGCCACCGAGTTCTCCAAGGACTCCGGCCGCAGCGAGCTCACCCTCGCCGTCGAGGCCGTGCACGCGGCGCTCGACGACGCCGGGCTCACCCCCGCCGACGTCGACGGCCTGGTCACCTTCACCATGGACACCAGCCCCGAGATCACCGTCGCCCAGGCGGCCGGCATCGGCGAGCTGTCCTTCTTCTCCCGCGTGCACTACGGCGGCGGCGCCGCCTGCGCCACCGTCCAGCAGGCCGCCCTCGCCGTCGCCACCGGCGTCGCCGAAGTCGTCGTCTGCTACCGGGCGTTCAACGAACGCTCCGGGCGCCGCTTCGGCTCCGGGGTGCAGCAGCGCGAGCCGTCCGCGGAGGGCGCGGCGCTCGGCTGGCAGCTCCCCTTCGGGCTGCTCACCCCCGCCTCCTGGGTGGCCATGATCGCCCAGCGCTACCTCCACACGTACGGGCTCACGCCGGAGGCCTTCGGCCACGTCGCCGTCACCGACCGCCGCCACGCCGCGCGCAACCCCGCCGCGTACTTCCACGGCAAGCCGATCACCCTCGAAGAGCACGCGGCCTCCCGCTGGATCGCCGAGCCGCTGCGGCTGCTCGACTGCTGCCAGGAGACCGACGGCGGCCAGGCCCTGGTCGTCACCTCCGTCGAGCGCGCCCGCGACCTGCGCCGCCCGCCCGCCGTGATCGTGGCCGCCGCGCAGGGCGCCGGGCGCAACCAGGAGGCCATGACCAGCTTCTACCGGGACGATCTGACCGGGCTCGCGGAGATGGGCGTGGTGGCCCGTCAGCTGTGGCGAAGCTCGGGGCTCGCGCCCGAGGACATCGACGTGGGCATCCTCTACGACCACTTCACGCCGTTCGTGCTGATGCAGCTGGAGGAGTTCGGCTTCTGCGGGCCCGGGGAGGCGGCCGGTTTCGTGGCGGCGGACGCGCTGCCGCTGAACACGCACGGGGGTCAGCTCGGGGAGGCGTACCTGCACGGGATGAACGGGATCGCGGAGGCGGTACGGCAGATGCGCGGCACGTCCGTGAACCAGGTGCCCGGGGCGGCCAGGACGCTGGTCACGGCGGGCACCGGGGTTCCCACGTCCGGGTTGATCCTGGGCACGGACGGCTGAGAGCGGGGCCCCAGCGGTGGCCGCGCGGGGCGCGGCGCCTTTCACTCGCGCCATGAACGCCGAGCCCGCCCCGCCCGCCCCGGATGCTCCGTACGCCGTCCCGGACGCCCCGCCCGATCCGGACGCCGCGCGGACCCGCCGCCGGACCCGCCGCCGTACCCGCCGCCGGGTCCGCGCGGCGCCGGCGGCGGTCGCGGTGCTGGCGGCCACGGCGCTGCTCGCGGGCGCGGGGGCGGGTACGGGCGCGGGCACGGGCGCGGGCACGGGTACGCGGACAGAGCCCGGCCGGGGAGCCGTCCCGTACGGGACCCCGTCGGTACGGCCCCCAGCGGACCGAGCACCGACCGCCCCGGCCCCCGCCACCAGGGCCCTCACCGCCCCCGCCCCCGGCCCCCCGGCCGACGCCCCCACGGACCGCGCGGCCCCCACCACCCCCCACTACTTCACCGGCCGCGCCTTCGACACCTGCGACGCCCCGCCCCTCTCGGTGATGCGGGCCTGGCGGGCCTCGCCCTACGGGGCGGTCGGGGTGTACTTCGGGGGCCGGGGGCGGGGCTGCCGGGCGCAGCCGCACCTGACGCCCGGGTGGGTCGCGTCCGTGCACGCCCTCGGCTGGCGGCTGCTGCCGCTCTTCGTCGGTTCGCAGGCCCCGTGCGTGTTCTCCGAGGCCAAGCGGCGGTACGCGATCGGCCGCGCCCCCTGGTCCCAGGGCACCCGCGAGGCCGGGGAGGCGGTGCGGGCGGCCCGCGCCCTCGGGTTCGACGCGGCCAGCCCGCTGTACCTCGACGTCGAGGCGTACCGGATCGGCGACACCGGCTGTGCCGCCACCACCCTCAGCTTCGTACGGGCGTGGAGCCGGGAGGTCCGGCGGCTCGGCTATCTGCCGGGCTTCTACAGCAGCGCAGAGACGGGCATCCGGCACATGGAGCGGGAGCGGCGCGCGGGGACGGGCGACCTGCCGTCGGTGGTGTGGTTCGCGCGCTGGCGGGGCGTTCCGGCGCTGAACACGGAGACCGTGCTGGCCGCGTCGGCCTGGCGCCCGCGCGCCCGGATCCACCAGTACGCGGGGAACGTCTCGGAGTCGTACGGCGGCAGGCGCATGCTGATCGACCGCAGTCAGGTCGACGCCCCGGTAGCCCGGGTCGGGCCGTGAGCGGGCCACCTTCGTGATCCGGCCCGACTCCGACCGCGACTCCGACCCTGACCCTGACCCTGACTCCGCCCCCGACTCCGCCCCGACCCTGACTCCGCCACCCCCCCGGCTCCACCTGAAGGAGGTCCGGCAGGCCCCACCCCTACAACCTGAGGCGGAGTGCGGTTCGGGACCTGGGGCCGATACCCCGGGTGGTCGGGCGCTCATAGCGTGGAGCCATGACCCCGCCACCTTCTGGCCCTGTCTGTGCCGGTGCCTCGCAGTTCGCGACGCGCCCGTCGTTCACGGCGCACGCATCACACGCGTCGTACCCGTCGTTCACCTCCTACGTACGGGCCCGCGGCCCCGTCCTGCTGCGCACGGCGCGCTCGCTGACCGCGAACCCGTCGGACGCCGAGGACCTGCTCCAGACGGCGCTGGCGAAGACCTACGTCGCCTGGGAGCGCATCGAGGACCACCGCGCCCTGGACGGCTACGTACGCCGCGCGCTCCTGAACACCCGTACGTCCCAGTGGCGCAAGCGCAAGGTCGACGAGTTCGCCTGCGACGAGCTGCCGGAGCCGGCCGGGCTGCCGGAGCCGGACCCGGCCGAGCGCCAGGTGCTGCACGACTCCATGTGGCGTGCGGTGATGAAGCTCCCGGAGCGCCAGCGCGCGATGGTCGTCCTCAGGTATTACGAGGACCTGAGCGAGGCGCAGACCGCCGAGGTGCTCGGCGTCTCCGTCGGCACGGTCAAGAGCGCCGTCTCACGCGCGCTCGGCAAGCTGCGCGAGGACCCGGAGCTGTCGCCCGCCCGCTGAAGCCCGCGTTACCCTCGGTTATGCCAGTGATCGCTGGCAAAATCGTACTCCCGGGTAGTGACATACCGCCTGGTACGCGCGCAGAATCGGCACATCCTTACTGCCGCGTAGCGCCCTCGGGAGGACGCCCGTGCTCAGCACCATGCAGGACGTACCGCTGACCGTGACCCGCATCCTGAACCACGGGATGACCATCCACGGGAAGTCCACCATCACCACGTGGACGGGGGAGGGCGAGCCGCAGCGCCGCACCTTCGCCGAGACCGGTGCCCGGGCCGCCCAGCTGGCCGACGCCCTGCGCGACGAGCTCGGCGTCACCGGCGACGAACGCGTCGCGACCCTCATGTGGAACAACGCCGAGCACGTCGAGGCGTACTTCGCGATCCCCGCAATGGGCGCGATCGTCCACACCCTCAACCTGCGCCTCCCGGCCGAGCAGCTCGCCTGGATCGTCAACCACGCCGCCGACCGCGTGGTCATCGTCAACGGCTCGCTCCTCCCGCTCCTCGCCCCGCTCCTCCCGCACCTGCCGACCGTCGAGCACGTCGTCGTGTCCGGCCCCGGCGACCGCACGCTCCTCGACGGCACGGCCCCGCGCGTGCACGAGTACGAGGAGCTGATCGCCGGCCGCCCCACCACGTACCCCTGGCCCGAGCTGGACGAGCGCGCGGCGGCCGCCATGTGCTACACCTCCGGCACCACCGGCGACCCCAAGGGCGTCGTCTACTCCCACCGCTCGATCTACCTGCACTCCATGCAGGTGAACATGGCCGAGTCGATGGGCCTGACCGACCAGGACACCACCCTCGTCGTGGTGCCGCAGTTCCACGACAGTGGATCTAAAGGGGGACGACCACCGTCGGTGGTAGTACAGAGAACGGCCCCGGTACCTCCCAGTCCCGGGGCCGTTCCCTTTGACCCGCCTCGCCTTGGGGGACGATGCGGCGGGCCCTTCCCACCCCAACCGGTTCGCGAGCAGAAGGGGCGGGGCGCAGAGGACGCGCGCGGCGGCGCGGGCGCGTCCGGTGGTCTACAGCGGGGCCGCGGCCGTCACCGCGCCCGGACGGTCGTCGCGCCCAAGTACAAGCGGTCGGCGGCGGAGACCCGGGCAAGGTAGTCCCCGACGGTGTCCTGAGAGGCCCCGGGCGGAATGGGGTCGAGGCCGACCGCAATGCACACAGGCGAGCCCCGAAGGGCATGGGCCCGCCACGCCTCCTCCGTGCGCGGAAGCCGTATCGTGCCGCCGGGGTTCCCGTAGTCGAGGGCTACGAACGGCCCGCGAATGCCCAGACGCGCGCCAGTGATCGGCACCCGCTCGGAGGCCGGCCGCAGTTTCATCCCGTCGACCATGCCCATTAGTCCCTCCTCGATGGACTCGGTGGTTTCGCCCGGACGACGTGGCGGCACGTGGGCAATCAGGATGTAGGCGACCGGGGTCCGAGTCGCGAGGGTCGCCGCGTCGATCCATGTCGAGATCACGCACCCGGCGACGAACCCCAGGCCGGGCACGGCCCGGATGGGCGGCGAAGACTTGGGCGCGGAAGTCACCGCGTCACCTCCGCCCACACGGCCTTACCCAACGGACGGTCATACGAGCCCCAGTCACGCGCGAGGGAGTTCACGATGTGCAGGCCGCGACCGCGGCCTCGCTCCGCCGATGTGGGAAGGAGCTGAGGGCGGGTGCGGCAGGGGTCGTGTACCTCGACGCGCACGACCGTGGAGGTCGTCAGCACGGAGACGAGGATGGCGTCGCCGGGTTCGGTCCCGTACCGATAGGCGTTGGTCACCAGCTCCGAGGCGATCAGCACGACCTCGTCGAAGCGGTCGGGGTCGAGGGGGTCGTCGTCTCGCGATAAGACCTCGCGCACGTACTTACGGGCGTCGCGGGCCGTGTCCACGCTCTTAGGGAAGATGCCCTGTGCGGGAGGGCCGCCGTACGGCGCGCAGCAGTGCGCCATGTCCTTCGGTAGATCGTTCATGCCGACCTCGTTTAGGGAGCTGCGTCACGAGCGGAGGGAGAGTTTCCCGTTACAGGCAACACGCGACAGATACCGACGGGTACCGTCGAGGGGGGTGTCGAAGGGTGTCGCTTCGACACCGGGTGCGCGAAAGGGTGCGGGCATGAACTCACCGAACGAGCGGCTGGGTTACTGGTTGGGGCGGTCTGGACTCAGCCGGAAGGAGTTGGCGCGGCGCGTGATTGCGAAGGCGATCGAGTGGGGGCAACCGCACATCACGCCGAACGCGACGCGCATCCGCCGTTGGCTCGAAGGTGAATCGCCCCGTCAGCCTGTCCCCGACATTCTGGCCGGGGTGTTCTCGGACCACTTCGGGTGGCGCGTCACTACGTACGACCTTGGGCTCGGTGACGGGGCGTCGACCGATGCCGCACTCACCTACGACCCCAGTTTCACGGCTACCGTGGAGGTAGTCGCCGACCTGGGGAGAGCTGACGTGGATCGTAGGACGTTCCTTGCAGCCGCGCCGTTCGCGGCAGTGGCCGGTGTCGGTCCCTCGCGGGACTGGCTTCTCAACGTGCTTGACCAGGAACCAGATCCGGGCCCGCGTGTCCGTCTGGAAGACGTCGGCATGGTCAAGAACATGTTCGCCACGTTCCAACGCATGGACGTGTTGCAGGGTGGCGGGTCCGGGCGCCTGGTCCTCGCCGAGTATATGAACTGGCATGTCTACCCGCTGCTGCGCCGGTCGCACGACGAAGGGGTGCGACGGGCGCTGTGCGAGGCCGCGGCCGAACAGACGTATCTCTTGGGGTGGATGGCCTACGACAACGGCGAGCACTCCGTCGCACAGCGGTACCTCATCCAGTCTCTACGCCTCGCCGAGGAGTCGCAGAACGCGCCGCTGGGCGCGCATGTCCTCGCGGGCATGGCTGACCAGGCGACGCTACTCGGCAACCCCACCGAGGGTCGGCGCCTTGCGCAGGCGGGCCGACACGGGTTGGCGAGGTCGGAGTCGGCGGCGTGCCTGGCCGACCTGTGGTGCCTGGAGGCGCGGGCGCTCGCCCTGCTCGGCGACAAGGTCGCCGCGGCTAAGGCCGTTGTCCAGTCGGAGCGGGCGTACGAGCGGGTCAACCTCGCGGAAGAACCGGACTGGGCCGCGTTCATCGACCCGGCGTATCTGCACGGGGAGCACGCGAACACGATGCGGGATCTGGAGAATCCCGCGGCGGCCGAGGAACACGCGTGCCGGTCCATCGAGCACGCGGAGACGCAGAACCGGGCCAGGCGGGGCGCGATGTCGCAAGCGGCGCTTGCCGTGTCCCACTTGCAGCGGAAGGAACTCGACAAGGCGCACGCGGCCGGCCTGCGGACGCTGCGGCTGACGGGAAAGGTGAAGTCGTCGCGGGCGGTCGAGGCGGTACAGGACTTGCAGCGGCGTATGCGGCCGTTCGGGAACGACCCCCTGGTCGCCGACTTCAACGAGCGTGTGCGCGAGGCGGCCGTCGCGTAGGCCGCAACGCAGAGAACGCCCCCCGCAACGGCCACACGGCCGTTGCGGGGGGCGTTGCTCATGGGCGGGCAGCGAACTGCCACAGGCTGAGTGCGAGGCCGACCAGGGCGACCAGGGCGGCGAGCGAGGGAAGCGGCCAGCGTCCGCGTTCGAGGGCGTCGAGGCGGGTCTCGTGGTCGTCGAGCTTGCGGTCGTTCTGGTCGCCGCGCTGTACGAGCAGGGCGAGCGATCCGTCGGTGCGGGCGAATCCCGCCGTCAGCTCGCCGCGGATCTTCTCCAGCTCGACGGCGACGGACGTCGCCGGGTCGTGCGGGGGTGGGGTCACGGGCGGGCCTCGCCGTCGTCGACCAGGCCGAGGCCGACGCGGTCGAGCAGGGCCTCGACGGCGGGGTGCGCCATGATGCGGGCGGCGACGCCGGCCGCGGCGGCGGCCGTGGCCGCGGCGCCGACGGCCCACGGGGCGGCGGCGGCGAGGGCGGCCGAGTCGGCGACGACGGCGGCGAGGGCGGGCACGACGGCGACGACGGCGGCGAACGTCTGGAGCGCGGTACGGACGGCGCGCTTGGTGGCGGGGGTCATGGTGGGGAGTCCTCTCGGGGGTGCGGGGGCCCGCCCGGCGCGGTGCCGGGCGGGCGAGGGGGTCACGCGAACAGGCGGCGCCACGTCTCCGGACCGGGCAGGCCGTCGGCGTCGCTGCCGGTCCAGCCCTGGGCACGCTGGAACGCGCGGACGGCGTCGCGGTCGGCGTCCGACCAGGCCGGGCCGGGGCCGACCTTGTAGAACTGGCCGTGCCCGCGGGCGACCAGCCGCTCGCCGAGCTGCGTCACGTACGCGTTGCGCCTGCCGGGGCCGAACTTGTCGCGGCCGGGGAAGGCCGGCGGCTTGGGCTTGGGCTTCGGCGCGGGCGCGGCCTTGATCGTGAGTACCTGGCCGGGCCGGATGGTGTACGGGCTCTTGATCTTGTTCAGGGTGGCGAGGGTCTGCCACGGGACGTCGAGGCGGGTGCCGATGCCGGACAGGGTGTCCCCGGACCGGACGGTGTAGGTGGTGGGGTCGACGGCCTGGTCGTCGCCGTCGACGATCGCCTGCGCGCGGCGCACGATGTCGGCGAGCTGGGCAACGATCCGCGGGCCCGGACACGAGGGGTGGTTGCCCCACGCGGCGCCGCCCATGGCGTGGTAGCCGAGACCTCGACCACTCGGGGAGTGCGTCACCTGGAGCGGCACGCCGTACTTCTCGTGGGCCCACGCGAGGACGCGCGCGTTCGCGTCGAGCTGGTCGTCGGTGAGCTTGTCGCCGCCGCGGCCTTCGTTCTCGACGCTGATCCACGCGGGGTTGCCGTCAGCCTGCGCCCACGCGCGGTCGGCGGTGTTGACCCACTGGCGGAGTCGGCCGGTCTTGCTGGTGCCGAAGTGGGACGACGCGCGCGCCTTGGGGTTCCTGAACCAACTGTCGGTGCCCTCGTAGGTTCCGGCCATGATGTGGACGGTGACGCCCCGTACGGATTTCTGCCCCTTCGCGGTGTAGTTGACGGGGATGGGGCGCCACTCGGCGCCGGGCATACGTGCCATGGGGTACTCCAGACATGAGAAACGCCCCGGCGCGGTGCGCGGGGGCGTGCGGGTCGAGCAGGGGTCAGACGTTGGCGAGGGCCATGATCGGGATGTCGTGGTCGGCGAGGGCGCCGGCGGCGGTCGGGCTCACGGTGGCCGGTAGAGCCGCGTTGGTCTGCCCTTCCGTGTACCAGGCACGCGCGAAAGCGTTCCCGGGCATCCAGAAGTTCGCCGTGGCGACCGGGGCCTCGTTCTGCACGTGGAAGAACGCGAAGTCAGTAGCGGCGCCGGTCACGAGGGACCAGGCCGCCCAGTAGCGGCCGGGGGCGAGCGAGGTCGACGTGATCGTCAGCGGGACGCCTCCGATGTGATTGCTGACCATGGCGGGCAGGCTTCCGGCCTCCTGTCCGGCCGGGGTGAGGGCGACGGCGGCCGACTCGACGACCTTCGCGCCCGTGTCCCGATAGATCGCTGCGCGGTAGCGGTTCGTGGTCACTCCGCCGTATCCCCGGGCGAACATCACGATCCGGTTGACCGTGGTGGTCTCCGTGATGTTGAAGCCGACGAAGAACAGGCGCCCCGGCTTCAAGTACTTGGCGACGGGGTTCGCGACGGTGTACGGGTCGCACGACCAGGCGGCGAACCCCAGCGCTTGCGGGGTCCACGTGTTCCGCCCGGCGGCGGCCGGCATCTGTGCGATGGGTATGCGCGTCGTCGCGTCGAGGCTGGCGACGCCGTTCGCGGCGGCCCGCGCGGTGGTGGCGAGGGCGCCCACCTGGGCGGCGGTGTACGCCGGGCGCTGCGCGGCCGTCAGGATGCCGTCGGCGCCGAGACTGGCGACGCCGTTCGCGGCGGCCTTCTCCGTGGTGTCGAGGGCGCCGACGTCGGCGGCGGCCAGGGCGACGTTCCCGCCCGTGTCCGGGGCCTTGCCCGCGACGGTCTGCACGGTGCCTCCGCCGCTGAGCGCGGGGAGCTGGGCGGCGGGGACCTTGCCGGTTGCGTCGAGCTGGGCGACGCCTCCGGGGATGCCGGGCGCGGTGGCGGGGACGGCCCCGACGGCGGCGGCGTCGAGGACGATGTCGGCGGCGTACTGGCCGTTGACGGACTGCACGACTCCCGGGGCCCCGGGGGCGCCCGGCGCGCCGTCGGTGCCGTTGGTACCGGCGAGGCCGGTGTCGCCGCGGTCGCCCTTGTCGCCCTTGTCGCCCTTCGGGCCGACCAGGGACGCGAGCCACTGGGCGCGGGTGCCTGCGTAGCCGCTGGCGACGGCGACCTCGTACGCGTCGTCGCCGTCCGGGCCGGTCGCTCCGGTGATGCCCCGGGGGCCGACCAGGGACGCGAGCCACTGCTCGATGGTGCCGACGAAACCGGCCTCGACGGCGACCTCGTACGCGGAGTCGCCGCGGACGGCGACGTACGTCGGGGTCGTGGGGTCGGTGGGCGCGAGGTCGGCGAGGTCGACGGCGGGGTGCTCGGCGGGCAACAGGATCTGGTAGGTCCGGGGCATGGTGATGCCCGCGAGCTGTTCGGCGACCGCGTACGACCAGCCGCTCGGGTTCATGCCAGGGGCGTCGGTGGCCGGTAGCACGATCTCGAACGCTCCGGTTGCGTCAAGGGGTGTGGTGACGGGTCCGCCGAGGATCACGTCGAACTCGCCGAAGGTGACCATGCCGGGGGCGCGGAACACGACCTGCCCGGCAAGGGGCCGGCCGTCTGGGGTGAGGAACCGTCCGGTGACACGGACGGTGGGAATGCCTTCGGGCAGCATCATGCCTTCTCGTTGGGTGCGGTGGTGGCCTGGACCGGGGCCGGGTCGACGGTCGTTGCTGAGCTGGTCGCCGCTGCGCGGGGCGGGTCGGGGACTTCGTTGGCGTCGAAGGTGTTGCGGGTGTAGGCGCCGAACATGCGCGTCTCGACGGCCCCCGTACTGGCGGCGTTCCGGTGCTCGATCTGGAACAGGACTTGATCGCCCCAGTCCGCTGTATCGAGGGGGACCGTGATCGCCTTGTTCACCCACGTGTTGGTGGGGAGGGTGAACGTTTCGATCACGTTCTCGACGCTGCCGGGGGCTACGTAGGTGACGCGGGCCTGTCCGCCTGCGCTGGCGATGCAGGAGAAGTTCAGGACGGCGACGGCGTTCTGCGCGGGCATCCGGCCGACCCATGCGTACTGCCATGACGTCGTGCCGACCATGGCCGAGTTGGCGGTCGGGTACATGGGGAACGGCATCCACGGGCGGCCGAGGAACCGGTCGGCCCACGCGTCATCCATCATGATCACTTCACCGGCGCGGTTCCATGTGCGGATCATCTGGCCGGCGCCCGACCCGTTGTACTCGTCGCCGACGGTGAGTGCGGCGGTGCCGGTCGTGGAACGGCCGATGCCGACGGCCCAGTCGCCGTCGGTGGTCTGGCCGGTGACGAAGATGCGCCGTCCGTTGGGGTCCTCGCAGATCAGGCGACCGCCCTCGCCGATCCGGACGTTGCCGTTCAGGATCTCGTTCAAGGCGGGGCGCATCTGCGCCCGGCCGCGCAGCGTCCGCACCTCGCGTTCGAGGGCGGCGACGCGGTCGAGTAGGTCTTGCGGGACGTACGCCATCAGGTGGCTACCTCCAGATACAGCCGAGCCGTCTCGGGGCGGCCTCGCTCGGGCGGGGATATGGACATGCCGACGACGCGGTACCGCGAGTCGAGGACGGTGGGGTGCCACAGGTCGCGGACGCGCAGACGGATGGTTGAGCCGAGCAGGGCCGGGGTGATGTTGTCGCCGAGCAACACCTCGACCTCGGGGATCTGCACGGGCCGTCGGGCCGCGGCGGCGTCCGCGCGGGCGTGGGCGTCGAGGGTGCCCTGTAGCTCAACGGTGGTGTGGTCGGACGACCCGTCGAGCCGGGGCCATCCGGCGGTGATGTCGTCGTCGGCGACCAGGACGGGCGACATGATGGGGAAGGAGTCGACGGCCTGGTTCTTGTTGATGCTGGCGCCGCGGGACTGCCACCCGTTGGCGAGGGCTGAGGCGTCGTGCGGCCATGTGTAGCTGAGTACGGGGCCGGGGTGGTCGAGGACGATTTCGGTCGGCCCGCCGCGGATGATCGGGTGCCCCAGCATCAGGCGTTTGACGCGGCGCCCGCTGGTGTCCCGGTAGGAAGCGACGCGCCACTCGAACCCCCGCTCTACGGCGGCGAGTTGGTCGATCAGGTCGCCGATGGTGGGGAGGTCGTAGCGCGAGAAGGTGCGGTCACGGGTGACGCCGGATACGTCCGGGTCGTAGGTCAGTCCGATGTTCCCGCCCCGGGTCGACTGGGCGTAGTCGACCAGGCCGCGCACGATGTCGAACTGGTCGACCTGTTGGGCGACTTGGGTGTCGAGCAGCAGGCGCCGGTAAAGGTAGGACTCCCAGCCTCCGCACTGGATCTGAGCGGAGAGGAACCCCCGGGCGTCGGATGCGAGGCGCAGCGTCCACAGGATGCCGCCCCACCAGATGTCGCGTCCGCGCTCGACCCATACGCCCGTGCGGCCGGGGACCAGGGCCCGCCGTGCCCGCTCGGCGATCTCGCGGTTCGGTACCGGCACGGTGCCGGTGAGCCTGCCGACCTTGCCGATGTAGTCGTCGAGGGTGACGCCCTGCACGGGCAGGACGTCGATGGGCTGGTCGGACCGTAGGTCGGTGAACAGGAACCGGTACGGGCTCTGCATGGGGGCCTGCACGGTCCCCCCTACTGCACGAACGTCGCGCCTATGCGCACGTTCGTGTCCTTCTCGATGCCGGAGACCTTCCCGCCCCCGGCCCACGACCGGAGCGTTATCCGGCCGTCGCTGCCGATGGCGGCGGCGCCCAGGCCGTACCCGTTCGAGGCGAGGGCTTCCAGCAGGACGATGGGGCGCCACCCGGTGGGGAGGGTGGCGACGAGGGTGTCGTCGAGGTTGGGGTTCGCCAAGAGGGTGGCGCCGCTGCGGACGAAGTTGCCGAGGAACTGCACGACTCCGCCGCGGCGGCGGGCGCTAAAGCTGCTCAGGGTCCACCCGGCGGACGTGGAGACGCCCCCGCTGATGGTCTCGACGGGCTGTTCGGGGGCCCGGTAGGTCTCCCAACGGGTCGTTGTGGCGTTCCAGCGTTCGAGGACGCCGTTAGCGTCCCGGTACTGGCCGTCGTACGCCCCGGCGTAGCTGAGTCCCCACCCGGTGGGGATGATCCCTCCGACGCCGGTCGTGTACCGGCGTCGGTCGGCGAGGGCGGACGACCAGTTGATCCCGCCGACGCCTGCGGACGCGCCCGCGGGCACGGCGACGTCCCACAGGCGCAGCGAGCAGGGGGGAAGGTTCGGCGCGGACGGGGTGGCGATCGGGGGGCCTTCGACGACCTCGATGCGGGCGAGGGGGGCCTCGCTTTCGTCGAACAGGCCGTCGTAGACCCGCAGAATCACGCTGTCGATGCGGTCGAACTGGGCGTCGCCGTCGGTGAACGTGACGGTCTCGGGGGCGTCGACGGCAATCGGGTAGGCGCCTTGCGCGGTCGTGCCCTGGACGACGGCCCGGCCGACGCCTACCTGTAGCTGCATGGCGGCGGCGCTGGTCGCGGCGAACGGCCGGCCTCCGGGGATCACGCCGTCACGGGTGCGTATCTCCCCCTCGGGTGCCCACGTCCCCACGGGGGCAAGCCGGGTGTCCTCTCGCGTCTGCCCAAGGGGCAGCAGCCATGCGGGGCGCACGGTCACGTCGGGGGTCTCCTTACCAGTAGGCGGCGCGGTAGCGCACGACGGCGGACGCGCCCGGGTCGTTGCTGCCGGGCGCGGCGCGGAACATCAAGGGGGTGGTGCCGGGGGCGAGGGTGAACGTCTGCTCGGGGACCGACCTCGCCGACGCGGCGTAGAGCCGCGAGGCGGTGTTGTTGAGCGTCACGGTTCCGGCGAGGGTGTCGACGACCAGGCGGTCGCCGTCCGTGAGGGGCAAGTCGTATTCGAGGACGTCGCCGGTCGCGGTGTTCGTCAGGCTCGGCATGGTGACCGGGCCCCGGAACTCGATCACGGGGTGCGTGTCCGCGCTGCCGGTGTTGACGACGGATATGCGGCCGGTGCTGCCCGGGGCTCCGAAGTCGAGCGGCCACGCGAGGACGCCCGCGGTCGTGCTGATCCGCAGGGACGACGCGCCTACGGGCACGGCGGCCGGGAGCGCGGCGCCGAACAGTACGACGGGCTGGACCCATGCGGCGCCCGCGGGCGCGGTCGCGGTGAGCGAGGCGGCGGCCGGGGTGGACGTGTCGTCGGCGACGTGCTGGCCGGCCGCGTCCCGCCACCGGAGCAGGATCACGGCGGCTTGTCCGACGGCGAGGTCGGCCGCGAACGTCACAGCCTGCCCCGGGCCGACGGCCCATCCGTAGTTGCTTCCGGGCGCGGCCCAGAGCAGTTCTGCGGACTCGGCGAGCGGCTGCACGGACACGGGGCCGGTGCCGTCCCCGGTGATGACCGGGTCGCCGTTGCTCCACCAACGCCACAGTTCGCCGACTCCGGCGGCCTGCCTGGTGTGCAGCACCTCGACGTCGGCGGACTCCCACGCGAGGCCGGACTCGGACAAGGGGAGCGCGGCCGTGGCGACCTGCTCGGCGAGGGCGTAGCGGCGCGGGTCGCTCGCGACGAACTCGATTGCGCCGCCGATGATCGTGCCCACCCGGTAGCCGGGCGTCGTCGGGACGGCCCGGCGGGTGGCGCGGGCGAAGGTGAGCAGGGGCCCGCGCTCGTCGAGCCACGCCACGAGGGGGATCTCATCGAGGCGCGGCGCGGTCGCGGCCTCCAACCGGCCGACGACTTCGCCGATCTGCGCGCGCGGGGCGCGCACGACCAGGCCCTCGACGCCGATCGTGCGGGACTGGGCGAGCAGCAGGCCCGGGAACGCCCCGTGGGCGTCGGACCGCTGCACGGTTCCGGAGTCGAGCGGGGGGAGGTCCCCCCACCCGGTGAGCGCGCGCCACCCGTACGGGGTGCCGGAGCCGAGCAGCAGGTCGCCGTACTGGACGTGTCCGGGGAGGGTGACCAGGGCCCCGACGGCGCTCATGGGGACGGGCATGGTCACCCCCTCGCCTTGGCCAGCCAGGCGAGGGCCTGGGCGTTGTCGTCGGGGGTGCCTTGTTCGGCCGCGTGCCAGTGCTCAATCTGGACGGTCGCCCCGCCCCCGGCGGGGGCGGCGAACGGCGAGCCGTAGGCGCCGACGGGGGCGCCCGCGGCGGCGAACTGCGGGGCGGCGGGCGGGGTGACCAGCGACCGCATGGCACGGTCGACGGCGCCCTGTCCGCCCTCGATGCCTTTGACGACGCCGGCGGGAATCCACCGGCCGACGTCCCGCGCCATGACGCGGCTGGGCGACGCGATCCCGAGTGCCTTCGCGATCGGCCCCGGAATGAGGTCCTTCGCCCACCCGATCAGGGTCGATTTCAACCAGGAACCCATGGACTTGATGCCGTTCCACAGGCCGCGGACAACGTCCTTGCCCTTGTCGACCAGGAGCGACCCCAAGTTGCCGATGGCAGAACCGATTCTGCCGGGCAGGCCGCGCAGCCACGTGATGGCCTCTCCGGCCTTGGACACGACGGAGTCCTTGAAGGAACGCAGCGCGGACACCGCGCGGTCGCGGAGCTGCCCGGCCAGCGGGGCAAGCGCGTCATAGGCGCGGCCGGGCAGTCCCTTGATCCAGTCGACGGCGGTCGAGATGCCCTTGCCGATCCACTCGCCGATCTTGGTCGCGGCCTCGCCGATCAGCTTGCCCGCGGCCTGGACGGCGCCCTTGGCCAGGTCCCACGCCTTGCCGAAGTCGCCGTTCAGCAGCGCCACGATGGCGCTGATGATCGGGACGACGACTTCCTCGATCACGGCGGCGAGGCCACCCGCGAGGATGCCCGCGAGATCGCCGATCAGGCCGATCAACGGCTCGATGATCGGCATGAGGGCCGTAAGCGCGCCGATCAGCAGCTCGCCGACGGCGGGCAGCAGCGGCGCGAGGGCTACAAGGATCTGCCCGAACGCGTCGCCGATCGTCGCGAGTGCCGGGGAAAGGGCGACCAGCAGATCGGCGAAGATCGGCAGAATCGTTTCTGCGAGATCCCCGAGAACTGCGGCGAACGGGGTTACCAGGCCCGGGAGTTGGGCCAGGATCGGCGAAAGCGTCCGGCCCAGGATCTCCGCGAGCAGCGCGACGATGGGCGCGGCCTGGGCGAAGATGTCGCCGACCGCCGTCAGCAGCGGCGCCAGCGGCGGCAGCAGCGAGGCGATCAGCTGACCGACGACCGGCAGCAGCGGGGCGACCGCGTCGATCAGGACGCCGAACGCGTCCGCCGCGGCGGCCAGTACCGGGCCGAGCGCGTCGACGATGGGCTCTAGGCCCTTGCCGAGTGCGCCGATCAGCCGCGACAAGGGCGGGCCGAGCGAGGCGAGCGCGGGGGCGAGGGCGTCGAGCAGACCCGCGATCAGCGGGCCGAGCGCATCGGCGAGGGCCGCGAGAACGGGCCCGCCGGTCTGGGCGACGGTGCCGAGGAATCCGCCCAGCGCGGGCAGGACGATCGACAGGGCCGTGCCGATGCCGTCGAACGCAGCAGCGGCGCCGGCGGCGCCGGTCGATACGCCGTCGAAGAACCCGCCGAGACCGTCGCCGATGCTGCCGAGCAGGCCGCCCAGCGACTCGACGACCGGTAGACCGGCCTCAACCGCGTTGACCAGGCCGGGCAACGCGTTCTTGGCGAGGTCGCCGATGCCGCCGACCAGCGGCTCGACCATCGGGGCGACGCCCGCGAACAACTGGCCGAGCCGCGGCGCGATGTCGTCGAAGATGCCGCCGAGCTGGTCGGCCGCTGCGACGAACGGCTCGACCAGCGGAGCGGCAAGCTCCTGCATCTGGCCTGAGACGTTCTCGGCGAGGTCCGAGAACGCGCTCTTGACCTGCTCGTTCTCGGCGAGAACCTTCGCGCCGAGACCGACGACGGCCAGGGGGACGGCGGCGAGCGCGCCGGCCGCGACGACCGACGCCCCGGACAGGGCGAGGGTCGACACCTTCGCCGCGCCGAGCAGGCCGCCGACTCCGGCGAGGCTGCGGCCCGCCTCTTCGGCGCCTCCGCCGATGCCCTCGCCGAGGGCGCCGCCCATCTCCTCGCCAGCGACCGCGAACCGGCCGCGCAAGTCGCGCAACCGGCCGTCGGCGTCACGCTGGAGACCTTGAAGGGCGGCTTCCGCGCGGTCGACCCCGCGTTCGGCCCCGGACGCGTCGAGGTCGATATACCCGACCAGCTCGCCAATGGTGAGGGCCAACGTGCACCCCCCACCACACCCGTCCCGGGTGTCGCTCTATTCAGTTATGTGTATGCCTCACCTACCGGTGAGCCGTGCAATCTCGTCGGGGTCCGATACGACGCGCGGCGTTGCCTGCCACGCGCGGGCGAACCTCGACTCGGAGGGCAGACCGCCGATCAGCACCACGAACTCACGGACCGTGAGCCGGGCGACGTCGGCGGCGGTGATCTTGTACTCGCGGCGTAGGTCAGCCTCGACCGCGTTCCAGTGGCGGACTACCGCCGACCAGAGCCCTGCCTCTTCTTCGGGCGGTTCTTCGGCTTCGGCCGGGGCGTTGCCGCCCTCGCTTTTCCCTTCGCGGCCTCGCGCCGGTCGTACTCGGCGGCGGCCTGCGCCATGCTGAGGCTGCCCGGCTCGGCAACGTTCGACGTCGCCCACATCAGGACGACGCCAAGCTGCCTGTCGTCCATGCCGTTATCCGCCCAGTGCGCGACCGCGTCCGGGCCGAACAGGGGGGCGAGCAGGCGGTGTATGTCCTCCGGGTTGGTGGAGTTCTTGAGCCGGTGGAGCTGGAGCATGTACAGCGCGGGCAGGGTCGGCGGCAGGGTGTAGGTGCGCCCGAACAGGCGCAGCGGCACCCCCCGGCGGCGCGGCTTCGCCTGCTCGGCGAAGAACGCATCGAAGTCGGCGACGTCCTCGACGTCCTGGTCGACGTCGAGGTCGAGGGCCTGGTCGTCGTCGTACGCGATCACGGGGTGCCTCCGGTAACGGCCTCGGTGGTCGGGGCGCCGCAACGGGTGAACGACGCGCCCCATGTGGTCTTGGCGTTGTGCTCGCCGCCCTGCTCGCCGGGCGTGACGGTGCACTCCCACACGGCCCATTCGGTCTGGGACTTGTGCCGGTAGCGCATCCGGCCGCGCGACTCGCTGCCGAACCGGTAGGTCCACACGGAGTCGACGTACTCCTGCCCGGCGTCGCGCACGTTGTTGGTCACGGCGTACAGGCCGGTCACCTCCAGCGAGGCGCCTCGCTGCATCACGTCCTGTTCGTGGTACCCCTCCGAGTCGTTGGTCGTGGTGTCGGCCGTCTCCTCACCCTCCGACGGGTTGTACGACCACGAGTTGATGTTGTTCAGGCGGAGCCACAGGGGGGTTGCGGGGGTCGTGTCCTCGACCTCGAAGATCCACCCTCTGGCGTCGATGGGGCGTCCCATGTACGGGGCCTCCTATTCGGTGCGGTGGTTGCTGGGGGACGACACGTCAAGATCAAAGTTCACGACGTGCTCGTGACGGCCCTGGGCGTCTGCGCCCATCGGGCCGGGGGTGGCGCGGGCCGCGGCGAGGATGAGCCACGTCCCGTCGGGGAGTTCGCCCCCCGCGAGGCCGTGCAGCGCCCGGTAGATCGCCCACGCGCGGGCGCGCGAGACGCGCGGGTCCGGGCCCCCGCGTACGCGCACCTGGAGCCGGACCGTGTCGTACGCGTTGCGGGCGTCGGGGGCCCCGGCGTCGTACAGGGACAGGCACACGGCGGCGTCCGGCGTCGAGGGCATCCGCTCGATGAAGGTGTTCCCGCTCTTGCCCGTGGGGTCGTAGGCGAGCAGGGCGAGGCCGTCGAGGTGCCGGGCTATGCCGTCGGTCGGGTCGAGGTCAGCCACGGAGCGACCGCCTCACCTGCGCGGCGATGATCTCGCCGACGGTGTCGGCCTCCTCCGCCATGGGCTTTTCGAGGTACTTCGCCGAACGGCCGGCGTCGTGCCGGTATGTCAGCTCCTCGTGTTGCCTCACCGCGTACGGGGTGTCGAACGACACGGCGGCCTTCATGCTGCGCTCGTCGACCGTGGCGGCGCCGCTGCGTTCTAGGGTCGCCTCCTCGATGGGGACGATCCGGCGGGCCTCGGTGAGCACGTGCTCGGAAGCGAGGCGCAGGCCGCGCACGGCCCCGGCCCGGGTGCCGCGGAGCGCGGCGCCCCCGTTCCACCGGAGTCGGGTTCGCTGGGTCACTCGCAGATCACCTCCGTGGACTGCGGCGCGGGCAGGCCCGGCGCGGTGTGACGGTTGACGCGGGCGGCGACCGCGATCCGGCCGTCGGGCAAGGTGATGCGCGACTCGGGCGGACAGTCGAGGTCCGGGCCCGCGATGATCTGCGCGTTCGCGACGACCTCGACGCCGTCGGACTGCTTGCGGACGGTTCCGCCGACGGCGGCGACCAGGGCCCGCACCTCGACGGGCGGGCGGTAGGTCGGGCCGTACGCACTGTCGCCGTCGTACGCCTCGACCGTGATGCGGTGGCGTAGAAGCCACTCGGGCACCCTCACCAGATCACCCCCGGAAACAGGCCAGCCAGCATCAAGGCGCGGTGCGCACGGGGGGCGAGGTCAAGGCCGCCGGGCGCCTGCGGGGCGTCGCGGCGGTCGCCGAGAGACACGGGCCCGATAGAGACGCTGCCCCATCGGCCGGCCGCTCCGGTGCCGTCGTCGCCGCTGGCGAGCTGGTACTCAACCTGTGCGCACACGGCGTCGGTGAGGGCCTGCACGACGGCCGGGTCGGTCGGCATCCCTGCGTCGTTCGTCGCGTAGACGGCGCACAACAGGGCGGCCTCGACGTCGCTCGACGCGCGGGCGAGTAGCCGCTCGGAGTCGGCCGGGGCCGGTGTCCCGGTCCACGCGGCCAACTGCTCGGGGGTCGCGTAGACACGGGGCACCGGCCTACTCCTTCGGCGTCTCGGGCTTCGCCGACGGCTTGCGCCGCGCGTTCTCCTCGACGTCGTAGCCGCGTCGCCGGGCGTAGGCGATCACGGCCTCGTCGTGCGTCTCGGCGGCTCCGTCCCGGAAGATCAGACCGGCGACGCCCTGGCCGTTGAACCCCTCGACGGGGGTGCGAATGGTGGCCATCAGTTCGTCACCTTGATGTTCCGGAACACCGTGGCGGACTTGGTCGCCTTCAGCGCGACGGCGACCGGACCCATTTCGACCTCGCCCATCTTGACGGCGCCCGGCACGTTGAAGTTGGGGAGGTAGCTGTTCACGATCTGACCCCCGGCCGTGGCCACGCCGTGGAAGCCGTCGAGGCCGGCGCGGTAGGCGTAGAGGTCGGTGAGGCCGGTCTCGGCCGTGCCGCCGACCGTACGGTTCTCCACGGGGATGATCGGGTCGTTCGTCCCGGCCTTCGTGCCGGGGTCGGCGAACCAGACACCCCCGTACGCCTCGCGCTCGATGGGCCTGCCGTTGGTGCCGATCAGTCCCTCGATCGGGCTCTTGGTGTACATCCCGGCCCGGCGGGCGGCGGCGCGCACGCGCGCGAGGGCCTTCGCGTTGCCGAGGATGACGGTCGGGGTGCCGTCGAGCAGGGAAAGCCACTCGTCGATGGCGTCGAGGGCCTTGTGAACGGCGGCCGGGTCGGTGTCGAAGTCGGCCCAGTTGTGCGAGGTGAGGGCGCCGAACTCCGTCGACGATCCGGCGAGGGCCTTGTCGAGGCCGTCGAAAGAGTTCGTGTCGACGGCGGTGTCGCCGTTGATCACCGTGTCCTGGAACTTGGTCGCCGTCGCCTTGATCTTCTGCGACATGTTCAGGGCGACGCTGCCGGACGCGGCCGGGCCGATGTTCGCGATCACGCGGTCGACCTCGAACGAGCCACCGAGCACCGCGAGGTCGACGGTGTACCGCTCGGTCGTGACGTTGCTCGGCGCGTACTCGGTGTTCAGCGCGCGGAATGCCGCGGTCGGCTGGGTGACCAGGCGCCGGTATCCGTACGTGAGGGTCGCCCCGCCCCCGGCCGGGTTCACGGCCTGGTCGAAGGTGAGCGAGTCGAGGATCACGGACGACTTGCGGAACTCGTCGATGACCTGGACGTCGAGGTCATCCTGTGCGTTGTTCTTCGCCTCAGCGAGAGTGACGGGCATGGGTTACTCCTGGTTCAGGCGCCCAGACGGGCGGCGATGGCGTCGTGCAGCGATCCGGGGCGGCGCTCGGGCGGGGTGGCGGTGCCGAAGTCGGCGCCCCCGCGGGCGGGCCCGACGGCGACGGCGAGGTGCGGCTGTGCCTGGACGGCGGCCTTGATCGCCTCGGTCACGGCGGCCGGGTCGTTGGGGTCGACCGCGGCAAGCGCGGTCATGGCGGCGCGGGAGTCGAGCAGGGCGGAAACGTTTCCTCCGGCCGTCGGCGCGACGCGCAGTACGGCGGCCTGGATGGCGGCGGTCTTGGCCTGCTCCTGCGCGGCGGCGAGCTGCTGCTGTGCCCACTTCGGCAGGCGGGAGGTGTCGCCCTCGGCGCCGGGCTCGGGCGCGGGCGGGGCGGGCGGGGCCTGCTCCTTCGCGGCCTCCGCGGCGCGGATGCGTTCCTGTGCCCACTCGGGGAGCGCGGACAGGTCACCCTCGGTGGGTGCCGTCGGCGCGGGCGCCGGGGCCGGGGCGGGCGGGGACGGGGGCGCGGCCGGGGGGCCGGTCGGGGCCGGGTTCGGGGGCGTCGACGGGTCGGTCGACGGGGCCGGGGTCGGGGCGGGCTCGGGCGGCACGGGGGGCTCTCCTCGGGGGTGTGCGGGCATACGAAAAGGGCCCGCGCGGTGGCGGGCCCTTCGGGTGCTGCGGGGGGTCAGGTGGCGTCGACGTCCTGGTCGTCGTCGACGGGCGGGGGACGGCGGGTCTCGGCGTGGCCCCTGATCCACGCCGTCCGCAAGAGCGACGTCGGCGGATACGGGCAGGCGCCCACCGGGGCGTCCTGGCGGCCGGCCTGTCGTCCGGCAACGATGGCTCGGATCACGTCACCTCGCGCGCCCACGGGTTCACCTCCGCTGTTCGTGGTCCGTCCGATTCTCGCTCGCGCGGTTCGCCCAGCGCTGCGTCTTGCCGGTCACTTGCGTGATGAACTCGGCCTGCGTCAAACGGGGGTTGGACTCCCACCACTCTTTCAGCTCCTCGGACGCGCGGGCGTAGCCGATCCGGTGGGGGCCGGTGAACAACGACTCGTAGCTGAGGTTCTGGGCGGCGTACTTCTTGGCGAACATGTACCCGTTGGTCGCGGCCTCGGCGGCGGCGATCTGGCGCTGTACCCATTCCCAGTACAGCTCCCGGGCTTCGGCGCGGGTGATCCGGCGCTCGGGCTGCGCCTCCTCGCCTGCCTCCTCGGCGGCCTTCGCCTCGCGGTCGGCGACCCGCTGCCAGTAGGCGGCGGCGGCCTCGGAGTCGCGGAACTGGGCGAACTCCTCGTCGGGCAGTGCCTCGATCTCCTCGTCGGTGAGCGCTGCCCAGTCCCGCGGCGCGGTGGTCTCGCCGTCCCCGGCGAGGACGCCCCACACCAGGGGGTCGGGCAAGGTGCTGATCACCTCGGCGACGGCGTCGCGGTCGGCGAGCATGTCGGCGACGGGGTCGCCCGTGTCGGCCGGGGCGGGAAGCGGGTCCGCGTCGGGTCCGTCGCGGCGGTCGAACTCGTCGGCTATCCGCAGTAGTTCGGCCTCGGTGGCGTACGGCATCGCCCACGCGAGCTGATCCTCGGACAGGCCGGACAGGTCGTCGAGCAGGTACCCGCCGGGGAACACCTGGGCGAGCTGGTCGCGGCGGTGCGCCTCGGCGGCGAGCTGGTCGACGTCGTCCGTGCCGTGTTCGATGGCGTGCCGGACGCGGGCGGCGAGGTCGTCGTCGGACAGACCGACTAGGTCCGGGCGGACGCCCGGGAGCCGTGCGGCAACGTCGCGGCGGTCCAGCTCGGCGGCGATCCGCAGCGCGTCGGCGTCGTCGACGTGGCCGATCACGCGGCCAAGCTCGGCGTCGCTGAACTCGGCGAGGTCGGCCGCGAGGGTGCCGCCGGGGGCGGCGCGGTCGAGCAGGCGGTCGAGGTCGCGGCGGTCGGCCTCGGCCTCGACCCTGCGGCGGGCGCGGTCGTCGAGCAGGTTCGAGCGCATGGCGGCGGCGAGGTCGTCGTCGCTCATGGCGCGCACGCTGGCGTCGTCGCCGGACCACACGCGGGCGGCCTCGACTTGCTCGGGCGTCGCCTCCGTGCGCTTCTCGGGAAGGTTCCCGGCCCCGACCTTCTCGCGCTCACGGTTGCGGCGCAGGTCAGGGTGTGCGGCGAGGTGGTCGCGCATGTGGCCCTGCCACTGGCGGACCTTTCGGCCGGCGGCGCGCTTGGCCTCCGGGGTGACGGCGGCGGCCTCGCGCCGTTTCCACTTCCGTATGCCGCGTTCGATCTCCCGCTGACGCTGCCCGGCGGCGTACCCGGCGGGGTCGCTGCTGGCCTGCTCAATGCGGGTGAGGCCGGGCGAGTAGAGGCTGACGGAGTGGCGGCAGTTGGGGTGTTGAAGTCCGGTGGCGCGGGCCTCGTCGAGGCTTCCGGCGACGCGGACGGGGACCATGCGGCCGTCCTCGACGGCGTGCTCGACCTCGACCGTGCGCGGTCCGCCGGGCCCGCTGATCGTCAATACGCGGCCTTCCCACGGGGCGCACAGGGGGCACTCACGGGGGGCGTTGCTGACGACGACCAGTTCGACCCCCGCGTCGGCGAGGGTGCGCATGTGGGCTTCGGTCGCGGCCCGCGCGGTCGCGGTCCGCACGGCCATTTCGGCGTAAGAGGTGAGCTGCCAGCGGCGGCCGGCCTTGTCGACGAACGCCCGGATACCGGCGTCTGCGAACCGTCGCATGGCGTCCTGTGTGGCCTGTCGGCGGGTGCCGATGCCGAGAAGGGGCGTAGCGGCGACGGACGCGACGACGGCCCGGAAGGTGTCGACGACGGCCCGCAGGATCGACCGGTGCGTCGCGGTGACGACGTCGACGGCCTCGGCGGCGAGGCGGTCGACGGCCTGGGCGTTCGGCACGCGGTCGTCGACCAGGCGCACGGCCTCGTCGGACAGGGCGCCCAGCTCCGAGACCGCGGCCCGGTGCCCGACGTTGTACGCCTCGGCGACCGCGTCGAACACGTCCAGCTCGACGGCGCGCCCCAGCTCGTCGACGACGGCCTGCGAGGCGCGCCTGACCTGCTGCACGGCGGCGAGCTTGGCCTCGACCCACCCGGGGGCGTCGAGGCCGGCCGCGAGCTGCCGGGCGATGATGCCGAGCAACCGTTCTTCGGCGCCCGCGTACAGGTCGCGGGTCGTCGCGGCCAGATCCTCGACCATGCCCGGGTGAATCGGCACGCGCTCACCCCCTGGTCGTCGTCAGATCAGGGGGTAGGTGTCGCCCGGGTCGGGCGCTGCGGTGCCGGTCTCCCGGAGGATCGCGGCGGCTTCGGCGGCGACTTCGGCGTCGTTCCACTCGGGGTGCAGGATCTTGACCCGCGTCGCCGTGCTCACGGCCTGGGCCCGGGTGAGGAGTTCGAGAGTGGCCGCGGTGTCCATCGGCGATTCGGCGACGCCGTCGGAGAACTCCACCCGCGGGCGCTCCGGGAGTACCCGGGTGCCGAACTGGGCGGCGTCGAGGGCGAGCGTTGCGGACAGGACGTCGGCAAGGCCCTGTTTCCAGTGCCCGGCCTTCTTCCCGCGCGTGATCATGGACTTGTCGTCCTCGCTGTCGACCTCGGTCGCTGTGCGGGCCGACCCCCCGTTCTGGTCGAGGCCGAACGCCCGTGCCGCGTACCCGGCGGACTGGGCGGCCTGCCTCATCAGGGCTTCGGCGGTGCGCTGGTGTTCCTCGACCCTGATCTCGAACTGAGACAGGGTGATGCCGCCGTTCTCCGTGGGCGGCATGTTGAGCTGTGCGTATACCTCGGCGTCCTCGTCGAACGTGGCGCCGCGGCCGGGGCCGTTGCTGCGCAGGTACCCGTCGGGGACGATCAGGCGCGCGCGGGCGAGGCGGATGTCGCGCATCCACGACGTCCACACTTCGTCGAGGCTGTCGAGCTGGTCATAGATCGGCGCGGCGTAGTCCGACCGGCCCATCGGGGAACCCCGGTGCAGCCGGTTCGGGGTCATGTTCGGGATGTAGGCCGCGGTCAACTGGCGTATGCCGGTGAGCGTGGACTCGCCGTCCCGTTCGATACTGCCGACCAGGCCGGCCGTGTCGGGGTGCTCGGGGAGCGGGACGCGGCGGCCGATGCTGCTCGGGCTGCCCTGGTAGAGGGCGTGGACGATCCGGCCGGGCTCGTGCCGCTCGACGTGCCGCCACACCTGCTGTGTGGTGCTGCCCGGGAGGTCCCGCCAGAAGTTGACGGCGGCGAGCATCCCGAACCGGTGCTCGGGGATCGCCTGGTCGGGCTGCACGGCGGTGATCAGGGGCCGGTCGACAAGCTCGCGGTCCCACGCCGTCCGGAGGAACACGCCGGACAAGGCGGCGCACTGCTCGGCGGCCGACAGGAGCATCTGTTGCGCGTGCCCGTCGTCGAGTAGCTGGTCGAGGCGGGTCTGTGTCGCGGTGTCCTCGACGACGATGCGCGGCATGTCCGCGAACAGCATGTCGGCGCTGGTCTGTGCGATGTCCCCGGCGAACGGGACGTGCAGGCGGGTGTCGGCGGCGGGGCGGTGCGCGGTGCTGCGGCGGGACCACAGGCGGCGGCGCGGTGCCTTCGCCTGGTCGCGGCCGTAGATCCGGGCGAGCCTGCCCCGGTCCCCGGAGTACCACGCGTCGTCAACGGCTATCCGGTCGAAGTACGGGGCCCACTCGGGGGGCGGCCACGCTGCGTTGTTCTCGGGCAGGGCCATGCGGGCTCACCTCCTGGCGGTGCTGGTGGGGGCGGTGAGCAGGTGGCGCCACTCGTGCGACGTCGAGTGGACGGCGTAGCGGATCGCGTCGACGCTGTGGTCGTCCACCTTCAACGGGGCGTCCTCGCCGCGTTCAGTGGCCTTGGTGTCCCAGGAGTAGCCGGGGAACTCGCCGAGCAGGCCCTCGCAGGAACGGTGTATGAGCAGGCGGTCGGCGGCGAGCAGGTTCGCCACGCTGCGGATGCCGTCGGCGACGGTGTTGTCGGCGCGGGCGATGCCGGGGTGTCCGTCCTGCCAAAGCTGGGTACTGAACGACTTCGCCGACGGGTCGACGAACGTCCACTCGGGGACGACGTCGAGGTCGGCGAGCCATGCCCGGACGGCGTCGCTGTACTGCGCGTCGGTCATGGCCCGGTGCGCCTGGCGGCCGTCGTACCGCCACTCTGCGCACGCGTACAGGCGGCCGTCGACGCCCAGTCCGAGCAGGACCGCGGAGAACGGGTTGGTCGTGCCGTAGTCGATGCCCAACCAGTGCCGATGCATCTCGGGCAGGGTGTCGACGACGTGCCGGGCCTCGTCCCAGTCGGCGTAAATGGCGCCTTCGGCGACGACCCACAGGCCGTCGATCATGCGCTTGCGCCACAGGCCGGTGTACTCCGCGGCGAGGTTGGCGATGTACTCGGCCGACAAGCTGGGGTTGTCGGCAAGGCGGAAGTGCCACGCCCTCATGTCCAGCTCGCCGACGCGGTCGAGGTACTGGGCTTTGAGCCAGTGCCTCGGGCTGTCCGGATTGGTTGTGGCGTAGAGCCTCGCCCCGGGGACAGACAGGCGGGCGAGCGTCTGTGTCCACATCGCCTCGGGCATCAGCGTTGCCTCGTCGACGTACGCGAGCTGCGCCGTAAGGCCACGTAGGCGGCCCTCGGCGCGGGCGTCGGCGGCGCCGATCAGGTGCACCGTGCGCCCCAGGATGACGGCCGTGGTCGCCCCGCGGGTGTGCACGACGTGCCGGGCCATCGGACCGAACAAGCTGCGGTCCTGGAGGGGTTCCAGCACGTTGCGTTCGATCGTCTGGAGGCTGCGCCCGATGATGATGATGAGTCCGGAGGGGCCCGCCGTGGCAACGGCGATCATGAAGGCGAGCAGGCTCGCGATCGTCTTTCCGCTGCGGACCGACCCGTGCCACAGGTTGATACGGGCGGTCGCCTGCCCGATCGACAGGAGTTGCTTCCGGGACAGGGGCAGACGGTCGAGGTCGAGCACCGGTCACCCCCCGGCGTCGCTCCCTTCGTCGTCGAGGGGCTGGTCGTCGTGGGCGGCTTGTGTCAGTGCCTCGCCGAGTGCGCCGAGCATCGAACGCACCTGGGCGGCGTCCTCTCCGCCTTCGGCGGGCGTGAGGCGTAGCGAGGTGCCGACGGCGGTCTGCACGGCGGCGACGATGGCGCGCTGATCGGGGAAGCGGGGGCGGTCGAGGTAGGTCTCGTGCCACTCGCCGTCGCGGCCGGCGAACTCGCCGTGCGTCGTTCCCTCCCAGAGCTGCGCCCGCAGCTTCTCGGCGTCGTCCTGGAGGGCGAGGGCGAGGGCGGCGCGGCGGGCGGCGAGGTCGGCGGTACGGACGCGGGTCGCGGCCTCGACCTGCTCGGCGCGGTCGAACGAGAGGGGCGGCTCGAATGCGGCGGCGATCTTGGACACGGTCGAGGGGGAGCGGTCGAGGGCGCGGGCGATCTCGTTGCGGGACTTCCCCGCGGCGTGCAGCTCGCGCACCTGTCGGCGGTCGGCGTCCGTGATGGGGCGTGCCATCGGCGGTCACCTCCTCGCCGGGGACATGCGAACGCCCCGCCGGGGGTGACCGGCGGGGCGTCAAGGGGGGCGTCCTCGCGGCGGTGTCGGCTCGCGGGGCGCGGTCTGGGTTTCTCCGGGCACGCCGGAGACGCCCCCAACATTAGGTCACAGATCGATAACGGCGCAAGTGGTGATCGGTCCCCGCGCGTGAGGGGGCCCGCGTCCGGTCGTCCGTGTCCGACGGCGGGGGCGCTCCGTACTACGGGCGTCGGACGGGTACGCCGGGGAACGGCCCGGAGCGACGCGGCGAGGGCCCGCGGCCGGGGAGCGGTGCCGACGGCGGTCCGACGGGGGCGGCCGGGTGTCCGACGGCCGGGGCCGGGGGCGTCCGACGGGCGTCATACCCGCTGGTCGCGGGCGGGGCGGGCGTCGGACGGGGCGGCACCACGTTGGGGGCCTGCTGGAGCTGGTAGGCGAGCAGGACCGGCGCGGTGCCGACGGGGGTCACATCTTCCGCCCACGCGAGGCGGTACATGTCAGCAACCTGTCGGACGCACTGTCGGACGGCGTCGGTGAAGTTGGCGCCCGTGCGCATGACGACGGCGAGGTCGGCGGCGAGCTGGTCGTCGACGCGGACCGACGGACGGGTGCCGGATGCCGGCGGGGTGGGCTGGGTACGCTTGGCGGTAGCCATCTGGGGTCGCTCCTTGGTGGTCAGGCCCGCCCCGGTTGTGAGGACTGGGGGCCGGGCTGGTCTAGGGCCCGCTCCGGTTGTGAGGACTGGGGGCGGGCCCGCTCTTGTGCTGCGGGTCTACTCGGTGTCGGGAACGGTGACGCCCGGCGGGACGGCGACGGCCTGCGCGAGGTGCGGCCCGTCACTCTCGCCGAAGTGCCACACGCGCACGCGCACGGCGGCGAGGGGCAGACGCTCGCGGGCCACGCCGAGAATCCGGCTCGCGAGGGCTTCCGGCTCCTCGACGGTCTTGGGCACGCTCTCGTCGGACAGGCCGCGCCAGTCCGCCCCGTCCCACTGCTCAACGGTCACGAACGCGTCCCACTCGGCGGGGCGCTCGACGGCGTACGCGACGTCGTCCTCGGTACCGGCCTCCTCGCCTTCCCAGATGAAGACCCGGGCGCGCTTGTCGCGGGCGCCGGTCTCGGCGAGCACGCGCTCGGCGAGCTGGGCGAGGCCGGACGGCGTCGCCTCGTCGTCGCCGTGCTCGCGGTCCGTCCAGCCGTCGGCGTCGAGCGTGTCGACACGCCACGTGTACTGGGTGAGCGGGACGGCGGCGGCGCGCTGCTTCTCCTGCCGGATGAGCTGGGCAATTCGGCTCACCGTGTACCCGGTCGCCTTGGCGATCTCGTCGGGGCTCCGGCCTTCGTCCTGGCGGGCGACGTACGCAATCCGCGGCATGGCTTCGGTGATCGCCGCCCACGCGCCCCGGATCACCCGGACGTCGGCCAGGGTGTACGTGTCGGCAATTTCCTCGATCAGGTCGTCGTACTGCTGCGCGTCGGCCGCGGGGCGCATGGCGCTGCGGTGGTCGCGGGTGAGGTTGACCAGGGCTTCGCGGCTGAGCGGGTCAAGCTCGGCGTCCTCGTCCGGGTCGCCGCCGGCGGCGATGATCTCGGCGCGGCGCTCCTCCTCGAACTGGTGGTACAGCTCGTACATCTGCGCAGCGAACCGGCCGGTGGCAGTCTCGGGCACCGGTACGCCCCGGCGGTTCAGGTCGTCGGCGACGCGTTCGGCGGCGGTCTTCCTGCGGCGGTAGCCGTAGGGGGCGCGCTGGTAGACGGCGGTGGTCGGGGCCTTCGCCGCGTGCTCCTTGGTGTAGTCGTCGAGCATGTCGACGAACGACTGCACGATGTCGGTCTGCAACCCGTTGCCGGGCTCGGCGATCCGCTGGGCGAGGTACGCCCGGAGTTCGGCGACGGTGGGCTCGTTGGGTTCCACGGTGCTGCTCCTGTCTGGTGGGTACGGGGCCCGCCCCCGGCCGGGGGCGGGCGGTCAGGTGGTCACTCGGGGCGCCACGCCATGGCGCATCGGCGGGTGTTCGGCTCGATCGTCCACCCCGCCTTGCGCAGCTTGTCGGCGCCGATCTCCAGCTCGACGGCGAACGGCTTTCCGTCGGAGCGGACGTAACGGCCGGCCTCGATCCAGTAGACGGCGACGCGCCCGTGCCCGCGGGGCTCGACCAGGAAACCCCACGCGGCCGGGGCGTGGTCGGGGGCGCCGGGCTGGGCGGCAATGTCGGTGTGGTCGGTGACCTCGGCGAGGCGGAAGGACGCGAGGACGTCGAGGGCGGCGCGGGCGTCCGAGTCGGTCGAGTGCCTGGGGGCGGTCCCGCGCGTGGTGCCGCTGTGCTCGACGACGACGCCCTCGATCACGCGGCGGGCGGGCGCCTGCTCGGCGGCGCGGGCGGCGATCCGGTCCTGTACGCCCTGCGACGGGGCCACGCCGTGGGCGGCGCACTCCGCGGCGATCCGGTCGTCGGTCTCGGCGCGGTACGCCTCACGGTCGGCGGCGGCCTGGGCGCGGGCGCGGTCGAGGACGGCGGGGGTGAAGGCCACGCGGACGACGACCGGCTCAGGTGCGGAAGTGGTGGCGTGAGCGTGGAAAAGGGTTCCCTGTTCGACCGTACCGGCGGGGGTGAACAGGGGGGCGACGGCCGGGTCGTCGCCGATCCACTGCCCGCGCCACGTCCCCTCGGTGGCCTCGGCCTCCGTGACCAGGGCGGCGGCGTGCCGCAGCTCGTCGTCGACCAGGCCGTCGGCGGCGAGGCTGGCGTCGTACAAGGTGACGGCCTCGGCGACGGTGGCGACGGCGGCCTCGGTCTGCTCGGCGTGTTCGACGGCGTCGACGGCGTGCGCGGCCTGGGCGAAGTCGGCGGCGACGCGCTGCTCGGCGAGCTGCGCGGGCGTCAGCTCGGAAAGGAGCAGGCGGCGGCGGGAAAAGCCCCGGTGACGCCGGAGAAGGGCGCGGACCTCGGGCAGGGCCTCGGCGCGCGGGGTCATCTCCTGGTAGGTCTCGCCGTAGACACGGGCGACCTCGGCGCCGCTGGCCGGGTCCATGATGGTCCACCAGTCGGACGGCTCGTCGCGGACGGCGGCGGCCTGTACCGGTGCCGTCTTCTCGGCCTGCTCGACGGTCTCGGCGAAGTCGACGGCGGCGGCGGCGAGGGGCGAGGCGGCGGCGAGGGCGCGGGTGTACGCGCGCTGCTCGGCGGCGGCAATGCAGCGGGAGCAGAGTTCCGGGTGCCGCGCGTCGGTGCCGTCGGTGTACCGGCTGACCTCGCGCCCGCACAGGGTGTCGTCGTTGTTCGAGTAGTGGACGCGGCGGCCGGTGCCGACCAGGGCGTACCGGACGTCGGCGCGCTCGGCGAGGGTGGGGCCGTCGATGCTGCGGTCGGCGGCGACCTGCTCGGCGGCGACGCGGTCGCGCTGCTCGGCCTTTGCGCACTGCTGGCATATGCCGGTCACGGACTGGGTACCGACGGGGGCGGCCTCGACGGTGCGCCCGCAGTAGCTCGACGCCGTTCCGGGGCGGCGGTAGTGACCGGCGCCGCGGCGGGAGCGGACGGGGCGGTACAGGGCGGGCGCGGCCGGAGTCTCGACGGCGGTCTCGACCGGCTGCTCGACGACGGGCTCGACGGCGGCGGGCTGCTCGCCGCGGGCCTCGGCCATCAGGGCGTGGTGTGCGCGGGCGTCGGCGCAGCGGCGGCACTCGGTGTGCCGGACGGTGGCGGCGAGGGGGTTCATGCCGTCGGCGTTCCGGCCGCAGAGTGCGACCAGCATTCCGCCGGCGACTTCGCGCACGTAGTGGAAGGCGCCGCGGGTGGCGTTGATGGAGTAGCGGTACAGGTCCATGGGGTCGCTCCCTGGTTGCTGTGTGGGCGCCGGGTGAGGACCGGCGTTCCGTCCGGGGTGAGGGCCCGTCCGGAGTCCTGATGTAACCATTGCAGCAACCGTTACGGCAATGATTACAGCAATGGTTGCGATGACTGTTACCGAACCGTGATGCTGCGCCCCGGACGCGACGGCACCCCCCGGGCCCGCGCTCCCCGGGGGGTGTCCCGCCGTGCCCTACGCGGCCGGGGTGCTGCGCCCCAGCTCCAGCGCGGAGACCAGTTCGACCAGGGCGGGCCCCCGCCACGCCCGGCGCCCCCGCTCGGTGTCGGCGGGGGCCGGGCACGACGGCCCGGTCGAGCAGGTCGCGACGGCGGCCCGGGGGTCGCCCCCGCCGTTGTGCACGGTGATCCGGCCGGTCGTGCAGAACGGGCACGACTCGTCGAGCGTGATCGTCCTGGTCTGGCGTCCGAGTGCGGCCTCGACGCGGCGGCGCGCGGTACGGGCGACGTCGGCGATCTGGTCGACCAGGGTCGCCGGGGTGGGGACGAACAGGGCGCGGTCGTCCTCGTCGAGGGCCCGGCCCTCCAGCCACACGCACGCCCAGTGCAGGCCGAACACGCGCGACCCCGTCGAGGTGATCGCCCCGGGGCCCGCGTCGCGGTGCGTGGGCAGGCGCCACAGGCGGGCGTCGTCCGGGGCGCCGAGCGTCCACCGGCCGTGGCGGTCGCGCGCGGGGAGCTGCACGCGCTCGGCGACCGCGTCGCACATGTCGAACAAGGCGTTCTCGGCGTCGAGGGCGGCGTCGAGGGCCCGCAAATCGGCGGGCGCGGGGTGCTCCCGGAGGATGAGCGGGAGCCGACCGACGGTGGCCTCGACGTCCTGGTCGTCCTCGCGGTCGGCGGCGGCGAGCTGGTCAAGGAACCCCCTGCGCTCGTACGGCATCCAGTCCGTGCGGCGCGGGGGTTCACCGATGGCGGCGAGCAGGTCGCCCCACATCTCGCGGACGGCGGCGAGGTCGGCGGCGGCCTGGGCGCGGGCGCCGGATATGGGGCTGGTCATCGGTTCTCGCACGGGTCGGGGTGGGTGAGGGCGTCGCGGACGGCGTCGGCGAGGTCGTGCCGGCCGGTGGCGTACGCGAGGTCGTTCGGGAGGCCAAGCCGCGGCCGGGGCTCGTCGGGAAGCGCGGCCCGGACGGCTCGGCGGGCGCGGCGGGCGGCGAGCCATGCGGCGCGGTACCGGCGGGCGCGGTGCCGCTCCGTCCGAAGTTCCCGAGTCGCCTCGACGACGTTCCGCCGCTCGGTGGCGAGGGCGATCTCGTGGTCGCGCTGCTGCTCGGCGAGGCGGGCCTCGGTCGAGTTGGCGGCGGCGAGGAACGGGGCGCGGGCGCAGCGGTCGGCCCGCCAACGGTCGGCGAGGGCGTCGGCCTTGCGGTGCTCGGCGGGGTCGGCGTCGACGGCGGCCCACACGGCGGCGGCCGGGACGGCGTCGCGGCGGCCGACCAGGGCGAGGACGCGGTCGACGGCGGCGCGCTGCCCGGTGGCGGTCCGCTCCTGGCGGGCGGCGTACTCCTTCGCTTCGGCGAGCTGCTGCTCGGCGGTCCGGGCGCGTTCCTCGGCGGCCTCGACGGCGGCCTCGGCGGTGCGCTGCGCCCGGTCGCAGGTGTGCTCCGTGGTGGTGAGGGTGGCGCGGGTCTCGTCGGCGAGGCGCTGCTCGGTGAGCACGTGCTCGCGCAACAGGGCGGCCTCGGCGTTGGACAGGCGGTCGAGGCGGGCGAGCAGGACGTCGACGACCTTCCGGCGGTCGGCGCGGTCGCGGTTGCGGCGCTTGGTGGTCATGCCTGCTGGTCCTCCGCTTCGGCGCGGGCAACGTCGGCGATCGTGTGCAGGCGCGCGATGAACTGGTCGAGGTGGTCGAGGGGGATCGACGCGCCGGCGGGCGAGGTGCGGAAGTAGATCCCGGGGCCGGTCCCGGGGCCTTCGCCGGGGATGAGCGAGGCGGCGGCGAGGAACTGGTCGCCGTCGGGGTCGGTGTGCCGGTAGCACGGGGTGCCGTAGGCGTCGGTGCGGTACTGCTCCGGTTCGGTCGCGGTGCTCAACTTGCGGTGCTCCTGGGCGACTTGCTTGCGGGCGAGGATGCGGCGGCGGTGCCATCGGTTCGAGAACGGCACGCCGTAGAACAGGAGGGACGGGGAGAGGACCAGGCCGGTGCGGTGGGCGAGGTACCGCCACAAGGGCCGGGGGCGCCTGCTCACTGCTGCTCGGGCTCCGGGGCGGGGGCCCGGTGGTGGACGCGGCCGGGCTCGCCGGACAGGACCCACGCGATCAGGTGGACCCCGGCGGCGAGCAGGGCGGCGGCGACGGCGAGGTTCACCGCGACGGCGAGGTTCACGTCGTGGCCTGCTCGGCGAGGGCCTGCTCGTCGGCGAGGCGGACGGCGTACGCGGTGACCAGCTTGCGGGCGCCCTCGTAGCCGGTGAGCAGGCCGCGCGACGAACGGGTGAGTCCCGATCGGGTCCGGGTGGCGCGGTAGTGCGCATCGATCAGGGCGGCGAGCTGCTGGGCGTGGGCCGTCAGAAGGATGCGGGCGGCGGCGAGGGCCTGGTCGGGGGTGCGGGACAGGGACGTGTCGAGCAGGACGTCGCGGAGGGTGGCGAGGGCCGGGTCGTCCTCGCCGTCGTTGAAGTCGAGGGCGTCGCGCACGGTGGCGGGGTCGAGGTCGCCGTCGGGCACGGGGGCCGGGGTGGGCTCGGGGGCGATGGCCTCGGCGACAAGCTGGTCGGCGAGCTGGTCGAGCTGGTCGAGCAGGTCGCCGATGGTGGCGGGGGCGGGGGCGTCGTGCACGGGGCACGGGCGGCCGGTGACCCGGGCGGTCTCGCATCGGCCGGCCGGGCTGGCGAGCTGGTCGGCGAGCTGGCGCAGCATGTCGGCGGCGGCCTCGCGGGGGAGGTTGCTCGCGACCTCGGCGGGGCCGTGCTTGGGGACGGCGACGATCAGGCGGTGCGTGTCGAGCGAGGCGAAGGTGATGGCGTCGGGTATGCGGGTCATGGTGGGGTCGCTCCTGTCAGTGGTGGGTGATATTCGCGTGCGCGCCTGCCCGTGAGGGGGCGCGCGACCGGACGCGCGGGGGTCTAGAAGGGGGGTTCGTCGCTGGGCTGCTGCTGGGCCCACGGGTCGCCCTGCGGGGCTCCGTACGGCCGTTGCGGGGCCTGCTGGCCGTATCCCTGGGGGGCGTTGCTGCTGGCGCCGGTCTTGGTGACGGTGGCGGTCGCGTTTTTGAGCGCGGCGCCGACGTCCTCGGCCTTGACCTCGTAGGACGCCCGGCGTTCGCCGTCCTTGTCGTACGTGCGCTGCGCGAGGGTGCCGACGACGATCACGCGGTCGCCGCGGCTGAGAGATGCGGCGACGTTCTCGGCCTGCTGGCGCCACACGGACACGGACAAGAACAGGGTCTCGCCGTCTTTCCACTCGTTCGCGGTGCGGTCGAAGGTGCGGGGCGTCGAGGCCATCCGGAAGTTCGCGACGGCGGCGCCGGAGGGGGTAAAGCGCAACTCGGGGTCGGCAACGACGTTGCCAACGACGGTGATTGGGGTTTCTCCGGCCATTAGGCGGCGGTCCTCTCGGGGGCGGTGCGGGTGGGAAGGGTGACGACGGGGGCGAGCTGGGACTCGCGGGCGCGGCGGGCGCGGGTGCGGGCGCACAACCGGCACTTGCGCATCCCGTTCGGGTGCGACGGCGGGTAGGCCACGTGGACGACGGCCGGGTCGGTGAGGTCGTGGCCGTTGACGCACTCGGTGCGGCGGGCGTTGACGGCCGACGGGCCGGTCGACCGCAGAACGTTGGTGCGGTGGTCGACGGCGTCGAGGTGGTCGTCGGCGACGCAGCGGCGGACGCTGCACGTGTGGTCGAGTTCGAGGCCGGCCGGTATGGGTCCGCGGTGCCGCTCGTACGACCAGCGGTGCGCGGGGACGACGCGGCCGTCAACCCAGAAACGGCCGTACCCGTCGCGGTCGAGGGATTCCTCGGGCCAGAGCAGGCACGGGGTGGTGAGACCGGCCGGAACGGGGCCGGGGGACGTCTTGGCCGCGAACCGCTCGGCCGGGGTGCTGCGGGCCAATGTGACATACCTCCGGGGGGATGTGCGGCGGGTTTCCGGGACGTGTGCGGCAGCAACTAACTACCGAGACAGAAAGTTAGCAGGCGGGGGGGTGCGTTGTCTCCAGGGATGCACCCCCCTTGCGCTGCTGGTCAGGGCCGGGGGCCCGGGGGTATCGAGCCGTACGCGGGCTGCACGTCCCACCCGGAGCGTTCCAACTCGGCAGCAACTCGCCGGGCGGCGTCGTCCGGGCCGTCGACCAGCTCGCGCGCGGCTTCCTCCAGCGCGGCCCGGATTACGGCGAGGGCGGCGGGGGCGGTCATCGCTGCGCCCCCGTGATGTGCCGGGCGCGCTGCCGGTGCTCGGGCCGGACGGTCGCGGGCGGCATCATCAGCCTGCGGGCGTACTCGGTGGCCTCGGCGTCGAGGCGGGCGCGGCGACGGGCGTGCGCGGCGGCCTCGACGGCGTGCTGCTCGGCGGCGGCCTCGGCGAGCAGGGCGGGCCCGTCGATCTCCTCGACGGTGGTCCACCGGTCCCAACCGGCGTGTTCCTGGACGATCACGTACGCCCCTTTGGCGACCAGCTCGCGCACGACGCGGCGGGCGTGCTTGCTGTCGGACGTGCGGACGACGACCGGCACGTCGGGCCGGTGGTTCCAACTAGCCTCGATCCGGAGCGACTTGGTGTTGCGGGTGCGGTCTCCGGTGGATGCCTTGCGGCGGTGGGCCGGGCGGGCGCGCTTCGGGGTGGGGCTCATGCGGCGGTCTCCTGCTCCTGGGCGGCGGTGTGGTAGGCCGCGGCGTCGTCGACGCGGGTCGGGTGCGGGGCCTTCATCGGGCGGAAGCCGATGGCGTCGCTGCCCGGGGCCATGCGCGGGGCGCGGCACGGCCGGCCGACGGGCGCCTTGCACCACGTGCACGGGACGTCGAGCGGGTCGGGCAGGTTCGCGGCGGCGAGGCGTTCGCGGGCGGCGCGCTGCGGCCGGAACTCGGCGAGGGCCTGGCGGACGGTGGGCGGCATGTACGAACCGAGTGCGGCGAGGCGGCGCTCGACCTGCTGGGCGGGCGGGCCCGACGTGATGGCCCGGTGCGTGACGGGCGGCTGTTGCCCGGCGGCGACGGCCTGGCGCTCGGCGCGCAGCGCGGCCACGAACGCGTTGCCGGTCTCGTCGTCCGGGTTGATTTCCGGGTGCGCGGTCGGCTCGAACGTGCCGACGTGACGGCCCATGACGTCGGCCTTGTGGGTGTGCCACGGGCGGGACACGTCCGACGGCTGGATGCGGTACGGGTTGCGGGCGATGTAGTCGCGGGCGACGCGGGCGGCGTCCCACCCGGACGCCTGGGCGGGCACGTCGCTGAGCAGGTCGCACCACTGGGCGAGGCGTTCGGCGGCGGCGGCCTGGTCGTCGAGGGCGAGGCGGGGGTCGAGCTTGACGACGTAGGCGATCAGGGCGGCGACTTCGCGGGGGTTCACTGCTGGGCCTCCATGGCGGCGAGGGCTTCGGCGAGGTAGTCGGCGGACTGGGCGACGCGTCCGCGGGGCTGCTGGGCGCGGTCCAGGGGGATGACGTTCGAACGGGCGGGCGCGGCCGGGGTGGCGGCGGGGACCGTGCCGGGCTCCGGGGCGGGCGGTAGGCCCTGCCACGTCCGCAGGAAGTAGCGGGCGTGGGACACGCCCCGGCGGTTACGGGCGGCGGCCTGCACGGCGGCCGTGGCGAGCATGTCGACGCCGGAACGTTTCATCAGGGCCTCGACGACGATCCACTCGCCGGGGGCGAGGGTCCACGCGACCAGGACGCCGGCGGCGGTGATCTGGTCGACCAGGGGGCGCACCTTCGCCGGGATCACGGCGACGTCGGCGCGGTACTCCCTCCCTCCTTCACTCAGTCCCTCTATGGGTGAGTGATGGGGGCCGGATTCCGGCCCCATAGGGGGCCGGATCTCGGCCCCAAAGAGGGTGTCCGGGACCTCTACGGGGGGACCGGACTCCGGCCCGGTAAAGGGGCCGGATTCCGGCCCGGTAGCCGTTAGGGGACCGGATTCCGGCCCCTGGGCTGCGGGGGCTATGGGGCCGGATTCCGGCCCGGTACCGCGTCGGTAGCCGACGGCCCCGGGGACGCGGTAGAGCGTGGCGCGGCTGCCCTTGGCGGGCTCGACCTCGACCAGCTCGCCGGACGCGAGGGCGGCGTCGACGGCGGCCCGCGCGGTCGAGCGGCCGACGCTGAGCCGCTGCATGATCTCGGCCGTGCCCATGCGCACCTCGGCGTCGAGGCCGGTCACGGCGTCCGTGATGGCGAGCATCACGACGCGTGCGTTCCCGCGGGTCCGGGAGTGGCGCCACACCCACGCCTGCGCGTCGAGCGTCATCGGGCGACCTCGGCGGCGAGCTGGGCGGCCCACTGGTCGAGCAGGCCGGTACGGGCGGCGGCCAGACCGACGCAGCGCGGGCACCACGAGAGACCGGCGGGCGGGGACGGGGACGCGGGGTCGAGGATCACGGCCGGGGACTGCGTCACGTCCCATCCGGCGGTGCCGCACTCGCCCTGACGGCCGGGCATGGGCCCGTCCTCGCGCATGATGTGCAGGCGGCGCACCTGGGCGGCACGGCGGCCCGTACGGGCGCTGTAGCCGCGGTAGAAAGCCCTCATCGGGGGGTTGCTCCTTGCTGGGGGCGCCCGGGGCGAGGGCGGGATCACCTCGCCCCGGGGCCGGTCACGGGTTCGTGCGGCGGCGGTGGGTGCGGGCGGGCTGGTGCTCGTCGCACTTCCACCCGCACGGGTAGAAGCGGGCGGGCACGGCCTCGCATCGGGGGTTGCCGTAGCCGCACGACTCCGGCGGCGGGGACACAACGGCCGGGACGTCGACGGCGAGCTGCCCGGCGACGTTCTCGGGCGGCGGCTCGTCGAGGCGGCGGCGCATGGCGGCGAGGCGCTGCTCGGCGGCCCGGGTCACTTCTCGGCCCCGGTGGTGAGTGCGGCGAACTGCTGCGCGCGCCCGCCGGTCCGCCACGCCTCCGCGGTCGCGGCCTTGCCATCCTTGCGCCACGTGAGGGAGTGCGTACGGGCGCTAGTCGGCTTGATCAGGACGCCGGGGACCTCGACCAGTTCGCCCGTGTCGGGGTCGGCCCACATCGCCGGGCGCGTGCTCTTGCCCTGCTCGATGGACAGGTCGAGCGCGGCCATTTCGCCGACCAGCTCGGCGGCGCGCCACGCCTTGACCGTGCGCACGACGCGGGTCTCGGTGAACTCCGCGCGCTGCTCGGGCCACCGTGCGGCGACCCACCGGGCGAACACGTCCTCGTCGACGACGACGGGGCCGACGCTGCCCCGGCGGAGCGAAACCGTGGCGACGGGCCGTCCGCCGGGAAGCTCGGCGACGACGCGGTCGACGCCGTCGCGCTGGGCGGCTTCGTCGAGGGCGGTCTGTAGGCGGGCCCGGACGTCCTTCTTGGCGGCGGCGACGCGGGCCGCGAGGACGTCGAGGGCGGCGGCCTCGATGGCGAGGTCGCGGAGCGACGCGGCGGGCTGCTCGACGTCCTGGTCGACGTCCTGCTCGGGGGCGGTGGTCGCGGTGCTCATGCGGCGGTCTCCTCGGCGGCGTCGATCAGGTCGTCGCGCATCTCGCGCAACTGGTTGAGGGCGGCCTCGGTGAGGGCGCACCCGAACCGCGAGGCGAACAGGGCGTCGACCTCGGCGCGGTCGGTGATCCCGGCGCCCCGGGCGGCGTCGATGACTTCGGCGGCGGCCATCACGTGCTCGTCGTCCTGCTGCGGGGGCGAGCTGGTCGTCGAGGTTGTCGGCGAGGGCCTGGTCGAGGGCCGGGCCGCGGCCGGGGCGGCGGTGTCCTTCTTCCGCCGGGCGCCCGGCTTGGTGCCGCCGATCTCGGCAAGCTCGGCGAGGACGGCCGGCGCGACTCCTTCGGCCTTCGCCGCGTCGTACAGCACGCGGACGTCGGCGGCCGTCTTCGCGGCGTTGGCCTTGGTCACGTAGCCGTTCGGCGCGGCCTGCTCCTGCTGCGGTGCGGCGGGGCGCTGCTCGGTGCGGGCCCGGGGGGCGGCGCGGCGCGGCTGCTGCGCGGCGGCCGGGGCCTGGGCGGGCGCGGGGGCCTGCTCGACGACGGGCTGCTCGGGCGTCGGCTCCGGCTTCACCGGCTCGTCCTCGGCGGCGGCCTGGTCGGGGTCCTTCGGCGCGGTGTGCACGGCGGACCACTGAACGACCGACCGGCGCGACCCGTCGTTGTAGAGGGACAGGCCGAACCCGTCGCCCAGGTTGACGGCGCACCGCTTAAGGGCCTGGGAAAGGGCGGTCTTCATCGCCATGTCGTGCGCGTCCCCGATGGCCTTCTGATTCGGGGCGTCGCCGGACGCTCCGTCCTCCCACGACGACAGGGTGCGGCCGTCCGGGGTACGCACGGTGAGGCGCACCTGTGCGCGGTAGACGACGGTCCAGCGGCCGGGGCTCGGTTCGATCTGCGCGACGCACGCGAGTTCCAGCGTCTCGACGCTCCATCCGCCGAACCCGAACACGCGGGTCAGCCACCGGCGGACGTCCCACGCCTCGACGTGCGACTGCCGGTTGAGCGTCTGCACGCGGCTCGGGTTGATCGGCGCCAACAGGGTTTTGACCTGCTCGGGCGTGAGGTCGCGCGGTCCGGCGGTCTGCTCGGCGGCCGGGGGGACGGCGACCGCGACGGGGCCGGTAAGGGGGGTGGGCAGGGTGGTGACGGTCATGCCGCGGTGTTCTCCTCGGTGAGCGGGCCGAACTGGGCGCGGACGGCGGGCAGCGTCCACGGGTGCGACGGGCCGGTTCCGGCGTCGTCGGCGGTGCGGGGGGCGGGGCACGCGATGACCGGCTCGCCCCGCGGGGTGGTCTGGCCGGTGGCGACCCACCGGTCGCCGTCGCGGTCGACGTACGCCGTGCCGGTGGCGCGGAGCGCGAGGGCGGCCAGGCGCCCGGCGAGCTGGTGCGCGGCGCGCGCGGTGAGGCGCACGGGGCGGGTCACCGCGTCGTCGAGGTGTTCCTCGACGGCCTCGCGGGCGGCGTCGGCCCACGCGGCGGCGGCCTCGCGCTGCTGCGGGGCCCGGTCGCGGTCGAGGTGGTCGCGGTGCCCGACGGCGTCGGCGAGGTCGGCGAGCAGGCCGCCGATCGTGCCGGGGTCGTCCGCGTACGCGAGGGCGAGGGCGTCGAGCAGGGGCGCGGTGATCCGGTCGAGGGGGACCTCGATGGCGCGGTTGTCCCGGGTGGGCTGCGGGAGGATCACGCGGTCACCTCCGGGGCCGTGTCGATGCCCAGCTCGGCCGGGACGCGCGGCGTGTCGTCGACCAGCTCGCCCGTGGGGGCGAGGTACAGGCGGGGACGCGTCCAGTCGGCCGCGGGGAAGCCCCGGCGCAGGAGTCCGTACGCCTGGCGGCACTGGTCGGCGCTGGTGCTGACGACTCCGCCGGTCGCGTCGATCAGCTCGACCCACATCCGGCGCCGGTCCTCGACCAGGACGGGCACGGTGCGGACGCGGACCGTGCCGGGCGCGATCTGGTGAAGCTGCCTTGCGACGACGTCGACGAACTCGGCGCGGCGGCGGGCCGCGCGGGCGCCGGGGATGGCGGCGGCGGCGCGGGGAGCAGGGGTACCCTGGTTCTGCATTTTCCGGTCTCCTTCGGGGGACTTGGGGCCGTCCGGGTCGCTTCCGGGCGGCCCTTTTGCGTGGTCAGGCGGCGAGGCGGCCGGGGGCCCGCTGCGCCTGGCGGGCCTCGCGTTCGAGGCGGCGGCAGATCAGTTCGTGCTCGGGGGAGAGGCGTCCGGCGGCGCGGTCGCGGGCGATGCGGAGCCGGGCGCGGTCGAGGACGGCCCGCGCGTTCGCGATGGCCTGCTCGTACGGGATGACCTCGCCGTTCACGCGGCGGCCTCGACGGCGGTGCGGGTGTAGAGGCTGGCCGCGGAGATACCGACGGCCTCGGCGACGCGGGCGGCGTGGTCTCCGCGGGGGGCGCCGACACCGGTCCAGATCCGCCACGCGGTGGCCGTGGTCAGACCGGCCTCGCGGGCGAGCTGGGCGGGGGTCTTGATGCCGCGCATCTGGGCGGCGGCGTGCAGCAAGGCACGGTCGTACATGGGGGCGGTTCCTTCCGACCTCGAACTAACTACCGAGGTTGAAAGTTAGCAGCTAATTTTCAAGGTTGGTAGTTCCTTCTTAAACACTTCGTGGAAAGGTCCATTGACGTCCGACTATCGGCCATATGAGAATCGGTCACACGTACGAACAAGCAAGATCACTCGGCGTGAGCAGTGGGTCAAGGGGGATGATTGTGGGGCAAATAGGGCTGTCTGGAACTTGGCATGTCCAAGAAGCGACCGGCGCGCTATCTTTCAACCATGAAAAACAGCAAGCGCCCTACAACCCCTGCGCCCGCTCATGCGTCTACGGAGTCCCCCGACTTCGGCAGTTGGCTTACGGTCAAGCTCGAAGCCCTTGGGTACGACCTGTCGGGCCCCCGCAGCGGGGGCCGCAGCGCGTTCGCTGAACAGGCCGGAATCAGCCTCACGACGGTCATGCGACTGCTCAAAAGCGAGATCCCGACGGACATCCGCCTACTGCGCACCCTGGCCGAAGCCATCCACGAGCCCTACGCCGACGTTCTCGTGCGCGCCGGCGTCCTCACCCCCGACGAACTGGCGGCCGTCCAGCGACCCACCGCCCCACCGGGCCGACGCATCACGCCCGACCAGGCCGCCGACGAACTGGGGATCACCGACCCCACCGAGCGCCGACTGTTTCTGAACATGACCGACAACATGCGGCGCCAACCACCACCCGGCGAGCAGCAGCTCGCCGACTGAACCACCAGACGGAGGACTCCACCCCATGAACCGACGCCTCTACGCCACGTCGGCCGCCCTGATCACGCTGGGCGTCCTTGTCGCCCTGGTCGGAGTCCTCACCCACAGCTTTCACACATGGCGCCTTGGGGTGCTCCTCGCCGTTGCGGCCATGCCCGCACTCGGCTACGCCCTGATACACCGCGCCGCGCAAGCGACCGAGGAACAGCTCGCCCATTCGCACCGCGCCGGGTACAACCTCGCGCTTGACCACGTTTCTCAAGGACTTCTCGACGCCCCGGCCCCGCCGGGTGGCGGCGAGGGAGCCGGGCAGTACGACCCGCACGGGACCAACGCCCTGTGCGACGACGACCTGCTCGGCAACGTGCGGCCGATCCGACCGCACGACGGAAAGGACACCAACAACAGGAAAGCGGTATGAACGTAGACATACCCGCAACGTTCCGCGGCCCGCTCGAACTGGGCGAGGCGTGGATCGCATACATCAGAGTCTCCACGTGGAAGGAGGAGAAGATATCGCCGGAACTCCAGCGCGCCGCCATCGAGGCGTGGGCCGCGAGCGTCGGCGTACGGATCATCGATTGGGTTATCGACCTCGACGAGTCGGGCCGTCACTTCAAGCGGAAGATCACGACGTGCGTCGAGCGCGTCGAGGCCGGAGAGGCGAGGGGCGTCGTCGTCTGGCGTTACAGCCGGTTCGGACGCAACCGAACGGGCAACGTGATGTGGCTCGCCCGGTTGGAAGCCGCCGGCGGACGACTGGAGTCGGCAACCGAACGCATCGACGCCACGACCGCGATCGGCAAGTTCCAGCGCGACATGGTGTTCGCCTTCGGCAACTACGAGTCGGACCGCGCGTCCGAACAGTGGAAGGAAACTCACCTCTACCGGGTGCAGGAACTCAAACTGCCCGCGACGGGCCGCAACCGGTTCGGCTACATCTGGCACCCCCGCAAGGTCATGGACCCGACGCAACCCACCGGGTGGCGTCTCCAGCAGGAGCACTACACCTTTCACCCCGAGTTGGCATCGGTCGTGGAGGAGCTGTACGAGCGCAAGACCGAGGACCACGACGGTTTCAACAGTCTTACGCACTGGCTGAACGAAGACCTGGGCATCCTGACCTTGCAAGGGAAAGCGTGGGGTAGAACGAGCGTGGCCCGGTACCTCGACTCCGGGTTCGCGGCTGGCCTGCTCCGCGTTCATGACACGGAATGCCCCTGCCCGTACAGCTCCGGCACGATCAGCAAGTGCAAGTTCGACCGGATGCTCTACGTTCCCGGGGCTCAGCCCGCGATCATCCTTCCCGACCAGTGGCGGGCCTACCGCGCGCACCGCGCCCAAACGAAGAAGACCCCTCCGCGAGCACGGAAAGCGACCTACCCGCTTACCGCCCTGATGTCCCACGCCCGGTGCCGCTTCGCCGCGAGCCACGGATCGGGCACGGACCCCGTCACCAAGGAACAGGTCCGCGGTCGGTGGGTGGTCTGTTCCCGGAACAAGCACGCGAACCGGATCGACTGCCCGAAAGGGCTCAACGTGGAGCGCGCGCAGGTCGAGGCCGACGTGAAAGCGTGGCTGACGCGCAACGTCGTCGACGCCCTCGACGCCCTGCCGACGGTCCCCGAGCAACAAGGAAGGGAGACGAAGGCCGAGGACCCGCGCGAGCGGGCGCAGCGCGAGCGGGCAAGCCTCCAACGCGAGTTGGTCAGGATCGATGCCGCCCTCGACCGGCTGATCGAAGAGAACGCCCTCGAACCCGACAAGTACCCGGGCGACTCGTTCGCGCGCGTACGCGACAAGCTGCTCGCCCGTAAGGGCGCGCTTACCATCGACCTGAACAAGACGAAGGGGACGGAGGAACAAGAGGCCATGCCGACCAAGAAGGACGTCCGCCCGATCGTGGTCGGACTCCTCGCCGAGTGGGACCTCTTGACCGCCGTGGAAGTCAACGCCCTTCTCCAACAGGTGATCCGGCGCGTCACCCTGCTCGACCACCGCAGCCCCGAGGGGTACCTGAGAGGGGTCGCCGTCGACGTGCACCCCCTGTGGGAACCGGACCCGTGGGCCCCCGTGAAGGTCTGCAAGGGGCCGTTCGGGACTCAGCCCGGATGGGCGCCCGACTTCCTGTGGGAGCGGCCGGCCGAGCCCGCCGCCGAGAACGACGTCGCCCAGGCCCTCGCCGCCGGGCCGTCTGTCCTGGCTCTGACCAGGTAAAACGCGTCATCCCCCTTTAGAGCCACAGTCTCACGTCCTGGCCTGGGGCCTGCCGCACGCCACCTTCATGACCGGCATCAACATGCTGATGCCGGATCGTTTCCTCCAGCCGGCCCCGCTCGCCGACATGATCGAGGCCGAGAAGCCGACCCACGCCGCCGCCGTCCCCACCATCTGGCAGGGCCTGCTCGCCGAGGTCACCGCCCGCCCCCGCGACCTCACCTCGATGGCCCAGGTCACCATCGGCGGCGCCGCCTGTCCGCCCTCCCTCATGGAGGCGTACGACAAGCTGGGCGTCCGCCTCTGCCACGCCTGGGGCATGACGGAGACCTCCCCGCTCGGCACCATGGCGCACCCGCCGGCCGGTCTGACGCCCGAGGAGGAGTGGCCGTACCGCGTCACGCAGGGACGTTTCCCCGCCGGCGTCGAGGCCCGGCTGGTCGGCCCCGGCGGCGAGATCCTGCCCTGGGACGGCGAGTCGGCCGGCGAGCTGGAGGTCCGCGGCAACTGGATCGCCGGCGCCTACTACGGCGGCGCCGAGGGCGGTGAGCTGCGCCCCGAGGACAAGTTCAGCGAGGACGGCTGGCTCAAGACCGGCGACGTCGGCGTCATCAGCGCGGACGGCTTCCTCACCCTCACCGACCGCGCCAAGGACGTCATCAAGTCCGGCGGCGAGTGGATCTCCTCCGTCGAGCTGGAGAACGCCCTCATGGCCCACCCGGCCGTCGCCGAGGCCGCCGTCGTCGCCGTACCGGACGAGAAGTGGGGCGAGCGGCCGCTCGCGACCGTCGTGCTCAAGGAGGGCGCGAGCGCGGACTACGAGGAGCTGCGGGCCTTCCTCGCCGCCGAGGGCGGCATCGCCAAGTGGCAGCTCCCGGAGCGCTGGGCGATCGTGCGGGCCGTCCCGAAGACGAGCGTCGGCAAGTTCGACAAGAAGGTGATCCGCAAGCAGTACGCGGAAGGCGGACTGGACGTCACCCAGCTCTGACCGTACGCCGTACGCCGTATGTCGTACGCCGAGACCGGCACCGACTGGCCCTTCCTCGGGGCTAGTTGGTGCCGATCTTCGCGAGCAGGTCGACGATCCGGGCCTGCACCTCGTCGCTGGTCGAGCGCTCGGCGAGGAACAGCACCGTCTCCCCCGAGGAGAGCGTGGGCAGTTCGGCCTCGTCGAGGCCGGCGGAGGTGTAGACGACGAGCGGGGTGCGGTTCAACTGCCCGTTCGCGCGCAGCCAGTCGATGATCCCGGCCCGGCGGCGGCGCACCTGCATCAGGTCCATCACCACCAGGTTCGGCCGCGTCTGCGTGGCCAGCGTGACCGCCTCGGTGTCGGTCGCCGCCCGCGCCACCTGCATCCCGCGCCGCTCCAGCGTCGCCGCGAGCGCCCGCGCGATGTCCTCGTGCTCCTCGATGAGCAGGACGCGGGACGGGTGCTGCTCGCTGTCCCGGGGGGCCAGCGCCTTGAGCAGGACGGCGGGATCGGCGCCGTACGCCGCCTCCCGGGTGGCCTGCCCGAGCCCGGCCGCCAGCAGGACGGGCACCTCGGCGGCGACGGCCGCCTGGCGCAGCGACTGCAGTGCGGTACGGGTGATGGGCCCGGTCAGCGGGTCGACGAAGAGCGCGGCGGGGAAGGCGGCGATCTGCGCGTCGACCTCCTCGCGGGAGTGCACGATCACCGGCCGGTAGCCGCGGTCGCTCAGCGCCTGCTGCGTGGAGACGTCCGGCGCGGGCCAGACGAGCAGCCGACGGGGGTTGTCCAGCGGCTCCGGCGGCAGCTCGTCGTCGAGCGGCCGAGGCGCGGGCTGATTCGACACCTCAACCGCCCCACCCGGCCCATCCAACGGCTCCGGCCCCTCCGCCGACCCCTCGGCGGGCGCCCCTATGGCGTACGCACGCCCTTCGGGGGCGGCGGCGGGGGCGGGGATGGGCACGGGGACGGGGGCGGGGGGCTGGATGGGGCTCGGCTTCGGGATGGCCGGCACGGGCTGAGCGCCCGGCAGCGGGTGCGGCCTGGCGGCCCCGTCCGGCGCCGAGGCGGGAGCTTCGGCGGGGTTGCCCAGCTTGCGGCGACGGCCGGAGGGGCTGGGGTGGGCGGTGGGGTGGCCGACGGGCTGGCCGGGGGCGGGCTGGCCGACCGGCTGAGCGATCGGCTGGCCGGGGCCGGGCTGGCCGACCGGCTGAGCGATCGGCTGGCCGGGGCCGGGCTGACCGACCGGCTGGCCGACCTCAGGCCGCGCCGGGGCGGGGACCGAGACGTGAGCCGAGGCCTGCCCCGCACCCTGCGCCGCCCCAAGGCCGCCGCTCTGAGCCGCGCCCTCCGCCACCGCATGGCCCAGCCCGGCCACATCGCCCTGCGCCTGCCCCGGGCCCTGATGGGCGAAGGGCACGCCCTGCCCGAGGGTGCGGACACTGAAGGCCCGCCCCTGCGTCGAGTCCTTGCCGGGCGCGGGGGTCGCGGAGCCCGTCGCCGGAACCTCCGGCGGCAGCGGCACGGACCCCGTGCCCGTCCCGCTGGTGGTCTCCTGCGGGCCACGCCGGCGCCCGGGCAGCGGGTGCGGCTGCGGCGGGGTGTGGTCGTCCTCGGGCAGCGCGCGCGCGGCCTCGTGCTCCGGCGCCCGCACCTGTTCGAGCGCGGGGACGGACGCGGGCTCCAGGAGGTCGTCCGAGGGACGGTCGGCCTCGGCCGGCGGCAGCGCGAACGGCGTACGCGGCCCCGCCTCCGCGGCGGCGGCCCGCTCCTGCGCGGCCGCGAGCGCCCGCCGCCTGCGCCCGGTGGGCCGCCCGTCGGTCTCCTCGGACGCGACGGCGGGCAGGGCCAGGGCGGGGGCGAGCGCGTTGTTCTGGGCGCCCTGCGGCGCCTGGGCGTCGACCGGCACGCCCTGCGGCGGCACGGCGGCGCCGAGCGCGGGCCGGGCCTGCGCACCCTCGGCGGCGGTCACGACGGCACCCTCGGCGGGCCGCCCACGGCGCCGCCCGGTGCCGGTCGGCTCGCCGGCTCCGACGTTCTGAGCCGGGATCAGCTCGCCCGCCGGGACACCGGCGGGAGGCGTGTCGTCCGTACGCCCACGGCGGCGGCCGGTCGGCTCGGGCGCGGCGCCGTCCTCGGGAGCGAGCGGGCTCTGCAGGAAGGCGTCCGTGGAGGCCCGCCGGGCCCGCCGCCGCCCACTGCCGTTGGCGCCGTCCTGGGCGCCGAGGGCCCCCGCGACGGCGGACGGACCGCCCTCCGTCGCACCGGCACCCTCGCCCTCGCCCTCGCCGGACGCCTGCGCGGGAAGCGAGGGAGTCGAGGGAATCGAGGGAAGCGCGGGCAACGCGGGCAGCTCACGATCGGCGTCCACGGCGGCGTCCACGGCGGGCGGTGCGGCGATGGTGCCGCGCCCGGCGCCGAGGGGGACCTCGACGACGTACGCGCTGCCGGTCGTCCCCGGCACCTCGTGCGTCTGGACGACACCGCCGTGCGCGTCGACGATCCCGCGCACGATGGGCTGGTGGACCGGGTCGCCGCCCGCGTACGGCCCGCGGACCTCGATGCGGACGACGTCGCCGCGCTGTGCGGCCGCGACGACGATCGTGGAGTCGGCGTAGCCGCTCGGCTGGGCGGCCTTGTTCTTGCCGGTGGCGTCGACCCCGGCCACGTCGGCGACGAGGTGGGCGAGGGCGGTGACGAGCCGTCCGGCGTCGACCTCGGCCTCGATCGGCGGCGCGTGGACGGCGAACTGGGCCCGGCCGGGCCCGATCAGCTCGACCGCGTGGTCGATGCCGGCGGTGACGACCCCGTCGAGCAGGACGAGGTCCTTGTCGAGCGCCTCGGCACCGGCGTCGAGGCGCTGGTAGCCGAGGACGTTGTCGACGAGGGTGGTCATCCGGGTGTAGCCGGCGGCCAGATGGTGCAGCACCTGGTTGGCCTCGGGCCAGAGCTGTCCGGCGTCGTCGGCGGCGAGGGTGCCGAGCTGGGTGCGCAGCTCCTCCAGGGGCCCGCGCAGCGACTCGGCGAGCACGGCGGTGAGCTGCTCGTGCCGGGCGGTGAGCGCGGTGTACCGCTCGCGCTGCTGCTCCAGCTCGGCGAGGTGCCGCTCGGCGCGGTCGGCGGCCTCGCCCGCGTGCTGCTCGACGAGCTGCTCGTACGGCCTGCGGTCGGTGAAGGTCATGACGGCGCCGACGAGCTGGTCCCCGTCGCGTACCGGCGCGGTGGTCAGGTCGACCGGCACGCGGTCGCCGTTCTTGGCCCAGAGCACCTGGCCGCGGACGCGGTGCTTGCGGCCGGACTTGAGGGTGTCGGCGAGGGGAGACTCGGCGTACGGGAAGGGTTCGCCGTCCGGGCGGGAGTGCAGCACGAGGGTGTGCAGCTCCTTGCCGCCGAGGTCGGTGGCGCGGAAGCCGAGGATCTGGGCGGCGGCGGGGTTGACGAGGACGACCCGCCCGTCGGTGTCGGTGCCGACGACACCTTCGGCGGCGGCGCGCAGGATCATCTCGGTCTGCCGCTGCGAACGGGCGAGTTCGGCTTCGGTGTCGAGGGTCCCGGTGAGATCCCGTACGACGAGCATGAGGAGCTCGTCGCCGGTGTAGCCGCTGTACGAGTCGTAGGCCTCGCGGCCGTCCTCCAGGCTGGCGCTGGTCACCTCGACGGGGAACTCGCTGCCGTCGGTGCGGCGGGCGATCATCCGGGTCGGCTTGGTGCGGCCGCGATCGTCGGTGCCCTCGGGCCGGCGCATGGAGCCGGGGATGAGCCGCGAGTCGAACTCGGGGAGGAGATCCAGCAGCCCGCGCCCGACGAGCGCGGTGCCGGGCGTCTCGAACATGCCGAGGGCGATCGTGTTCGCGTTGACGACCGTGCCGTTGCAGTTGACGAGCACGAGGCCGTCCGGGAGGGCGTCGAGTATGGCTGCGAGGCGAGCAGCGCCTCGGGATGGCCTGCTGCTCACGACGACGGTTCCTCCCTGACCCACTGCACTTGCCTATCGCCTGTGCCTATCGCCTGTCGGCCGGGCCCATCTTGCCCCGCGGGTCGCGGCCTGTCACGGAGGGAGTCTAAGGGAGGCGCTTCCTCCGCTCCCCCGGGCTCACCCCTGGACGCGGGGAAGGACGGGCCGCAGGGTGTCCCAGCGCCCGATCTCGCACCCGTTCGCGCGGGAGAAGCGGGCGTCGATCGTGCGCCCCTGCCAGTCGCCGGTGACGCGCGCGGTGGCGGGCCCGCCGTACTGCTGGGTGCAGATCTGGTCCTTGGGCACGGGGGCGAAGGGGTTGGTGCCGGCGACGGCGAACTCCTCCAGCCGCTTGCAGGCGTTCTCGGCGGCGGGGTGGGTCCCGCCGGGCGTGCCGCCGCACTCCAGCCGGAAGGTCCCGTCGGCCTCCGCGCTCCCGGCGTCCGCGACGACGATCGTGAGGGAGTCGGGCGCGGAGAGCAGCGGCAGCGGGGGCACCGGCAGAAGCCCGGTGGAGGAGGAGGCGGCGGTGAGGGCGAGCGGGGCGAGGGTCGCGAAGGCGAGGCGGCGCAGCATACGAACTCCAGGTCGGGGCGAGTGTGCGAGCGGTGGACGGAAGGACCGGGGCGTCCCCCCTCCCTCCCTCCTCTAACGCTCACCGCGCCGCTCCGTTGCGCAACCGGGATGCGCCGGGCGGGGCACACGGATGCTGCGAGCGCTTTGCCCTGGGCCCCCGGCGCCTAGTACGGTGATAAGCGATTGGTGGCACGGTGCTCGTCTGTGTCATCATCTGCACGCACCGTTCGCGTACGCGCGGGGTGCGAGGAGGCGTCGCCTAGTCCGGTCTATGGCGCCGCACTGCTAATGCGGTTTGGGTCTTAAAGCCCATCGAGGGTTCAAATCCCTCCGCCTCCGCCACCGAAGCCCCGGCCCCCAAGGCCGGGGCTTCACACATTCCGGGCCCCAGCCAGAAGCCCCCACCCCGAAGACCGCGCCCCATGTGACCCCGGTCTCTTTCGGCCCCATTCCACCCCCACCCCACCCCACGGGCGGCCGGGCCCCACCCTCCCCCCGCGCGACGTTTTCGCAGGTCACAAGGGGTGTGGTCAATGGATTTCACATGACGGCGGCAGTCATGTAATGTTCTTCCTGTCGCCGCGAGCGGGTCGAAAGACCGGGGAGCGAAGACGGAAAACAAAAAAACAAGCACTCGTAGCTTAACGGATAGAGCATCTGACTACGGATCAGAAGGTTGCAGGTTCGAATCCTGCCGAGTGCACACAGGTAAGAGGCCCGGACGAGAGTCCGGGCCTCTTGCGTTTTCGGGTCGTACAGCAGCGAAGTACAGCAACCGCATCGCCCGAGTGGTCAGACGGTTCCACCGATGACGCCGGTCAGCTTGCCGATGGCAGCCCTCACGTCATCGTCATGGCGATCTTCGAGTGGCGCAGGATCCGCTGTGCCACCTTCGGGTGCACTCCGAGGAGCACGGGGAGCGCGCGGCGACTGTGTGTCGGGTGTTCCGGATCGGGATGACCCGGAGACCGGCGCGACGGGTCCTCAGCGCGAACATACGGGTCAGGTTCCCCGGCTCGATGGGGGTGCCGTACTTCGTGGTGGAAATCCCGGCTGGAGTTCTCGGACTCACCGAGGCCCCGGAGGCGGGCGTCTTCCGTGAGGTCCTGGAGGGGACGGGCATCGCCGTGGACGTGAATGAGCGCACCGGCGTCTAGGAGAACACCACCCGCGGCATCATCGCCGTGGTCTTCCGCTGCAAGCCTGTCGGCGGCGCCGGGTGAACCTCGGACGGGTTCACCGCGTCGACTGGCTGATGCCGGCGGAGGTCGAGGAGCGGACGGCAGAGTTCTACGCAATCCGTCTTCTGGACGCGCTGGATGGGAGCGGCCCCCACGTCCGAAGCTGCGACGGCCGCCAGCTGATTATGGAGCGGTGACCTCGATGCCGGTAGCCCGGATGCCCCGAGACGAAGCGATCCTCCTTGTGGAGAGCCTGATGAACGTGGGGGCATCCGAGGAGGAGTCGGACGAGATCCAGACCACCCTTCAACGGGGCTTGGCCTGCCCGCACATCAGCGACTACATCTTCTGGGACTCCGATCCGGAGCTGACACCGGAGGAGGCCGTAGACAGGGCCCTGGCCTACGAGCCGATCGCCCTCTGAGAGCAGCGCGGTAGGACTTTCTCTACTTCATCAAGCACCCGGCTGCGCTCCGCTCCGCCAGGCGGGCTTCCCGGCTCCGCTCGGGGCGCCGCTCCTGCCCTTGGCCCGCTCCGTCGACGCCTGCCCCTGCGAAACGGGATAGGCCCAAGGTATGAGTCGAGCCTCCGGCGGGGGCCTCAGGCTCGGGCATGGCGGGGGCACCGTACGCAGGTGCCGGCAGACGGGATGGGAGTTCTTGGTGAACGGTGGGCAAGGCCAGTAGACCGGTGAACCATGACATCTCCACCCCAAAGCCACTCCACCTACGTCCGCTGCACGGGCACGTCCCACGGACAAGCGGCGAAGCTGGTAGGCGATTTCACCGGCCGACGACTCACCAAAGTGCTGTCCAGCAGGTGCAGTTATGGGGCAACCCGTAGCCTGGGCACAGCAGGCACCCGGCCAAACTCGCCTCGCCGTTACTCGTCAGGTGCCGTTAGGAAGTCAACGTTGCTTAGGGCCCAGCGCTCCATCGTGCCTTGCAGCCCCTCAGGGATGGGCAAAGGCGGAAGTGTGATCCGAGATTCTGGGTAAATGCGCTTCAGGAGATACGGGTGGAGGGCTGAAAGGTAGCCTAGATCTTCTGGAGATCTGTCCCTGAATCCAACATCTCCTGACAGCTCGACCACGATCATCATTAGCACTGATGAGCCCAGAAAAGCGTCGGGTTCCAGCGGACCCAAGGTCGGATGGTGGTCCTTGGGCTGCACGAAGGGTGCCCATTGGCAGTTATCCTTCGGCAACCAAGGCGGAGAGGGGTGATCGCAGATGTACTTCCCGACCACCGTCATATCGTGAAGTGTATCCTCAGTCACGTCCTCCGGTTTTGAGACTAGCTTTAGGGCTTGGGTCGGCAGGTACGGTGCCCAGGAAGTTCCGAAGATTCCGATCGGATGTCCCTCGATGGTCAGCTGCCTGAAAGCATTCTGATCCGAGAGGACCTGCTCCAGGCGAACAAATCGCCGATCGAGAGCAAGCCGCAAGAAGCCCGGGTCGGAACCCGAGGCGGCGACAATCTCGGACCGGAATCGAACGCAGTTGGCGTCAGTGAAATCACTCCAGTGTTGTTTGATTTCCGACCTGATGACACCTGGTGACCTGTGGCCACGGCTGGCGTTCTCTGGGTTGCACCAAGCCGCAATTCTGAGGCCAGCCAGTTGCATGGATTCGTCGCCGGAACCCATGAGTTCTTCGATCTTTTCTACTATTTCGCTGGCGACAAGCTCGCGGTATGCGCCGCTGCACCTGATCAGCGCCAATAGTGGGTCGTAGAACTGGTTCTCATTCATGCTCCCACGGAACAGGTGCGCCAGGCAGTTGCGGCTGAGTTCGCGGACCACGGCCGGAGGGGGATCGACGGACTCCAGGCACGCAGCGAGGAAGCATAGAAGGTTCTTACGGCTGTCGATGGCTGTATAGCGTCGATCGCCGAGCATGCTTCGATAAATCCTGGCTGCACCTTGGTCGACTGAGCGATCCTTCATCTGCACAGCCAGTTCAGCGACCACCTCCCATTCTTCCTTAGCGACATGGGGGGCTAGTAGTTTGGCCAACTTTTCGGGCGTGTCGCTGACGGACGAGAGATAGGCGGCTGTGAAATACTCCAAGAAGGTTCGGTGAGTAAAGGTGTACAGAGCTTCGCCTCGGGCAGTTGTTCCAGCGTCACTGAAAACCCAGGCTCGCCCCTTACAGAACCCTACGAACTCTTCCGCCGCCTCTCGTGCTTCGTCAATTGATTCAAAGCCTCGCTCATGCAAAAAGTTGGCGGTTTCTCGGATCAAGCTGCCATGGGTTACAGCGGACTCGGTTTCATGGCGACTGAATAGCCAATGCGCCAAATGGCGCAGAGCGGGCTCAACGTGTGGGCGAGCGCGAAGTTCCATGTGGATACGACGCCGTGCATCCCATTTCTTGAATAGTAGGCCGGCGCATTGCTCGTATACCTCCGGCCTATTCTGGGGAATGGAACCCTCTCCCCGGTAAAGAATGCACATCAATGCGAGCATGAGTGGATTCGCCCTCAGGTCTGAGACGCTGTCACTTTCACTCATGAAGGTCGCTGAAAGATGCTCAGCTTCTTGGTGTGAAATCCCTTCCTCCTGGGCAAACCACTTTCGTACGTACTCGCCTACTCTGTCTGCGTCGAATCCTCCCACGCGGTATCGAACGAAGTGTTGATCATCGAGGCGCGCCTGGTCGTATCCGACAAGTCGCGAAGTTACGAGCACCTTCACCATGGGGTACTCGGTGCAAAATCTCTCAACGATCGCAGTCACCTCTGCGCGGCGCGCAGTGTCAATCAATTCGTCGAGGCCATCAAAAATCACCAGAGCCGAACCCGAAAGAAGTAGTCGGGAAATCAGCCCTTCAGGAGGAGGGCACTGATAGAAGATGTCGAGCGTGTGCTCGATATGGCGTAGTACTGACCGCTCTGGAGGTTCTTGCGAGGCGAAGTCCCTCAGTGTAACCAAGAAGGGGATCAGTCTGCCATCCGGGCTGGCATGCCAATGCATGAGGACATTCGACGCTGTGGTCTTGCCCCCTCCGGGGTCGCCGAGCAGTACAGTCCGATCGATTCTATTCCCGAACTCCCAGACGTCCACCTCACGCCCAGCTGCCGTATCAATCTCTGTGATCCTTGGAGTCACATAGAGATCGGCGATGGGAACCCGGCGGCGCCGCTCAAAGTCTGGTGGTTCAATCTTCCCGAACTCCTCCCGTACGTGGTTTCGGTAGCTTCGTAGGAACTCTCGATCCTTCTGTGGGTCGGCCGACTCAAACGAGTGCAGCCTTCGCTCAAGCGCTTTAATGGAGGAGACCATCCGCGCAGCGAAGGCGTCACTCCTGATTCTGGGCAGGAACTCCGGGGAGGCTCCTTGGATTCTCCCCACAATTGCGCAAATCTCGGTGTCGTAATAGGTGAACAGGGCCTCGGCTAGTTCGGACGCGTCGGCGATCGGCTTAGTGTAATTCAGAGTGCACTCGAGTACCCTCTGAATATCCTGGACGGCTTCATCCGGTGCATCCGTGAGCCGCGCCGCCAATAGTTCATGGATGATGGAGTGGAATTCTGAACTCTCCAGAATTTTGCGAAGTTCGGCCAGGTCGATTCCTGTCGGCAGCTCAGCGGATTGAGGCGGCGACTCTGCAATCCTGTACGTGTTGAACCATTTGACGATTTCTTCATCGTCTTTGAGCGCGCGACTTCCCAGGGATTTCAGAGCCACGCCAAGTCGAGTTGCTGTGGCCCCGATGACACTTGCAATTACGCCACCAGCAGCTTGCTGCAACACTGGATCTGCGAACACTCGCCACCCCGTCTCGTCAGGAGATAAAGACTCTACTGACCTACAGGCGGCTCCGAGGGTGAGTTGGGAGTGTTCGTCGTGGTGAGCTTCTGGATGCTGCCCGACTGGCGGCCAACGGCGGTGGAGCCCCGGTGGGCAAGTCCAGGGGTCCAGCGATGTGTGGTGGCGGTTAGCCGAAGGCCCGCCGCTGACGGCCACGCGCGCGTCGCTTGGACTAAATTTTCTCCGCAGGCGGATCGCGGAGCGCGAGTGGACGCCCGGAGGCCGGCTCCCTTCCCGTGCTCAGATCGGCCAGGAGTGCGGCGTCGGTGAGAACGTCGTCCGTCGCGCGCAGGAGCTCTTGATCTCCCAAGGTGTGCTGGAGGGGCGGGCCGGTTCGGGGACGTATGTCGTCGAGCCCCGGTAGCGGGTGCGGGGATGGTTCGTTCCGCGGCTCGCGAGCAGCCCGACGGTTCGCCGTTCGGGGCGGACATGAAGGCCCTGGGCAAGCGGAGCGGCTTGGAGAGCCGGACCGACGCCAAGGTGCCGGCCATGGCTGAGATCGCCGCGAGGCTCGGGATTGGCGAGGGTGACTTGTGCGTCCGGACCGCTTACGAGTTCCTCGCCGATGGCAGGCCTGTGCAGCTCTCGACGAGCTGGGAGCCGTACGACCTCACCGCCGGCACCCTCATCGTTCTTCCCGAGGGTGTGCCACATGCCGGGGCCGGCGTCGTGAACAGGATGGCCGCGATCGGCGTCACGATCAGCCACGCCGTCGAGCAGCCCGAGCCCCGGCAGGCGACCGCCGAGGAGGCATCGCTGCTCGGGATCCAGAAGGCCGCTCTCGTCACGCACATCCGGCGGGCGTACTACAGCGACGAAGGGCGTCCCGTGGAGACGGCGGACATCATCGTGCCCGCAGCTCTATGCAAGATCGTCTACGAGGTTCCCGTCAGTCGCTAGCCGACGCCATCGCCCTGGGGCGGCTCATCGGGAGAAGAGCTCGGCAACGGGGTTCCTGGGGAAACCGCTCGGAGCAAGGAAAGGCAATCTCTTCCGAAGGTCGTTAGGATCCACATCTCGCGTGGATCGCCGCCTTTCGTAGGCAATCTGCCGATGCCGTCGTCCGTGATGATGCCTTCTGCGGCAAGACGAGCGATCGAAGCGTCCAGCACGTTGGTAAACCCAGGCAGTTCGTCGAGGATCTCTGGACGCCTCCACCCCGGAAAGCGCTCTTGGTACCAGCCTTCCGGCGTCGGATGGGTCTCCTTTGCGAGGACTTCAAGGAGCTTGACCTCTGGAGACTCGATGCCTGCGAGGCCACGCACACGGAGGCGCTCCGCATCAACTGAAGCCTCGTCGCGCACGCCGCGCCCCAGGCATCTGCCGAGTGCAACGATCTTCTCTGTGAGGGGTGTTTCCATAGCGGCCTGAACGGTTTCCGACATCAAGGCCAGCAGATCTGGGCTGGTCTCGATCGTTTGGGCGAGGCGATCTAGAGATCGCTGGGACTCCTCTGAGCTGGCTTGAAGTGCTCGTGCCGCTCGTTCCTCGCGGCGCGCACGCTCTCGCTCAATGAGTCGCACGATCGGAGTATCCGCGAACTCCTTCAAGGCCCCAAGGCCCATGCCGACCACGGGATTGAACGCACCAACTGCCGCGACAATCACGCCGGTTATGGCTTTGACGCCAGCCTCAGCTGATGATCCTGCCTTCATCTCTTGCGCTTCGTGGCCCATGCGTGGCCATCCTAGTGAGGATCGGCTTCCAGGTCGGCGGTTCGGGAGCTTCGGCTGCGGTACAGCAGCGCAGTACCGCAACCTCACCACCCACCCCCGTCCGGTACCGTCCCTCCCGGGCCCCGTAGCGGCCGATATGACCCCCGCTGACCGATCCCGCTAGAGCTACGGATCAGAAGGTTGCAGGTTCGAATCTTGCCGAGTGCACACAGGCAAGAGGCCCGGACGAGAGTCCGGGCCTCTTGCGTTTTTGGGGTTACGGGGCGGGGCTCAGGGTGATGGGCAGTTGCTTGAGTGCGTGGGAGCGGAAGGTTCGGCGCCAGGGGAGGGCTTTCGCGGGGGTGGCGAGGGTGAGTCGGGGGAAGGTCCTCGTGATGACGTCCAGGGCGGTGCGGATCTGGAGGCGGGCCAGTGGGGCTCCGAGGCAGTAGTGCAGGCCGACGCCGAGGGTGAGATGGGTTTTGTCCGGGCGTTCGATGTCGAAGCGGTCGGGGTCCGGGTAGCGGGTCGGGTCCCGGTGGGCGGAGGCCAGGCAGAGCAGGACAGTGTCGCCCGCCGGGACCACGGTGTCGCCGATCTTCACGTCCGTGGTCGGGAAGCGGCGGATCGCGGTGTGGTTGGGGGTCGTGTGGCGGAGGAGTTCTTCGACGGTCTCGGGGAGCAGGTCCGGGTCGGCGCGTAAGGCTTCGAGTTGGTCCGGATGGCGGAGGAGGGTCAGGACTCCGCTGCTGATCACGTGCTGGGTGTTGTCGATGCCGGCCATGAGGATGAGGAAGGCGAGGGACAGCAGTTCGTTCTCGTCGAGTCGGTCCTGTTCGTCCCGGACCGTGATCAGGCCGGAGATCAGGTTGCCGTCGGGCTCGCGCCGGCGCAGTGCGATGAGGGCGAGCAGGTACGCGTGGATGTGTGCGATGGCCGCTGCCACGTCCTGGGGGCTCTTCGGCTCCAGCATGGCGCCGACCCAGGAGGCGAAGGGGTCGCGGTCCTTCTCGGGGACGCCGAGCAGGTCCCCGACGACGGTGAGCGGAAGGGGCGCCGCCAGATCCGCGACCAGGTCTGCCTCGCCGGTCGACACGACACGGTCGTGGACCCGCCGGGCCAGCAGCTCGCAGGCCTCTCGCACCCGCCCGCCGAGCTGCTCCACCCGGCGTGGGGTGAACTCCTTCGACACCAGCCTGCGCAGCCGCATGTGGTCCGACGCGTCGATGTTGAGAAGGTTCGCGTCCAGTGCGGGAGGCAGGGAGAAGCCCTTGAATCCGGGGCCCGCGTGTTTCTTGTTCACCGACAGCAAGGGGTTCGTCAGGCCCGCGCGTACCTCGGCCTCCGTGGTCACGAGCCACACCGGCGAGCCGTCGGGGAGCGCCACCGGATGGACGCCTCCCTCGGCCCGCAGGCGGGCGTAGGTGGCGTACGGATCGAGGTGGTACGCCTCGTCGAAGATCTGCTGAAGGGCCGGCGGCGTCATGTCAGGGGTGACTCCTCGCTGGACAGGGTCCGATCCGAACACCGTAGCCGGGTGGGCGAATTGGACTTCGCTCGTGCGCTTCCCCTGCGCCTGCCCCGGGGCCGCCGGGCGGTGGAGTGTGGCGGATGTGGTTGCCCTCATGGGGGAGGAACCTTCCGGTTCCCACACGTTTGGGTGAACCGGGCTGATTTGCATGTCAGTTGAATATGCCCTCGGCCTAGCTTGCAGGTGGAGGTGAGGTCCGATGAACGCCAACGTCAACTCCGACGCCATTGACATCGACGACTTCGTGTTTGCCGCCACCGGGGCCCGGCTGCGCAGGCTCACCCTCGCGGACGGGACGCACTGGTTCCCCGCCGCGGACGTGGCCGGAGCGCTCGGGCACGCCGACGCGCGCAAGGCCCTGCGGGTCCATGTCGGCAAGGCCATGCAGGCGACGCTCGGCGAGCGGATGGTCAGCCTCGAAGGGCTCGTCCAGCTCGTCGCCGCCTCCACCGGGGCCGGGGGCGCCCCCTTCCGGGCCTGGATCGCCGAGCTCGTCGCCGGCGTGCAGCGGCAGGGCGGGTACGGGATCGAGCCCGCGGCGCTGGGCGGCGGGTTCGTCGCCCCGGCGGCCGTGCTCGACGAGGTCGTCCGGCTGGAGGCCCGTGAGCTCGACGACCTGACCCTCACCCGGCTCGCCGAGGCCGGCGAACTGCTCGCCGTGCCCGTCCAGCGGTCTGGCCCCGCGCTCACCCCGCAGGACCTCCTCGCCTCCTGGCGCGAGCGGAACGTCGAGCTCAGCGGCGACCTCCACGCCGTCGCCGTCTGCCTCGCCCCCGAGCTCGTCCGCGGCGGTGTCCGCTACCGCCTGGAGGAGGTCGCCCGCCGCACCGGGCTCCCCTCCGACCGGGTCCGCGACTGCGTCCGCACGCTCGTCGAGCGCGGGTGCATGCGGCACATGGGCGGGAACGGGAGCGGGAGCGGGCCCGGTGCCGATGGCGATGAGGGGCTGCTCTATCTGTTGCCCTGAGCGGGGCCGTATCGCGCTCGGGCTGTCAGTGGGCTGCGTCAGACTTGGTCCATGGTGTGGCGGAGTGCCGGAGTGACCTGGCGCGGGGGTGTGCCCGGGCTGCGGTGGGACGGGGGGCGGGTCAGCGCGCTTGCGTACGGGCGGGTGATCGGGTTCCGCGCGGTCGGGGAGCGGCGGTGTCCGGGCGCGCGGGGCAATCCGTGCCCGCTGAAGGCCGTCGTGGGCGGGCGGAGTACGGGTGGGCGGTGTCCCGAGTGCGCGCGGCTCGACCGGGCGCACTCCGTGGCCGCCGACACCCTCCTCGACGACCCCCGGACGTACCGCGTCTACCTCGCCTGGTTCGGTCCCGGCATGGTCAAGGTCGGCATCACCGCCGAGGAGCGCGGCGACGCCCGGCTCCTGGAGCAGGGCGCGGTCGCGTTCGGCTGGCTCGGGCGGGGGCCGCTGATGGCCGCGCGCCGCACCGAGGAGGTGCTGCGGCACGCCCTCGCCGTGCCCGACCGCATCCCGTACGCGCGCAAGCGGGCCGTACGGACCGCCCTCCCGCCCCCCGCCGACCGGGCCCGTGAGGTCGAGGAGCTGTACGCGCGCGCCGTCGGCGTCGGTGCCTGGACCGAGACCCTGGAGCGGATCGAGCTCGACGTCCATGACCATGTGGAGGCCTTCCGGCTGGCCGGGCTGCCCCCGCTCGACGCCGGTGTCGTCGAGCTCGTGCCCGGCGGGGTCGTCGCCGGGCGGCTGCTCGCCGCCGCCGGGCCCGATCTGCATCTCCTCGACCGCGACGGACGGCACCTCGCCCTCGACACCCGGCTGCTGACCGGGTGGGGGATCGAGGCCGCCCCGCCCGGTCAGCAGTCCGTCAGTGTGCCGCTCGCCTTCCTGGCCCCCGAGGGCTTCCCCGATCAGCAGGAGCAGCTGTTCTGAACAGCGTCCCCGCGTAAAGTCTTGGATCCCTTCCGCCGGCGGCCATGGACAGCCCGACCCGCCCCGCCGCAGGGTGATCACATGACTCCGAGCCTCGTCGGCGGCTTCGAACCGCCGTACTACACCGCTGTCTTCACCGCCGTCCGGCCCGACGACCCCGAGGGGTACGCCGAGACCGCCGCCGCCCTGCACGCGCTGGTCCAGGACATCCCCGGCTTCCTCGGCTACGAGGCCGCCCGCACCCCCGGCGGCATCGGCATCACCGTCGCCTACTTCCGCGACCTGGAGGGACTGACCGCCTGGCAGCACCACCCGGAGCACCTGGCGGCCAAGCGGCGCGGGCGTGCGGAGTGGTACGACAGCTACCGCGTCCACATCGGCAAGGTGGAGAGGACGTACGGCTTTGACCGCGACTGACCTCCCGTACGCCACCGAGGGCCAGGAGGTGCGGGCGTGGGCGGCGCGGCTCGGGCTGCCGGGGCTCGTCGACATCCACACGCACTTCATGCCGCGCAACGTCCTCGACAAGGTGTGGGCCTACTTCGACTCCGCCGGGCCCCTCACCGGCGTGGAGTGGCCCATCACCTACCGCGAGGAGGAGGACCGCCGGGTCGCGCTGCTGCGCGAGTTCGGGGTGCTCGCCTTCACCTCGATGCTCTACCCGCACAAGCCCGGCATGGCCGCCTGGCTCAACGACTGGGCCGAGGCCTTCGCCCGCCGCACCCCCGAGTGCCTGCACACCGCCACCCTCTTCCCCGAGCCCGGCGCCCCCGGCTACGTCCGCACCGCCCTTGAGCGCGGGGCCCGGGTGTTCAAGGTGCACGTCCAGGTCGGCGGCTTCGATCCGAACGACGCCCTGCTCGACGAGGTGTGGGGGACGATCGAGGACGCCGGCGCGCCCGTCGTCATCCACTGCGGCTCCGGGCCCGCGCCCGGCGCCTTCACCGGGCCCGGACCGGTCGCCGCGCTGCTCGCCCGCCACCCCCGGCTGCGGCTGATCGTCGCCCACATGGGCATGCCCGAGTACACGGACTTCCTCGGCCTCGCCGAGCGCTACGAGGGCGTCCACCTCGACACCACCATGGCCTTCACCGACTTCAGCGAACGCCTCGCGCCCTTCCCCCAGGGCGAGCTCAAGCGGCTCCGCGACCTCGGCGACCGGATCCTGCTCGGCACCGACTTCCCCAACATCCCCTACCCGTACGTCCACCAGCTCCACGCCCTCGAAGCGCTCGGGCTCGGCGACGACTGGCTGCGCGCGGTCTGCCACGACAACGCCGTACGCCTCTTCCCGCTCCCCCCGGAGGTCCCGGATTCTCAGGAGATTCACAGGGAAGGGAAAGAACGGTCTCAGTAGCGGCGGACACCGTGGTGCCATGACTGCGACCACTCCCCGTTCGCGTACCGATCTGCTCCGGCCCGACGGCACCGCCGTCCGCGTCCTCGTCGTCGACGACGAGGCCTCGCTCGCCGAGCTGCTCTCGATGGCCCTGCGCTACGAGGGCTGGCAGGTGCACAGCGCGGGCGACGGGGCCGGGGCGCTGCGCACCGCGCGCGAGTTCCGGCCCGATGTCGTCGTGCTCGACATGATGCTGCCCGACATGGACGGGCTCGCCGTCCTCGGGCGGCTGCGGCGTGAACTGCCCGAGGTGCCGGTGCTGTTCCTCACCGCGAAGGACGCCGTCGAGGACCGGATCGCCGGGCTCACCGCGGGCGGCGACGACTACGTCACCAAGCCCTTCAGCCTGGAGGAGGTCGTCGCCCGGCTGCGCGGGCTCATCCGCCGCTCCGGGGCCGCGCAGGCGCGCAGCGAGTCGCTGCTCACCGTCGGCGACCTCACCCTGGACGAGGACAGCCACGAGGTCACCCGGGGCGGCGACTCCGTCCACCTCACCGCGACCGAGTTCGAGCTGCTGCGCTACCTCATGCGCAACCCGCGCCGGGTGCTCAGCAAGGCGCAGATCCTGGACCGCGTGTGGTCGTACGACTTCGGCGGCCAGGCCAACGTCGTCGAGCTCTACATCTCCTACCTGCGGCGCAAGCTGGACGCGGGCCGCAGCCCGATGATCCACACCCGGCGGGGGGCCGGCTATCTCATCAAGCCGGCGGAGTAGCCGGCCGTGCGCCTTCCGCTGCGCGGTCCGGGCCGTCCGGGCCGTCCGGGACGTCCAGGCCGTCCGGGCCGTCTGAGCCGCCCGGGCCGTCCGGGCCGTCCGGGCCGTCCGAGCGGTCCGAGCCGCCCCTGGTCCCTGCGGACCCGGCTCGTCGTCTCCGCCGTCGCGCTGATCGCCGTCGTGTGCGCGGTCATCGGCACGGTGACCACGATCGCGTTCCGGTCCTACCTCTTCGACCAGGCGGACGACCGCCTCCAGGAGGTCGCCAGCCGGGCGGCCGGACCGCCGCACGCCCTCCCCGGACCCGGGCCCGTGCCGGGCACCGGCTTCGAGACGCCCCTGCCCTTCGTCATCGGGCCCGGCGCGCCGCTCGGGACGGTCGGCGCCCGGGTGGTGGACGGCGAACTGACCGCGGCGACCATCTCCGTACCGTCGCCGGACGGGGTGTACGGGAAGCAGTACGACCGGGCGACGCCGAGCACCGCCCAGTCCGCCGCCCTCGCCGCCGTCCCCCGCGACGGCGCCCCGCACACCGTGGAGCTGCCCGGCGGCCTCGGCGACTACCGGGTGCGGTACGCCACCGGCAAGAACGGCGACTACCTCGTGGGCATCCCGCTGACCGAGGTCCAGGACGCCCTCTCGACCCTCATCGTCGTCGAGCTCAGCGTCACCGGCGCCGGGCTCCTCGCCGCCTCGCTCGCCGGGACCGTGCTCGTACGGATCGCCTTGCGGCCGCTGCGGCGGGTCGCCACGACGGCCGCGCAGGTCTCCCGGCTGCCGCTGCACAGCGGCGAGGTGGCGCTCGACCACCGGGTGCCGGAGGCGCAGGCCGATCCGCGGACCGAGGTCGGGCAGGTCGGCGCGGCCATCAACCGGATGCTCGACCATGTCCACTCGGCCCTCGACGCGCGCCAGCGGAGCGAGACGCGGGTACGCCAGTTCGTCGCCGACGCCAGCCATGAGCTGCGTACCCCGCTGGCCTCGATCCGGGGGTACGCCGAGCTGACCCGGCGCGGGCGCGAGGAGTGCGGCCCCGACACCCGGCACGCGCTCGGCCGCATCGAGTCCGAGGCGACCCGGATGACGGGCCTGGTCGAGGACCTGCTGCTGCTCGCCCGGCTCGACACCGGACGCCCGCTCTCGTACGAGAGCACCGATCTCGCCCTGCTCGTCGTGGACGCCGTCTCCGACGCCCGCGCCGCCGGGCCCGCCCACCACTGGCGCCTCGAACTCCCCGACGGGGGCGCGCCGGTGAAGATCCCCGCCGACGGCGCCCGGCTCCACCAGGTGCTCGTCAACCTCCTCGCCAACGCCCGTACGCACACCCCGCCCGGCACCACCGTCACCGCGCGGCTCCGGGTCGGCCCGACCCACGTCGAGGCCGAGGTCGAGGACGACGGGCCGGGCATCGCACCGGAGTTGGTGCCGTCCGTCTTCGAGCGCTTCGCCCGCGGCGACGCCTCCCGCTCCCGGCACGCCGGCAGCACCGGCCTCGGCCTCGCCATCGTCCGGGCGGTCACCCTCGCCCACGGCGGCGAGGTCCGCCTCGACAGCGCACCGGGCCGGACCCTCTTCGCGATCAGGCTGCCGAAGCAGCTCTGATCCGGGAGCCCCTCCCCGTACGCCCCCCGGCTGCACTGCACTCACAGCCCCGCCACAGCCTCACCACACCACCATGACAGCGGCCCTGGCGAGGGTCGACGGCATGCAGATGTCACCGACCGCCGAAACCCTCCCCGCCCGGGAGCACCTCCCCGTCGGCGTGGCCGGCCGGCCCGTCCTCGACGTGGTGATCCCCGTGTTCAACGAGGAGAAGGACCTGGAGCCGTGCGTGCTGCGGCTCCACGAGCACCTCTCCCGCACCTTCCCGTACGCCTTCCGCATCACCGTCGCCGATAACGCCTCCACCGACTCCACCCCGGACGTGGCCCGTTCGCTGGCCGCCCGGCTGCCCGCCGTACGCTCCGTACGGCTGGAGCAGAAGGGGCGCGGGCGGGCGCTGCGGGCCGTCTGGTCGGCGTCCGACGCGCCGGTCCTCGCGTACATGGACGTGGACCTGTCCACCGACCTCAACGCGCTGCTCCCGCTCGTCGCGCCGCTCATCTCCGGCCACTCCGACCTGGCGATCGGCTCGCGGCTCGCCCGCTCCTCGCGGGTGGTGCGCGGGCCGAAGCGGGAGTTCATCTCCCGCGCCTACAACCTGATCCTGCGCGGCTCGCTCGCCGCCCGCTTCTCCGACGCGCAGTGCGGCTTCAAGGCGATCCGGCGGGAGGTCGCCGAGCGGCTGCTGCCGATGGTCGAGGACACCGGCTGGTTCTTCGACACGGAGATGCTGGTGCTCGCCGAACGGGCCGGGCTGCGGATCCACGAGGTGCCGGTCGACTGGGTCGACGACCCCGACTCGACCGTCCACCTCGTGCGGACCGCCACGGACGACCTGCGGGGCGTGTGGCGGGTGGGGCGGGCGCTCGCGACCGGTTCGCTGCCGCTGGACCGGCTGGCCCGGCCCTTCGGCGACGACCCGCGCGACCGCGAACTGTCCGGCGTGCCGGGCGGACTCGCCCGCCAACTGGTCGGCTTCTGCGTGGTCGGGGCCCTGTCCACCCTCTTCTACCTGGCCCTCTACTCCCTCTTCCGGCTCGGCGTCGGCCCCCAGCTCGCCAACGCGGGCGCCCTCCTCGTCTCCGCCGTCGCCAACACGGCCGCCAACCGCCGGCTCACCTTCGGCGTACGGGGCCGGGACCGGGCCGCCCGCCATCAGGCGCAGGGGCTCGTCGTCTTCGGCATCGGCCTCGCCCTGACCAGCGGCTCCCTCGCCGCGCTCGGCGCCGCGACGGGCGATCCGGCGCACTCGGCCGAACTCGCCGTACTGATCGTCGCCAACCTCGCCGCGACCGTCGTGCGCTTCCTCCTCTTCCGTCTCTGGGTCTTCCCGGAGCGCGCCACCGCCACCAAGACCTCATGGACCTCAAGGACCTCCCGATGAACTCCCTGACCCGAGCCCGGCGCCTGTGGCGCGGGCGACCCGAGGACGCGCCCTGGGTGCGGCCGGCCTTCCTCGGCCTGCTGCTCGTCACCGCGGCCCTCTACCTCTGGAACCTGAGCTCCAGCGGCTACGCCAACTCCTTCTACTCCGCCGCCGTGCAGGCGGGCAGCGAGAGCTGGAAGGCCTTCTTCTTCGGCTCGCTCGACGCGGCCAACGCCATCACCGTCGACAAGCCGCCGGCCGCGCTGTGGCCGATGGCCCTGTCGGTCCGCCTCTTCGGTCTCGGCTCCTGGCAGATCCTGCTCCCCGAAGTGCTGATGGGGGTGGCGACGGTCGGCGTCCTGTACGCGTCCGTCCGGCGCCGCTTCGGCGCGGGCGCGGGCCTGATCGCGGGCGTGGTCCTCGCGCTCACCCCGGTCGCCGCCCTGATGTTCCGCTTCAACAACCCGGACGCGCTCCTCGCGCTGCTGATGACCGTCGCCGTGTACTGCGTGCTGCGCGCCCTGGAGCTCGACGGGGGCGCGGCGCGGTGGCTGGTGTGGGCGGGCGTGGCGCTCGGCTTCGCGTTCCTCGCCAAGACCCTCCAGGCCTTCCTGATCCTGCCGGTCCTCGCGCTCGTGTACGTGGTGTGCGCGCCGGGCGGGATCGGGCGCCGCCTCGGGCGGCTCGGCCTCGGCGGGCTCGCGATGCTGGTGTCGGCGGGCTGGTGGGTGGCCCTGGTCGAGCTGTGGCCCGCGTCCTCCCGCCCGTACGTCGGCGGCTCGCAGAACAACAGCTTCCTGGAGCTGACCTTCGGCTACAACGGCCTCGGCCGGCTCAACGGCAATGAGGTCGGCAGCGTGGGTGGCGGTGCGCGCGGCGGCGGCATGGGCCTGGAGCTGCCCGGCGGTACGGAGCTGCCCGCCGGTCTCGAACTGCCGGGGCTCGGTGGGCGCGGCGGTGGCGGCTGGGGCGAGACGGGCCTCGGGCGCATGTTCAACGACCAGGTCGGCGGCCAGATCTCCTGGCTGCTGCCGGCCGCGCTGCTGCTGCTCGTCGCCGGTCTCGTGGTGACCTGGCGGACCCCGCGCACGGACACGGCACGCTCGGCGTTCCTGGTGTGGGGCGGCTCGCTGCTGATGACGACGGGCGTCTTCAGCTTCATGGCCGGCATCTTCCACGAGTACTACACGGTGGCCGTCGCCCCGTATCTCGCCGCCCTGGTCGGCATGGGCGTCGCCGTGCTGTGGGAGGAGCGGACCCGGTTCCTCGCCGCGGCGACCCTCGCGGCCTCGGTCGCGGGGACGGCGGTGTGGGCGTGGGCGCTGCTCGGCCGCACACCGGACTGGCTGCCGTGGCTGCGCTGGGCGGTGCTGGCCGCGGGCTGCGTGGCGGCGCTCGGGCTGCTGCTGCCGGCGGTCCGGCCCACGGGCGTGGACCGGCGGATCGGCCTGGCGGCGGCGGGGCTCGGCCTCGCGGCCGGTCTCGCGGGCCCCTTCGCGTACACCTTGGCGACGCTGGCCGAGGGGCACCAGGGCTCGATCGTGACGGCCGGTCCGGCGGGGATGGCCGGGCCTGGCGGGATGGGTGGGATGGGCAGGATGGGGAGGCTGGGCAGGGCCCCGATGCTGTTCGGGGAGGGGCCGGGCGGGCAGCTCCCCGGGGGAGGGCAGTTCCCGGGAGGCGGGCAGGTGCCTGGTGGCGGGCAGATGCCCGGCGGTCAGATGCCCGGTGGCCAGGGCGGCATGGGCCAGATCCCCGGCGGTGGCGGTCAGGCCCCGGGCCAAGGCGCAGGCCAAGCCCCCGGTGGCATCCAAGCGCCCGCCACCCCCACCGAGAACACCCGCCCCGGCACCGTCGGCGGTCTCCTCAACGGTGCGGACGTCCGTTCCGCCGCCAAGGCCAAGCTGCTCGCCGACGCCGACGCGTACACCTGGGTCGCCGCCGCCGTCGGCGCCCAGAACGCGGCCAGCTACCAGCTCGCCACGGAGAAGCCGGTGATGGCGATCGGCGGCTTCAACGGCAGCGACCCGTCGCCGACGCTCGCGCAGTTCAAGCAGTACGTGGCCGAGGGCAGGATCCACTACTTCATCGGGTCCGGCGGCGTCGGCATGGGCGGCGGCCCCGGCGGTGGCGGCAGCAGCGCGATCACCTCGTGGGTGGAGTCCACCTTCGAGAAGACGACCGTGGACGGCGCCACCTTCTACGACCTGACGAGCAAGAAGCAGTGAGCGTTAATCGCTATACAGCGTAAGAGAGCTCCTATACGGTGTACGAGAACTCGCCTCGTACACCGTATAAGGAGTTGCTGCCATGACGGCGCCGCACGCCAACGCCACCACCGGGGGCGGCCACCCACAGCGCTGGCTGATCCTCGGCGTCATCTGCCTCGCCCAGCTCACCGTCCTCCTCGACAACACCGTGCTCAGCGTCGCCATCCCCTCGCTGACCTCCGAGCTGCACGCCACCACCAGCGACATCCAGTGGATGATCAACGCCTACTCGCTGGTCCAGTCCGGCCTGCTGCTCACCGCGGGCAACGCCGCCGACCGCTACGGCCGCAAGAAGCTGCTCGCGGCCGGACTCGCGCTCTTCGGCCTCGGCTCGCTCGCCGCCGGCCTCGCCGACTCCACCGGGCAGCTGATCGCCGCCCGCGCGGGCATGGGCGTCGGCGGCGCGCTCCTGATGACCACGACCCTCGCCGTCGTGATGCAGATCTTCGAGGACTCGGAGCGGGTCAAGGCCATCGCGCTCTGGTCCACCGTCGCCTCGCTCGGCTTCGCCGGCGGCCCGCTGATCGGCGGCGTGATCCTGAACCACTTCTGGTGGGGAATGATCTTCCTGATCAACATCCCGGTCGCCGTCCTCGCCCTGGTCGCCGTCCTCAAGCTGGTCCCCGAGTCCAAGAACCCGCAGGGCGACCGCCCCGACCTGCTCGGCGCGCTGCTCTCCACCATCGGTATGACCGCCGTCGTGTACGCGATCATCAGCGGCCCCGAGCACGGCTGGATCTCCGGCGAGGTGCTGATCCCGGCGGCCGTCGGCCTGCTCGGCCTGGGCGCCTTCGCGCTGTGGGAGCTGCACACCCCGTACCCGATGCTCGACATGCACTTCTTCCGCAACCAGACCTTCGTCGGCGCCGTCGGCGGCTCGATCCTGGTCGTCTTCGGCATGGGCGGCTCGCTCTTCCTGCTCACCCAGCACCTGCAGTTCGTCCTCGGTTACGAACCCCTGGAGGCGGGCCTGCGGATGGCGCCGCTCGCCCTGACGATCGTCGGCCTCAACCTGACCGGCATCGGCCCGAAGATCGTCATGAAGCTGGGCACCCCGCCCACCGTCGCCGTCGGCATGACCCTGGTCGCCGCCGGCCTCACCTCGATCTCGCTGCTCGGCGGCGGCACGGACGGCAGCTACTGGGGCATGCTGCTCGGCCTGGTCCTGATGGGCTCCGGCATCGCGGTCTCCTCCCCGGCCATGGCCAACGCGCTCATGAGCGCGATCCCGCCGGAGAAGGCGGGCGTGGGCGCCGGGATCAACGGCACCCTCGCCGAGTTCGGCAACGGCCTCGGCGTCGCCGTCCTGGGCGCCGTCCTCAACGCCCGCTTCGCCGCCCTCGTCGCCGTCACCGCCACCTCCCTCCCGGCCGCCCTGGCCGCGGCGGGCGGCGACGCCGAACGGCGGCAGATCTCCGACGCCTTCGCCTCCGGCCTCCAGACCAGCCAGCTGGTCGGCGCGGTCGCGGTCTTCGCCGGCGGACTGGTCGCCACGGCCCTCCTCAAGCGGGCCGAACGGTCGCAGCGGCGTGAGCAGAGTGCCGACGAGCTGGAGGTAGCTGCTTAGCATGGTCGGAGAAAGCTGATCGGACGGAGGAACGCAATGGTCAAGGCGGCGGACAGGGCCAAGAACCCGGCGCGTTCCAGCGTCTGGCTGGAGCACCGGGCCGCCCGCAGCGGCGGCGGCCCGGCCGGGCTCGACCGGGAGCGGATCGTCACGACCGCGATCCGGATGCTCGACGAGGACGGCCTCGCCAAGCTGTCGATGCGCAGGCTGGCGACCGAGCTCAACGTCACCGCGATGTCCCTGTACTGGTACGTGGACACCAAGGACGACATCATCGAGTTCGCGCTGGACGCCGTCCACGGGGAGATCGACCTGGCCGCCGTCGAAGCGGCCGGGAGCTGGCAGGAGCGGCTCCGGATCCTGTCGAACGGCTACCGCCGGATGCTGGTCCGCCACCCGTGGGTCTCGCCGATCTCGGGGACGTACCTCAACATCGGTCCGTGCGCGGTCGCCGTATCGAGGGCCATCTACTGCCTGATCGAGTCGACCGGGCTGCCGCTGGACAGCCAGCCCGGTGCCACCTCGGCCGTCTTCCAGTTCGTGTACGGATTCGGCACGGTCGAGGGCCACTTCGAGCGGCGGGCCGCCGACACGGGCATGACGCAGGACGAGTACTACCGGGAGGCGGTCGACGCCTTCGCGGACGAGCCGAGGTTCGCCGACGACCTGAAGATCATGCGGCCGGTCATCGAGCAGCGGGCCGCCCGCTCCATGCAGTCGCTGTGGGACCGCGACTTCGACTACGCGCTGGACGTGCTCATCGCGGGCATCGAGGTGATGGTCGCCCGCGAGAAGCCGTGACAGACGGAGACGACAGAAATGACGGAGCGGCGGGCCGTCCCCTGCCCGCCGCTCCGTACCGAACCCGCCCGTGCCTCCGCTCGAAGCACGGGCGGGGGCTTTTACTTGGCGTCCGCGGCGACCTTGTCGGCCGCGTCCGTCGTGATGCTGTCCGCCGTCACGTCCTCCGACCTGACCGTGCTGCTCTTCAGCGCGACCTCCTTGATGAACAGGGTCACGATGAAGGCCAGCAGCGCGAAGGGCGCCGAGTAGAGGAAGACGTCGCCGACGCCGTGCCCGTACGCGCTCTCCATGACCGTACGGATCGGGGCGGGCAGCTTGTCCATGTCGGGGATGCCGCCACCGCCGCCCTGGCCCATGGCCGCCGCGGCCTTCGGGCCGAGCTCGGCCAGACCGTCCTTGACGTAGTCGGTGACCCGGTGGGCCATGACCGCGCCGAGCGCCGAGACACCGATCGCACCGCCCAGGGAGCGGAAGAAGGTGACGACGGAGGAGGCGGCGCCGAGGTCGGAGGGGGCGACCTGGTTCTGGGTGCAGAGGACCAGGTTCTGCATCATCATGCCGAGGCCGAGGCCGAGGACCGCCATGAAGATCGCGATGTGCCAGTACTCCGTGTCGTACCGGATCGTGCCGAGCAGCCCGAGGCCGCCGGCGGCGAGGGCGCCACCGCTGACCAGCCAGGCCTTCCAGCGGCCGGTCTTGGTGATGATCATGCCGGAGACGGTCGACGAGACGAACAGACCGCTGATCATCGGGATGGTGAGGACGCCGGACATCGTCGGCGACTCGTTGCGGGCCAGCTGGAAGTACTGGCTGAAGAAGACCGTGCCGGCGAACATCGCTACACCCACGAAGAGCGAGGCCAGCGAGGCCAGCGTGATCGTGCGGTTGCGGAAGAGGCGCAGCGGGATGATCGGCTCGGAGGCGCGGGACTCCACGAAGACGAACACGACGCCGAGGAGAACCGATCCGCCGACCATCGCGGCGCTCTGCCACGACACCCAGTCGTACTTGTCGCCCGCGAAGGTGACCCAGATCAGGAGCAGGGAGACGGCGGCGCTGATGAAGAAGGCACCCGCCCAGTCGACCTTGACCTCGCGCTTCACGACCGGCAGCTTCAGGGTCTTCTGGAGGACGAGGAGCGCGATCAGCGCGAAGGGCACGCCGACGTAGAAGCACCAGCGCCAGCCGAGCCAGTCGGTGTCGGTGATGACGCCGCCGAGCAGCGGACCGCCGACGGTGGCGACGGCGAAGGTCGCGCCGAGGTAGCCGCTGTACCGGCCGCGCTCACGCGGGGCGATCATGGCGGCCAGGATGATCTGGGAGAGGGCGGTCAGACCGCCGACGCCGATGCCCTGGACCACACGGCAGGCGATGAGCATGCCGGTGTTCTGGGACAGTCCGGCGACGACCGAGCCCGTGACGTAGATGATCAGGGCTATCTGGACCAGCAGCTTCTTGGAGAAGAGGTCCGACAGCTTGCCCCAGAGCGGGGTGGTCGCCGTCATCGACAGGAGGGCGGCGGTGACGACCCAGGTGTAGGCGGACTGGCCGCCGCCGAGGTCGGTGATGATCTGGGGGAGGGCGTTCGAGACGATCGTCGAGGACAGGATGGCGACGAACATGCCGAGCAGAAGCCCGGAGAGCGCCTCCATGATCTGCCGGTGCGTCATCGGGGCACCGGAGGTGTCGGTCCGGCCTTCCCGTACACCCGTGGCAGGTGCGGTGGTAGCCATGAGGTTCCTTTACGTGTACGTGGGTGTACGAGGTGTACGTGCGCGCCGGCGGCTGCGGTGGCCGGCCCGCGCCCGTACGTGAAGTCCGCTGCGTTCAGACCTGGTTGGCCCGGCAGTCCCCGAAGGAATCGCGGAGCCGGGCGAGCATGGTGGTGAGCAGTACGACGTCGTCGTCGGACCACTCCGCGAGGTGGCGGGCGAAGGCGTCGGCGACCCGGCGGTCGAGCTCGCCGAGCATCGCGTGGCCCTCGGGGGTGAGCCGCAGGATCCGGGAGCGCTTGTCGTCCGGGTCGGGCAGCCGCTCGATCCAGCCGTGCTCCACGGTGTGCGCCACATGGCGACTGCACACGGACATGTCGACGGCCATGACTTCGGCCAGCCGGCTCATCCGGATGTCGCCGTGGTGCTTGACGAGGGCGAGCACGGCCGCCGCGCCGCCCTGGCAGTGGGCGGGCAGAACCCGGGCTACACCACGCTTGACCGCCCCGATGGCGCTCACCGCCCTGGCGAGCTCCTCGTACCGGTTCAGCGTCTCCATCGAGCTCCCCCAACATCTTGTTGCTTAGGGCAACCATAGAGATCGATGGTTGCTCCAGGCAAACTAAATCGGTCAAAGCGCGCTAAAGAATCGGCAAAGGGGGGTGGAGGGGGAGGGAGGAGGGTGGGGCTTGGGCCCGGAACCTCTCCTTCGCTAGTGTCCGGGCCATGGCACACAACCCCCAAGCACCGTACGGCCAGGGCGGCCAGGGCCCCGAGGGCTCCTACGACCCCGCCGGCAGCACCCAGATGTTCCGCGCCTTCGTCGACGAGGGCGCCGCCCCTCAGCAGGGCCAGCAGCGGCAGCAGTACCAGGCCGCGACCACCCACTCCTCCGGCCCGCGCGTCGGCGTGATCGTCGGCGTCATCGTGGCGATCGTCGTCCTGGCGGGCGTGGCGTGGCTGGCGCTGGGCTGACGCGTTAGGCACTAAGGAGGGCGGTCGTGCTGGGGGTCCTGGTGGGCTTCTGGTGCGGCCGCCCTCTTTCCGAGTGTGGCCGCCGGAGCCGGGCCGTCAAGGGCGCTCCCTCCGGTCGCGTCGCTCCGCGATTCCGCTGCGCTCCACCCTTGACGGGCCGGGCCCGGGGGCCTTTTCACACTCGGAGGGCGGCCGGGGGCGGGGCCACGCGGACGGGGAGGGGAGTGGCCGGGCTCGGCTGGCGGGGAGCGGGCCGGTGGGTGGGGGGGCCGGGTATGGGCCGTTCTCCGATCGCGGGGCGCGGGCCGGTGGGTGGGGGCTGGGTTTGTGGCCGGGGAGGGTGGGAGTGGTTCCCGTCTGCTCGGGGTGCGCGGCAGTGGAATGGGGCGGCCCGGCACGGCTCAGCGGCGAACGGCCGGTGGGTGGCCTGGCCTCATGCCCCGCTGGTCACTGCCGGGGGGGAGGGGAGGAGAGGGGAGCTACGCTCGCCGGTATGCCGAAGATTCCCCCTGCCCTGGTGAAGGGCTTCTGGGCGGTTGATCGCTTCCTGGGGGGCGATGAGCCGCCGACGCGCGTGCAGCGTTTCGTCGGGCGGCATCCTTTGGTACCGGGGGTGTCGATCGGTCTGCTCGTCTTCGCCGTGATCGTGGTGCCGCCGGGGACGCAGGCGGTGGACGTCGTGGCCGGCATCGTCTTCGGCGCCGCGCTGGGTCTGACGTACTACGGGACGGCGATCGGCGAACGGGCCCGGCAGCGACGCCTCATCCGCCAGGGCATCTGGAAGCCCGGCCCCTAACCACCCCCTGACCTGCTTGAATGCAGGAGTGATCGAGCTGGTTGTCCTTGTAGCTGTCGTAGTCCTCGTCGGATGGCTGGTCGTCCGGAAGCAGAAGCAGAGGTCGGCGGCAATTGCCAGCGGCGAGGAGGCGGGCGTGCCCTGCATGCTCAAATGGCCCGCGCAGGGAGCCCGCTGGAAGGCCGGACGTCTGCTGATCGGCGGCGGTTCGGGGGGTTCCCTGGTGTGGCAGCCCTCCTCGGGCAAGCAGGAAGTACCTCTGCCGACCGACCTACGCCGGACCGGTCTTCGCCCGCCCACCATGCGCGAGGGCATGACGATCAACCCGAGCTCCCGAATCGTGGAATGCCAGTCGTCGTCCGACGGAGACATCCTGATCGCGGTCATGCCCCTGGACCTCCCCCACCTGACCAACGCCCTGGAGAGCGCCTAACCGCCCGAGCGCGGTGCTAACTCCGTGCCCGCCGATCATCTGGACCCGTTCGCCACCTCTCCCGTCACACAAGACCTCATCCATCCCATCGAGGCCCGGGAGATGGGACTTTGCACGGCGGGACAGAGTGGGACCGGCCGGTGCGCGGTGCTAAGTCCGTGCCCGGCGATCGTCTGGACCCGTTCGCCACCTCTCCCGTCACACGAGTCCCTGTCCGTCCCATCCCGGCGCGCGAGACCGGACTTTGCACCCAGGGCAACCGATCACAGTGACCAGCGGGGCATGAGGCCCGGTCACCCACCGGCCGTCCGCCGCTGAGCCGTGCCGGGCCGCCCCATTTCACTGCCGCGCACCCCGAGCCGACGGAAGCCCGCCCGCCGGGCCCGGCCACAAACCCAGCCCCCACCCACTCACCCGACGGACATAGCAACAAGCCCGGCCGATACCCGGCCTCCCCACCCACCGGCCCGCGCGCCGCCCCGCCTGCCCGGCCACTCCCCTCCCGTCCGCGCGGCCCCGCCCCCGGCCGCCCTCCGAGAGGTCTTTCGCGCCTGGAGCCGCCGGGTCAAGGGTGGCCGTAGGCCATCGCGCAGCGACGCGACCGTAGGGAGCGCCCTTGACGCGGTGGTGGAAGGTGCGACTCTCGGAAAGAGGGCGGCCGCACCAGAAGCCCGCCAGGGCTCCCGCCACGAGCGCCCTCCCCCTACGGTGTCCCGCATGACCAGCCGCCCGCGTCCGCTGATCCACCAGCACTGGCCCGCGCTCGCCGCCACCCTCCCGTACCTCCCGCTCGGCTCCGGCCCCACCCCCGTACGCCCGCTCGCCGGGCTCGGCCTGCGCGCCCCGGTCTGGGTGAAGGACGAGAGCGGTTACGGCGACGGTGGCTGGGGCGGCAACAAGGTCCGCAAACTGGAGTGGCTCCTCCCCGACGCCCGCCGCCGAGGCGCCCGCACGCTCCTCAGCGTCGGCGGACTCGGTACGAACTGGGGCCTCGCCGCCGCCCTCTACGCCCGCGACCAGGGCCTCGACGTCGCCCTCGCGCTCATCGACCACCCGGTCGACGATCACGTCCGCGCCCAGCTCGCCCGGCTCCGGGCCTCCGGCGCCGCCCTGCACTTCCCGCACACCAGGACCCGGCTCGTCCTCTCGCTGCCCTGGCTCCTCGCCCGCCACACCCACGGCCTCCGCCTCCCCTACCTCCTCCCGGCCGGCGGCTCCTCCCCGCTCGGCACGCTCGGGTACGTCGAGTGCGCCCTGGAGCTCGCCGAGCAGGTGCGGGCGGGCGAGCTGCCCGAGCCCTGCTGGCTCGTGACGGCGGTCGGCTCCGGCGGCACCACCGCCGGGCTCGCCCTCGGCCTCCGCCTGGCCGGTCTCCGCACCCGGGTCCTCGGGATCGTCGTCAACGACACCCTGCCCCTGGACGCTCCCCGCCTCGCGCGCCTCGCGGGCAAAGCGCACGCTCTCCTGCGGGCGCGCGGGGCCGATCTGCCACCCGTACGGCTCGGGCGCGGGGACATCGTCAGCGAGTACGGCTGGCTGGGCGCGGGGTACGCCCACCCCTCGGAGCCCGGTACCCGCGCGGCCCGTCGAGCCGAGGCGGAAGCCGCCCTGCGTCTGGAGCCGGTCTATACGGGCAAGGCCCTCGCCGCGCTCCTCGCCCTTGACGCGGAGGGTCGTTTCGGCGGCGAGCCGGTGCTGTTCCTGAACACCTTCGGGCCACGGTAAAAAAACTTCGGCCGCCCGGTCACACGTCCGTCGGGCGCGGTGTCAGAGGGACAGAGCGAGCGACAAGCGCCCGCCGTCGCAGCCCCTCCGAGGAGCCCCCGATGTCCACCACCGCCACCGTCGTCACCGCCGTCGCCGCCTTCATGGCCGGGTTCTCCGGTGCCTCGATCTTCCTCAAGGCGAAGTTCACCGTGGAGCCCCTCGCCGAGTACGGCGTCCCGCGCGCCTGGTGGAACTGGCTCGGCGCCGCCAAGCTGGCCGGCGCGGTCGGCCTCCTCGTCGGCTACGCGATCCCCGCGATCGGGATCGCCGCCGCGATCGGCCTGGTCCTGTACTTCCTCGGCGCCGTGATCACGGTCCTCCGCGCCAAGGCGTACGCCCACGCGGTCTTCCCGCTGATCTACATGGCCCCGGCGGTCGCCGTCCTGGCCCTGGCGGCGTGAACCCTCAGACCCCGCGAACGAACAAGTCCCACGCGGAACGCCCGAAGACGACAGCAGGCACCTCAGGGGCCTTGCTGTCACGGACGGGGACCCAGCCCACGAACCCGGGGGCGACCTCGATGCAGTTGCCGCCGTTGTCGCCGCTGTAGCTGCTCTTGATCCAGGTCGCCTTGCTCAGATCCTGCTGGGCCATGGCCGCGCTCCTCAGTCTCGGATGGACTCGACGAACGTCGCCCAGGCGGAAGTGGACAGGGCGAGCACCGGCCCGGCGGGGGCTTTGCTGTCACGTACGGGGACGAGGGCGGGGAATCCGGGGGCGACTTCGAGACAGTTGCCGCCGTCGCTGTCGCTGTAGCTGCTCTTGATCCACGCTGCCTTGCTCAGATCCTGCTGGGCCATGACCGGGCTCCTCAGTCTCGGATGGACTCGACGAACGTCGCCCAGGCGGAAGTGGACAGGGCGAGCACCGGACCGGTCGGGGCCTTGCTGTCACGTACGGGGACGAGGCCGGGGAATCCGGGGGCGACTTCGAGGCAGTCTCCGCCGTCGTTGCCGCTGTAGCTGCTCTTGATCCACGCTGCCTTGCTCAGATCGTGCTGATCCATGACCGGGCTCCTCAGTCTCGGATGGACTCGACGAACGTCGCCCAGGCGGAAGTGGACAGGGCGAGCACCGGACCGGTCGGGGCCTTGCTGTCACGTACGGGGACGAGGCCGGGGAATCCGGGGGCGACTTCGAGGCAGTTGCCGCCGTCGTCCCCGCTGTAGCTGCTCTTGATCCAGGTCGAAGGGTTGAGTTCGTGCCTCTGCATGGTGCTCGTAACCCTTCATCGACTCGCTGATCAACGCGGCGGATTCGGCGACTGACAGAGTGTCCGCCCGTAGCACATCATAGGTGCGGATGTGCCGCGCGAAGACGGCTGGATCATCGACGAAATGGCCCTGCCCCAGCGATTCCGAGTAGACCCACTCGTGCCCGTCGGGCAGCCTGATGAACGACACCGAGGTGTTGGGACGGCGGAGTTCCGCATCGTCGGCGGGGGCGACCTGCACAACGATGTTGGGATGCTCTCCCACCCGTAGAAGATGCGCGCACTGGTCACGCATGACCGCCGAGTCACCCACTACGTTCCGCAGACAGCTTTCGTCCAGTACTGCCACGTACAGCGGGCCGTCCTCCATCAGGAAGCGCTGTTGGCGGCTCAATCGGGCCCGAACCCGGTCTTCGACGGTTTCGCCGTTCGACACTCGCGAGAACAGCGCATGCGCGTACCCGGGCGTCTGCAACAACCCCGGCATCACCTGCGTCTGGTACTCCCGCAGCGCCACCGCCTTCGCGTCCATCTCCGCCCGGCGCTCGAACCAGTCCGGGTGCTGCACCTCCGGGTACCAGTCGATCCGGCTCCACAGCCGCAGCAACACCCCGCCCGTCCCCAGGATCTCGTCGCAGGCCCTCGCGAACGTGTCCGTCGGCACCCGTTTCGCCGCCTCGATCCGGGCGATCTGTGAGCGGTCGCAGTGGATCAGGCGGGCCAGGGCCTCCTGGGTCAGGCCCGCTGACTCGCGGTAGTGGCGGAGCAGTTCGCCGAACACCTCCGCCGTCGTGGCGGCGGGCCAGCTCGCCGCCGTAACCTTCCTGGTCACTCGAACCCCCCTCGTGACAGCAGCCCTTGGCACGCGATCAGCGTTGTGGCCGCACCTCCTATTGAGCAACGCTTGAGGCACAGAGAGTAATCGCCCGATCGGGTGACCATGGAAGGAACAAGCGATGGCAGGGCACGAGGAGTGCGGCGCATACCTGTACGACCCGGCGGCGCGGAAGGTCGGCGAGTACCGGGGGCAGGCCGGGCCGTACGCCATGCTGCGGCCCCTCGGGGGCGGGCGGGAGTGGCAGGCGGACCCCGAGCGGGTGCGCCCGGCGACGCCCGAGGAGCGGCTGAGCGCCGGCGTGCGCGCCGCGAACGCGCGGGCGACCGCCTCGTACGAGCTGAGCCGCCCGCCCGTCCCCGTGCCGCACTGCGTCGTCTGCGGCGCCCTCGACCGGTCCCGTACGGCCGCCCGTGCCGAGTTCGACTGGAGCGCCGAGACCGACGCGAACGTCCTGCTGCGGCGGCACCTCCGGACGGACCATCCCGAGTGACCCGGCCGTGGCGTCGTCGTTGGCTCGCCGTGAACATCAAGAAGCCGGCCGTCGCGGCCGCCCTCGCCCTCGCCGCCCTCTCCTTCGCGGCGCCCGCCCACGCCGATGACGACGCCGCCGACAACTGGAGCTTCTCGGCGACCGACACCTGTTTCCAGGTGCTCGCGACCGCCCTCGCCGGCGGGCCGGGCAACCACCAGAGCGACTGCTCCAGTGGAAACGTCGTCGCCCGCTCGGGCAGTTAAGTCCTCTAAGTCCTCACTCAGCACTTCCTAGGGGTGCTAGGTTTTGACCTAGAGTCCCTAGGAAGGAGCCTCGCCCCCCATGGTCCGCGCCGGCATCACCCCCGACCTCCTCGTCCAGGCCGCCGCCGAGCTCGCCGACGCGGACGGCCTCGACAAGGTCACCGTCTCCGCCCTCGCCCGCCGCTTCGGCGTCAAGGACGCGAGCCTCTACTCGCACATCAAGAACCTCCGCGACCTGCGCGTCCGGCTCGCCCTCCTCGCCTCCGCCGAGATGAACGACGCCATCGGCGCCGCCGTCGCCGGGCGTTCCGGCAAGGACGCGCTCGTCGCCTTCGCCGACGCCTACCGCGGCTACGCCCTCGCCCACCCCGGCCGCTACGCCGCCACCCAGCAGCGCATCGAGCCGGAGGAGATCACCGATCCCTCCGTCGTCCTCCGCAGCGTCGAGCTCACCCAGGGCATGCTGCGCGGCTACGGCCTCGCCGAGCCCGACCTCACCGACGCCGGGCGCCTCCTCCGCGCCACCTTCCACGGCTACATCCATCTGGAGCTGAGCGGCGGATTCCACGCCTCCCGGCCCGTCGCCGACTCCTGGGCGCGCTCGCTCGACGCCCTGCACACCACCCTGGAGAGCTGGTCATGAACTCGGCCGCGCACCCCGTCACCGTCACCGCCACCGTCCCCGTCCCGGGCGCCACCCTCCGCTACGAGACGCGCGGCACCGGTCCCGTCCTCCTCCTCATACCGGGCGGGGCGGGTGACGCCGGGCTCTACGAGGGGATGGCGGACCTGCTCGCCGCCGCCGGGTACACGGTCGTCTCCTACGACCAGCGCGGCCTCTCCCGCAGCCCGCTCCACGGGCCCCTCACCGACCAGCGGGTCGAGGAGTGGGCCGAGGACGCCCGCGCCGTCCTCGACGCCGTCGCGCCGGACGCCGCCGAACCCGCGTACGTCTACGGCGGCAGCTCCGGCGCCATCGTCGCCCTCGCCCTGCTCGCCGCCCACCCCGGCCGGATCCGCCGCCTCGTCGCCCACGAGCCGCCCCTGGTGGAGCTGCTCGCCGACCCCGGCCCGTACCGCGCCCACTTCGCCGAGGTGCGCGAGCTCCACCGGACGCGCGGGCTCGGGCCTGCCATGGCCCGGTTCGCCGAGACTCCCGACGGGCGGAGGCCGGAATCAGCATCCAGGGGCGAACTGCCGCCTGCCATCCGCCCCATGGCCTCCCGCATGGGCGCCAACATGCCCGTCTTCCTGGAGCACGTCCTGTGCCCCTTCTCCTCCTCCGCCCCGGATCTCGACGGGCTGCGCGCCGCCGCCGGGAAGCTGGTCCTCGGTGTCGGCCGGGAGTCGGACGGTCAGGAGGCGTTGGTCGGGCCCGCCCGGCGGCTCGCCGAGCTGACCGGGGCCGTCACGGTCGTGTTCCCGGGCGGGCACCTGGGGTGCGTCGAGCGGCCGGAGGAGTTCGCCGAGGTGCTGCTCACTGCCATGAGGCCGTGACGGCCCGGGTGTCCACGCGCATGCCGAGCGGCACCCGCCAGGACTCCACGCACACCGTGTAGGTCTTCGTACGGGTCTCCCCGGCGGCGATCGGGGCCGGCAGGGGCTGGCTGGAGCCGATGGTCGCCCAGTCGACGCCCAGCGCGCCGATGATGTGCGTCGCGAACGTCACCGTGCCCGAACGGGCCGCCGTCCCACCGGTGTTGCGGAAGCCGACCGTCACGTTCTCGCACCAGCGCTTGTCCGTGTCGGCGAGCGCGGGCGCGGAGAGGGTGAGTGCGGCGGGGGTGGGCGGGGCCGGCGGGGACGACGAGGGCGGGGGAGTCGTGCTCCCCGTGGCCGGTGTCGTCGGTGTCGTCGGTGTCGTCGGTGTCGTTCCGCCGGTACGGGTCGGGGGAGGCGCCGTGGTCGTACGCGGGGTGCCCGGTGTCGTCGTCGGTGCCGGCGGAGGCGTACCCGTATCCCTCGGTGGCCGTGGCGACGGGGACGACGTACTGGAGGTGTCTCCCGTGCGTCCCGGGTCCAGCGGCACCAGCGTCACGGCGCCGCTCGGCCGGACCGCGCCCTCGGGTGAGGAGCCGGCGCCGACCGCCGCGTACCCCTTACCGTCCTCGCCCGATCCGCAGGCGGTGAGCGCCCCGCCGAGGCAGAGCGCGACCACCACGAGTCCCGGACGCTTCCTTCGCCACGAGCTCACCATGGAGCGAAGTGTGACTGACGATCCGTCAGTAAGGAAGCGGGGAGGGGGAGTTCAGTCCGCGATCAGGCCCTCGCGGAGCTGGGCGAGGGTGCGGGTGAGGAGGCGGGAGACGTGCATCTGGGAGATGCCGACCTCCTCGCCGATCTGCGACTGGGTCATGTTCGCGAAGAAGCGGAGCATGATGATCTGCCGCTCGCGGGGCGGGAGTTTGGCGAGCAGCGGCTTCAGCGACTCGCGGTACTCGACGCCCTCCAGGGCCGTGTCCTCGTAGCCGAGGCGGTCCGCGAGGGAGCCCTCGCCGCCGTCGTCCTCGGGGGACGGGGAGTCGAGCGAGGAGGCCGTGTACGCGTTGCCGACCGCGAGGCCGTCGACGACGTCCTCCTCCGACACCCCGAGCACCGCGGCGAGTTCGGGCACGGTGGGGGAGCGGTCCAGCTTCTGCGCGAGCTCGTCGCTGGCCTTGGTGAGGGCGAGGCGGAGCTCCTGGAGGCGGCGCGGGACGCGGACGGACCAGGAGGTGTCGCGGAAGAAGCGCTTGATCTCGCCGACGACCGTCGGCATCGCGAAGGTCGGGAACTCCACGCCCCGTTCGCAGTCGAAGCGGTCGATTGCCTTGATCAGGCCGATGGTGCCGACCTGGACGATGTCCTCCATCGGCTCGTTGCGGGAGCGGAAGCGGGCCGCCGCGTACCGCACGAGGGGGAGGTTGAGCTCGATGAGGGTGTCGCGGACGTAGGTCCGCTCCGGGCTGTCCGCGGCGACGCCCTTGTCGTCCAGGGCGCGCAGGCGCAGGAAGAGGGAGCGCGAGAGGGTGCGGGTGTCGAGGGCCTCCGGCGTGACGGCCGGCGGGGCGACGAGGGGCTCGTCGGTCCCGGTCGCCGTGTCCGCCGTGTCCGCGGCGGCCGGCGCGGTCGTCTGGGCGGGCACGCCCGCCGACGGGGCCGTCCGCGACGGGACGGCCGTCTGCGCCGGTACGGCCGTCGGCACGGAGACGGGCGTCTGCACGGACGCGGGCATGGGCGTGAGCGTGAGCACCTTCGAGCTGCCCTGTTCTGCGGACATGCCACCCCCTTGAGGTCGCGGACGGTCGTGGTGGCCACGACCATCTGAGGAACGCAGCCTCCACCTGAATACCGGAGGCGGGGCCGCGGCAAACTCGGTTTCTGCAGAATGTCACATGTCGGCAACACGCTGTAGTGACTTGTCGACAAGTACAGGGCGAATATCCGCAGGAAACAAGGGGTGTGCGGCATTTGAGGTGCCGAAAAACTGCTCTGAAAGGGTCTACCCGTTCCAGCTACGCTTCGATCCGATTTGCGGATCTCAATCGGGCGAAGCTGCGGGCGAGGAGCCTTGACACGTGCATCTGTGAGACCCCGAGCTCCTGGCTGATCTGAGACTGGGTCAGATTGCTGTAGTAGCGCAGCATCAGGATCCGCTGCTCGCGCTCGGGCAGCTGGACGAGCAGGTGCCGTACGAGGTCGCGGTGTTCGACCCCGGCGAGCGCCGGGTCCTCGTAGCCGAGCCGGTCGAGCAGACCGGGCAGGCCGTCGCCCTCCTGGGCCGCCTCCAGGGAGGTGGCGTGGTACGAGCGGCCGGCCTCGATGCAGGCCAGCACCTCGTCCTCGCCGATCTTGAGGCGCTCGGCGATCTCGGCGGTGGTGGGGGAGCGCCCATGGGCCGTCGTCAGGTCCTCGGTGGCGCCGTTGACCTGGACCCACAGCTCGTGGAGCCGGCGGGGCACGTGGACCGTGCGGACGTTGTCGCGGAAGTAGCGCTTGATCTCGCCGACGACGGTCGGCATGGCGAAGGTCGGGAACTGCACGCCCCGGTCGGGGTCGAAGCGGTCGATGGCGTTGATCAGGCCGATCGTGCCGACCTGGACCACGTCCTCCATCGGCTCGTTGCGGCTGCGGAAGCGGGCGGCGGCGTACCGCACGAGGGGCAGGTTGGCCTCGATCAGGGCCCCCCGCACGCGGTGGTGCTCCGGGGTGCCCGGCTCCAGGTTCTTGAGCTGCCCGAAGAGCACCTGGGTCAGGGCGCGGGTGTCGGCGCCTCGGGTGCTCTGGGGGCGGGGGCGCGGGGTCTCGGGCGCCCCGGCCTCGTTCTGGGGCGGGACTTGAGGCGCTGCACTGGCCGGCACGTTCACGCCACCCCTTCATGTCAACATCGTCGACTCATCCGTCAAAAGCGGTCATAGCATCACAAGACATGTCCACTGTGTGCAAGCACCGTATAACCACGTGTTGAGGGCAAGTTGGGCGGGTAAACCTTCGGGCCCCCCGCCGATGGACGGCGAGGGGCCCGAAGAGGGAAGTGAAGAGGGTGAGGCTCAGGCCTCGAAGGGGTAGTCGGCGATCACCCAGGTCGCGAACTCGCGCCACTGGCCCACGCCCGCCTGGTGCGCCGGGTGCTCCAGGTAGCGCTTGAGGGCGTCCGCGTCCTCGACGGCCGAGTTGATGGCGAAGTCGTAGGCGATCGGGCGGTCCGAGATGTTCCAGTCGCACTCCCAGAAGCGCAGCTCCGGGATCTGCGAGCCGAGGGCACGGAAGGCCTCGACGCCCGCCACCACACGGGGCTCGTCGCGCTGCACGCCGTCGTTGAGCTTGAAGAGGACCAGATGGCGGATCACGACGGCACTCCCGGTGCTAGTTGACGAGCTCGGTCATGAACTGGCCGATGCCCTGGGCTGCGCTCGATATGCCCTCGAACCCTACCTGGACGAGATCGGCCGCCCGGGCCGGGGACGTGATGATCGTGTACAGCACAAAGGCCATCACCACATACAGTGCGATCTTCTTCGCCTGCGCCATCCGCTCCGCCCTCCCCTGGCCGCCTCCGCCGCGCGGTCGCCGAGTCTAGCCCAGGCCCCCCTCACGGGGCCTTTATGGACCAAGGGCCCTGCGATCGGGGCCTTTTGCCGCCTCCCGGGAGCCCGGCGGGCGAGCAGTATTGATGTCGAGCCCGGCGGATCTGGCAGGAATCCGCAGGGCCCTTGGAACCGGCCCTCACTGCGGGGTCCGCGCCGCGAGCTTCCCCCCTGACTGCGGCGCAGGACTTGCAGGACCGGTTCTCATCGGGGGGAGCGGCTTGTCCCCCCGATGCCGCTCCCCCCGTCCTAAGTCTTCAGCGGTGTGCGTAATCTTGTCATGCGCATGACATTCGACCGGGGGTGGCAGGGCCACGGGGGCATGAAAAAACCTCCCCGAGCCGAAGCTCAGGGAGGTTTCTCTGGCGGTAGCGGAGGGATTTGAACCCTCGGTGAGTTTCCCCACACTCGCTTTCGAGGCGAGCTCCTTCGGCCGCTCGGACACGCTACCGAGAGAGAGCTTAGCCCAAAGGAGCCCTGGACTGAAATCCATAAGTCCGCGCAGGTCAGCGGTCGCGGAAGAACGCGGTCAGCTGGCGGGAGCACTCCTCCTCCAGGACCCCGTGGACGACCTCGGGACGGTGGTTGAGCCGCCGGTCGCGTACGAGGTCCCAGAGGGAGCCGGTCGCGCCCGCCTTCTCGTCGAAGGCGCCGAAGACCACCCGTTCGACCCGCGACTGGACGAGTGCGCCCGCGCACATCACACAGGGCTCCAGGGTCACCACGAGCGTGCAGCCGGTCAGCCGCCACTCGCCGGTCGCCGCGGCCGCCCGCCGCAGGGCCAGGACCTCCGCGTGGGCCGTGGGGTCGCCGGTCGCCTCGCGCTCGTTGTGGCCGAGGGCGAGGACCGCGCCGGCCGGGGAGAGCACGACCGCGCCGACCGGTACGTCACCGGCCAGCGCGGCCTTGTCCGCCTCGGCGAGGGCCAGCCGCATCGGGTCCCGCCAGGGGTCCCGTACGGGATCGGCGCCCGCGCCGGGGCCTTGAACCGCTGCCAGGGGCACTAGCGCACTGCCTCCAGGACTTCCCCGGCACCGAGGAGGTCCGCGATCGTCGACAGGGCGTCGCCGTCGAGCGCCAGCAGCTCGCGCTCGGAGAGGCCCAGGTCGGCCAGGATGTGCCGGTCGCCGACGGGGGCGGCGGGCACGCCGGTCTCCTCGTCGTCCTCGCCGTCCTCCGCGGCCGAGGAGTCGAGGGGTTCGCCGTCCTCCGTGCCGTCCAGGTCCAGCGCGTCCACGTCGGTGTCAGCGTCGCGCGGGTCGTCGCCGAGGATCTCCGAGGTGAGGATCTCCCCGTACGAGGAGCGGGCCGCCGCGGCCGCGTTCGAGACGAAGACCCGGGGGTCGTCCTCGCCGTCGACGCGGACGACGCCGAACCACGCGTCCTCCTGCTCGATGAACACGATCACGGTCTCGCTGTCGTCCGCCGCGGCCTCCCGGGCCAGATCGGCGATGTCCGACAGGGTCTCCACACTGTCGAGCTCTGTATCGCTCGCTTCCCACCCGTCTTCGGTGCGCGCGAGCAGTGCGGCGAAGTACACCTGACTCTCCCACTGATCAGAGGTGTGACGATCCGGCGGTGCGCTCCTGAAGCCCCGCCCAATCGGCATCGTGGCAGAAACGGAGGCCTCAGGAGAGGTCTTCGGCTCTTGCGTCGTGCATCAGTCTGAACGACACCGCGATCGGGCGGGCGTGCGACCCCGGCGCACACGGGGGGCGCACGGCAGGCGGCTCAACGGCCTTCACCCGTACGTCACCGGGGGAGCCGTCGCGGGTCACCGGCGGGCCACCGAAGGACCACCGGCGTGTCGGGGCGTCGGGCCGTCGGGGCGTCGAGGCGTCGGCGCGTCACCAGCGGAAGGTCCGCATGCGCATCGCCTGCCGCATCCGGGCCGCCCGGGCGCGCCGGGGCTGGACGCGGTCGCGCAGTGCCTTGGCCTCGTTCAGTTCGCGCAGGAACTGGGCGCGGCGTCTGCGGCGCTCCGCGTCGGTCTCCGGGCGGGGCTCCTCGTCGGGAGCTCCGCCGGGCTTTCCTTCCAGGTCGGGCATGGGCCACCACCCCAGGACTTAGGTCCGGTACCTGTGTCACCACCTTCCCTCGGAGGCGTGGTCCGATGCCAGTCCCGCGTCCCTCGACGGCATGGTTCGACGCCAGTCCCGGCTACTGTGGAGGCATGCGTCTCCACGTCGTCGATCACCCGCTGGTCGCCCACAAGCTCACCACGCTGCGCGACAAGCGCACGGACTCCCCGACCTTCCGCCGGCTCGCCGACGAGCTGGTCACCCTGCTCGCCTACGAGGCGACCAGGGACGTGCGCACGGAGCAGGTCGACATCGAGACCCCGGTCACGCCGACGACCGGCGTGAAGCTGTCGTACCCGCGGCCGCTGGTGGTCCCGATCCTGCGGGCCGGCCTCGGCATGCTCGACGGCATGGTGCGGCTGCTGCCGACGGCCGAGGTGGGCTTCCTCGGCATGATCCGGAACGAGGAGACGCTGGAGGCGTCCACGTACGCCTCGCGGATGCCGGAGGACCTGTCCGGCCGCCAGGTGTACGTCCTGGACCCGATGCTGGCGACCGGCGGCACGCTGGTGGCGGCGATCCAGGAGCTCATCAAGCGCGGCGCCGACGACGTGACCGCGGTCGTGCTGCTCGCCGCCCCGGAGGGCGTCGAGGTCATGGAGCGCGAGCTGGCGGGCACGCCGGTGACCGTCGTGACGGCCTCGGTCGACGAGCGTCTCAACGAGAACGGCTACATCGTCCCGGGCCTGGGCGACGCGGGCGACCGCATGTACGGCTCCGCCGACTAGCAGCGTCCGGGCAGCGGCTGCTTGGGCTTGTTCAGGGCCACCAGCGCCGCGTCCGCCGCGGCCTTCGGGTCGAGCGTCTTGAAGGCCGTACCGATGATCAGGTCGACGTCCGCCGTGGTGCGGGCGTCGACCTTTGTCGTGGCGCCCTTGAGCTGGGTGCCGAGCACGGAGAAGCTGCCCTTGGTGGCGGCGGGGGCGCCGAGGAGCATTCCGGCGCCGGGGACCTTCTTGTCGTACGCGGCGGGGGCGTTGCCCACCTTGCCGATGGCGAAGCCGCGCTTCTTCAGCTCGTCCGCGGTCGTCTTGGCGAGCCCGGCGCGCGGGGTCGCGTTGTAGACGTTGACCGTGATCTGGGCGGGCTTGGGCAGGGCGGCGGCGGGCTGCGCGCTCGCCTTGGCGACGGGCTTGCAGTCGGCCTGCTTCCCGGCGGCCGTGGTGGTCTTCCCGTCGCCGCCGGTGAAGACCTCGACCAGCTGGAGCGTCCCCCAGCCCGCCGCGCCGAGCACGAGCGCCCCGGCCGCGGCTCCGAGGACGATCCTGCGGCGGCGGTGGGGGCGCCGCATGCGCGGGTAGACCTCGCCCGTGATGCGGTACTTTCCACCCATTCCGGGGGGAGTGAGCATGCTCATGAGCGCAGCGTAATGCCGCCGGTGGGCGATGCCTACTGGATGATCATGTGATCGCGTCCGGATGGGGGCGAAGAGGCCCCGAAAGGATCAGCCGGGGCGCTGAGGCCCCGGGGCGCCGGGGCGGCCGACGGGCCTGGCCCGGGACGGCCGACGGGTCAGTCCATCTCCAGGACGCGGGCGTGCAGCACCTGGCGCTGCTGGAGCGCGGCGCGGACCGCGCGGTGCAGTCCGTCCTCCAGGTAGAGGTCGCCCCGCCACTTCACGACGTGCGCGAAGAGGTCGCCGTAGAAGGTCGAGTCCTCGGCGAGGAGGGTCTCCAGGTCCAGCTGGCCCTTGGTCGTCACCAGCTGATCGAGGCGGACCGGGCGCGGGGCGACGTCCGCCCACTGCCGGGTGCTTTCCCGGCCGTGGTCGGGATACGGCTTTCCGTTACCGATGCGCTTGAAGATCACACGGAAAGCCTACCGGGCGACCGGCTCCCGGCGCAGCCACGCGGGCCCGGTGCGATGCTGGGACAAACCGGGATCAAGTCGTACGCATTCGGGACAGGGGTCCGTCATGAGCGTGAGCGAGCAGCCGTCGTCCACCCCCGCGGCGGAGCCCGAAGCCACGCCTTGGGCGCCGATCGCCGCCGGGTACGCCTTCGGCGGAGCGGCACTCGAACTAGGGGCCCTGCTCTGGGACGGGGAATGTCACCCGGACGCGCGGATCCGCATCCCGCTGCCCATGCTCAACCGGCACGGCCTGGTGGCCGGCGCGACCGGCACCGGCAAGACCAAGACGCTCCAGCTGATCGCCGAGCAGCTGTCCGCGAACGGCGTGCCGGTCTTCCTCGCCGACATCAAGGGCGACGTGTCCGGCATCGCCGCGCCCGGCGCGGACGGCGAGAAGGTCCGGGAACGGGCCGCGCAGGTCGGCCAGGAGTGGACGGCGGCCGGCTTCCCCTGCGAGTTCTACGGGCTCGGCGGCACCGGCCCCGGCATCCCGCTCCGCGCCACCGTGACCAGCTTCGGCCCGGTGCTGCTCTCCAAGGTGCTCCAGCTCAACCAGACGCAGGAGCAGTCGCTCGGCCTGATCTTCCACTACGCCGACGCCAAGGGCCTGGAGCTGGTGGACCTGAAGGACCTGCGGGCGGTGGTCGCCTTCCTGGTCTCGGACCTCGGGAAGGCCGAGCTGAAGGGGATCGGAGGGCTCTCGACGGTGACGGCGGGGGTGATCCTGCGCTCGATCACCGCGTTCGAGCAGCAGGGCGCGGGCGGTTTCTTCGGGGAGCCGGAGTTCGACACGGCCGAGTTCCTGCGCACGGCGGCGGACGGCCGCGGCATCGTCTCCGTACTGGAGCTGCCGGCGGTGCAGGACAAGCCGCAGTTGTTCTCGACGTTCCTGATGTGGCTGCTGGCGGACCTGTACGGGGATCTGCCGGAGGTCGGCGACGTCGACAAGCCGAAGCTGGTGTTCTTCTTCGACGAGGCGCATCTGCTGTTCAACGGGGCGTCGAAGGCCTTCCTGGAGTCGATCACGCAGACGGTGCGGCTGATCCGCTCCAAGGGCGTCGGGGTGTTCTTCGTGACGCAGACCCCCAAGGACGTGCCCGCGGACGTGCTCGCCCAGCTGGGCAACCGGGTGCAGCACGCGCTGCGCGCCTTCACTCCGGACGACGCCAAGGCGCTCAAGGCGACGGTGCGGACCTTCCCCAACTCGGCGTACGACCTGGAGGAGGTGCTGACCGGGCTCGGCACGGGCGAGGCCGTGATCACCGTACTCAGCGAGAAGGGCGCCCCGACCCCGGTGGCGGCGACCCGGCTGCGGGCGCCGCAGTCGCTGATGGGCCCGGTCCCGGCGGCCGACCTGGAGGCGGCGGTGAAGGCTTCGCCGCTGTACGGGCGGTACGCGGAGGCGGTGGACCGCGAGTCGGCGTACGAGCGGCTGACGGCCGAGCAGCGGGAGGCGGAGGAGACGGCGCTGCGGGCGGCCGAGGATGCCGCGGCGGCGAAGGCGGCGGAGAAGGAAGCCGCGAGGGCCCCTCGCCAGAAGAAGGAGGAGCCCTCGCTCACCGAACAGGTCGTCGGCAGTGGGATGTTCAAGTCCCTCGCGCGGTCGATCGGGACCCAGCTGGGCCGGGAGATCTCCCGTTCGCTCTTCGGGACGGCCCGCCGCCGACGCTAGGACGGGCGCTTACGAGGTGACCTCGTCGTGGTCGCCGTGCAGGCCGCCGCCGCTGCCCGCGTCGCCGTTGGTCGGGACGGAGACGACCGGGCGCTTCAGGGAGCTGATGTCGTGGGCGTAGGTGCCCACGGCGTTGGCGATGACGTCGATGTTGACGTCGAAGGCCGTCATGTTGATGTTGGAGAGGTCGTCGCCCTTGGCGTGGTAGTTCACGTCGTAGGCGACGCCCGCCTGGCCGCCGAACTTCGCGGCCTGACCGGCGGTCTTGATGCCCTCGGCGCCGGTGAACGTGCCACCGGAGGCGATGCCGGCGTCGACGAACGGGCCGTAGTCGGAGCGGCCGGTGAAGTCGGTGCCCTCGTGCTGGATACCGCGGCTATCCATGAAGTCGGTGATGTCCCGCTCCAGCTGGGCGGAGCCTTCGGGGCCCGCGCCCGCGCCGACGCCGTCGGAGTTGTCGCCGTCGTAGACGAAGAGCCCGTAGTTCGGCGAGGCGATCATGTCGAAGTTCAGGTAGAGCTTGATCTCCTTCCGGCCGAGCTCGCTGAGGTTGGCGACGTAGTGCTCGGAGCCGAGCAGGCCGTTCTCCTCGGCGGACCACCAGGCGAAGCGGACCTTGTTGCGGACCTTGTCCTTCGACTTGGCGAGCTCCAGGGCGGTCTGGAGGAGGCCGGCGGAGCCGGAGCCGTTGTCGTTGATGCCGGGGCCCGCGGTGACGGAGTCGAGGTGGGAGCCGAGCATCACGGTGTTGGCGGCGTTGCCGCCGACGGTCTCCGCGATCACGTTGTTGGTGGAACGCTTCTCCTGGAGCTGGCGGATCTCGAAGGAGAGGTTGACCGGGCCCTTGGCGAGGTCGGCGACGAGCGCCTCGCCCTCGGCCTTGGAGATGCCGCCGACCGGGACGCCGGTGGCGGAGGGGGCGCCGAGGGTGCCGGAGAGCACGCCGTCCGCGTTGTTGTAGATGATCGCGCCGACGGCGCCGGCCGCGCCCGCGTTCTGCTGCTTGACGGAGAAGTTGCAGCCGCCGCGCTTGATCAGCGCGACCTTGCCGGTGAAGGTGCCGGAGGCGAAGTCGCCCGGCTCGCAGCCGGTGGTGCCGTCCGCGTCGACCGGGACGGCGGCGAGCTCGGCCTTCACGCCGCCGACCGGGGTCGACTTGGTGTAGGTCATCGCGTGGATCACGAGATCGCGGGCGGCGGGGGAGAGGACGGAGACCTTCTCGGCGAGCGTCTGGGTGTAGATGAAGTCGAACTTCTGGTACGTGACGGCGTAGCCGGCCTTCTTCAGCTGCGTGTACACGTACGCGGCCGAGGCGTCGTGGCCGAGGGTGCCGGCCGCGCGGTTGCCACCGGCGGAGTCGGCTATCGCCTGGAACTTCTGGAGGTGCTTGTAGGCGTCCTGCGCGGAGGTCTCGCGGACCAGCTTCTTCGCCAGCTTGGCGGCGTCGCGGGCGGCCGCCGCACCGGGGTCGGGGGTGGCGGTGGCGGGCGCGGCGAGCACGAGCGGAGTGGCGAGTGCGGCCGCGGCCAGAACGGCGGCGGCCCTGCGCTGGGTTGCGTTCACAGAAGTCCTTCCGGATGCGTACGAGATGGAAGGGAAGTTAGCGACGACTGGGGGATTCTGTGAACACATCTGGCTCAATTCATGTCAGGTTGAGCAGGATTGACATCTGGATTTATCAATTCCGGGACGATTTACGTGATTTGACCGGTGCTTTACCAGCCGTGGACGCCTTCGTCGTGCCGGCTGTCTTGCTCGCCTTGGCCGCCGCCTTCATCTCCTGCTTGTGGGCGCGCACCTTCGCCAGGGACTCCGGGCCGGTGATGTCGGCGGCCGAGCGGTAGCAGCTCTCCTCGCCGTACGCGCCCGCCGCCTCCCGCCAGCCCTCGGGCCGCACGCCGTACTGCTTGCCGAGCAGCGCCAGGAAGATCCCGGCCTTCTGCGCGCCGAACCCGGGCAGCGCCTCAAGACGGGCGCGCAGCTCCCGCCCGGTCGCCGCGTCCCGCCAGACGGCCTCGGCGTCGCCGCCGTACTCGTCGACGAGGAAGCGGCACAGCTGCTGGATCCGCTTGGCCATGGAGCCCGGGTAGCGGTGCACGGCCGGCTTCTCGGAGAGCAGCGCGGCGAAGGCCTCCGGGTCCTGGGCGGCGATCTCGTGCGCGTCCAGGTCGTCGTGGCCCATCCGGGTGGCGATCGTGTACGGGCCGGAGAACGCCCACTCCATCGGCACCTGCTGGTCGAGCAGCATGCCGACCAGCGCGGCGAGCGGGGAGCGGCCGAGCAACTCGTCGGCCTCGGGCTGCTGGGCGAGATGGATCTCGGGGCTCATGACCGGATCATCGCGCCCACCCGCCCCGCCCGCGCGGTGGTTCACCCCTTTGCGAAGCGTTCGAGGGCGGTGAGCAGATGGGTACGGGTCTCGTCGTCGCCCAGGTGCCCGGCGCTCTCCACCACCCGCAGCTCCGCGTCCGGCCAGCCGCGCGTCAGCTCCCAGGCGGTGGTGAGCGGCCCGCCCATGTCGAGCCGGCCGTGCACCAGGACGCCGGGGATGCCGGCCAGCCGGTGCGCGTCCCTGATCAGGGCGCCCTCCTCCAGGAAGGCGCCGTGCGCGAAGTAGTGGGAGCAGATCCGTACGAAGCCGAGCCGGGCGGCGTCGACGCGGTCGGTGTACGGGGTGCCCTGGCCCTCCATCGACAGGACGGCGTCCTCCCAGGCGCACCAGTCGGCGGCGGCCTTCTCCCGTACGGAGGAGTCCGGATGGTTCATCAGGGCCGCGTAGGCCGCGACGGGGTCCGCCGAGGTCCCCGCTCCCGCGAGGAAGCGTTCGTGCGCCTCCGGGAAGAAGCGGCCGACGCCCTCGTACAGCCAGGCGGTCTCGGAGCGGCGGGTGGTGGTGACGGCGGCGATGACGATCGCGCCGACCCTCCCCCAGACTTCGTCCGGGGGGACCCCCAGGGTGGGCCTGCGCGTAGGCCAGGATCAGGGTGGATCCCCAGGAGCCCCCGTACAGCAGCCAGCGGTCGACCCCGAGGTGGACCCGGAGGCGTTCCATGTCGGCGACCAGGTGGGCGGTGGTGTTGACCGACAGGTCGGTGGCGGGGTCGCTCGCGTGCGGGGTGGAGCGCCCGCAGCCGCGTTGGCCGAACTGGACGATCCGGTAGCGCTCGGGGTCGAAGAGCCGCCGTGCCCCGGGGGAGGAGCCGGAGCCGGGTCCGCCGTGCACGACCAGTGCGGGCTTCCCCTCCGGGTTGCCGGCGACGGACCAGTACGCCTGGTTGCCGTCGCCGACGTCGAGAAGACCTTCGTCGTAGGGGGCGATCTCGGGGAAGCGTCGGGGTGTTCCGTCGGTGGGCATCCGCCCGACGCTAGCGGTTGGCCCCCACCCGCGCCGCCGGGTTTTCGCACCATTCCAGGACCGAGGGCCACTCCCCGTACCCCGAGTCCGGGGTCAGGTGGACCCCGCCGGGCACCTCGTCCATGTCGAGGCCGAGGGGGATGCCGTAGTGGGGGTCGGCGCCCTCGGGGCAGTACGGGTCGGCCGCCGCCCACACGAGCCGGGCGGGCGCCTTCAGGGCGACGGCGCCGAGGTCGAGCCCGTCGGCGAATCCGGCGATCTCCGGGAGGGAGGCGGTGACGCCGGGGGAGGGCGGCGCGACCAGCAGCACCCGGTCCGCGTCCGGCACCCGCCCGGCGGCCGTGGCCCGCAGCCACAGCAGCACGCCGAGGCTGTGCGCGACGACCACGAACTCGCCCTCGGCGGGGCGCCGTCCGTGCTCCTCCAGCGTGTCCAGCCAGTCGGTGAGCACGGGCGCGTCGGGCTCCGGCAGCTGCGGGTAGCGCACCTCGTGCCCACGCTCGCGCAGCGCGCCGGCGAGCCAGTGGTGCCAGTGGCCGGGCGGACGGTGGTTCTGGTAGCCGTGCAGGATCAGATACGTGGTCATGGCGCCGATCGTGCGGCCTGGGCCCGCGATCGGTCCAGCCGCGTCCAGGAGGCGGATCGTGGGGGCTCAGCGCTCGGCGGGGCTCTGGAGCCTGATCAACTGCCGCATGCCCGCCTTGAGTTCCTCGGCGGAGAGCTCCTTGTCCACCGAGAGGTGGTGGATCAGGCTCGGCGAGAACGGTGCGAGCAGCAGGTGGGCGAGGAGCGCGGCGTTGAACTCGGGGCGGGCCTGGCCGATCAGCAGCGTCAGGTGCAGGTGCATCGCGAGGTAGGCGCCGTTGCCGTAGCGGGCCACGGGCCCGGCGGTCTGCGCGGCGAGCAGGATCTCGCGCTGCTCGACGGACCGGTCGACGAGCGCGTCGAGGAAGGCGTCGAGCCGCTCGTCGGCGGGGGCGCCCGGGCCGAGCGGCGGCGGGCCGTTCAGATACGCCTCCTGGAACTGCCGCTCGCGGTCGTCGAGGAGCGCCAGGAGCAGTTGGGCGACGTCGCCGAAGCGGCGATAGACAGTGCCGACACCTATACAGCTGGCGTGGGCGACCTGGTTCATGGTGACGGCCTCGGGGCCCTCCTCGGCGACGATCCGGGCAGCGGCGTCGAGGATCTTGCGCCGGTTCCGGGCGGCGTCGGCGCGCTCGGGCGCGGGGCCGCCCGCGATCGGCAGCAGGGTGAGCATCGGCGCCGACCCGTCTCTGGCCTGCGGATTCTTCGCGCTCATCTGCGGTTGCCTCCCTGGTGGCGCACGTCCCCCTCGGTCTGTTCCTGGCCACGAGCATAACGTTCCCCTTGCGAATCGGATAGCTGTCCGCTTAGCCTCGGAGCGTCGAATCGGAAAGCAATCCGCTTAGCTCGATCGAGGAGCCCGCCATGCCCGTCAAGGTCGCCGTCGTCTACTACTCGTCCACGGGGAACGTGCACCAGCTCGCCCAGGCCGTCGCCGAGGGCGCCGAGAAGGCCGGGGCCGAGGTCCGCCTCCGCCGGGTCCCCGAGCTCGCCCCCGACGCGGCCATCGACGCGAACCCGGCCTGGCGCGCCCACGTCGAGGCGACCGGCGACGTCGAGATCGCCACCCTTGAGGACCTGGAGTGGGCCGACGCGTACGCGCTCGGCTCGCCGACCCGCTTCGGCAACGTCGCGGCCCAGCTCAAGCAGTACATCGACACCGCGGGCGGCCTGTGGCAGCAGGGCGTGCTCGCCGACAAGCCGGCCACCGCCTTCACCAGCGCGTACAACACCCACGGCGGCAACGAGTCGACGCTGCTCGCGCTCTACAACACGTTCCACCACTGGGGCTCGGTCATCGTCTCCCCCGGCTTCACCGACCCGTCGGTGTACGCGGCCGGCGGCAACCCCTACGGGACCTCGCACGCGAGCACCAACGGCGCCCCCGAGGAGAACGTCCTGGCGGCCGCCCGCCACCAGGGCGAGCGCCTGGCGAAGATCGCGAAGCGCCTGAAGGGCCTGGCGGACGCCTGACCCGCGGAGCGCGGAGCGCGGAACGGAAAGTGCCCCCTGGAGGTCCTCCAGGGGGCACTTTCCACTTTCCGTACTGCGTACGGGGGGGCTCAGGCCAGGGAGAGGAACAGCTTCTCCAGGCGGGCGCGCATCTGGTCGCGGTCCTCGCCCGTCTTGCGCCCGTCCTCGATGTCCGTCAGGCACTGCTGAAGGCCGGTCGCGATGATGGCGAACCCGGCCCGGTCGAGCGCCCGGGACGCGGCGGCGAGCTGGGTCACGACCTCCTCGCAGTCCCGGCCCTCCTCGATCATCCGGATCACGCCGGCGATCTGGCCCTGGGCCCGGCGCAGCCGGTTCAGCACGGCCTTGAGCTCGGCGCCCGCGAGATCCAGTTCCACAACCACTCCTCCATGGATACCCCAGGGGGTACTTTTCTCCCCACCTCGGGGCCCTGTCGAATCCCAAGGATGGCACCTGCCGATTTATTGCCGGGGCGCGTACCGCCGCAGGAACATCCCGACCCCGTCGACGAGGAGCCGCTCGGCGAGGTCCTCGGTGAGCTCCGTCCCGTACTGCTCGAAGACCAACTGGGGGAAGACCAGGAGGGAGTAGAGCTGGAGGACGGCGACCTCCAGGTCCGGGATCTCCAGGCGCCCGCGCTCGGCGAGGGTGCGCAGGGCGTCGGCGACGGCGGGGTGGTGCCCGGCCGGGCCGTGCTCGCGCCAGGCGGTGCCGAGCTCGGGGAAGCGGTGCAGCTCGGTGGCGACGAGGGTGCGCAGGGCGCGGCCCTCGTCGTCGCGGCGCACGGCGGCGGTCCAGGCGCGGCCGGCCTCGGTGAGGGTGGCCACCAGGTCGTCGGCCTCGGCCAGCCGCGCGAAGTCGGGCCCGTCCGTCGCGCCTGTGGTGTCGAGGGGGTCGTCGAGGGCGCCCGAGACGACGGCGGTGAAGAGGGCTTCCTTGCTGCCGAAGTGGTTGTAGACGGTCACCTTGGAGACGCCCGCCTCGGCGGCGATGGCGTCCATGCCGACCCCGAAGCCCTCACGGAGGAAGAGGGCGCGGGCGGCCCGGACGATGGCCTCCCGCTTGCGGGCGGCGCGGGGCCCGGTAGGGGGTGTGGTCTTCATGCCCCCACCCTACCCGCCAACTGAACTGCACCGTCGAGTTCACATGAACATGAACTGTGCCGTACAGTTCAGTTATGCCCCCTCACTCGGACGCCCACGTCCACACCCACACTGACGTCCCTTCCCCGCCCCCTGCCCTCGCCGCCCGCCGCTGGACGGCCCTGGCGCTGATCTGTGCGGCCCAGTTCATGCTGATCCTCGACGTCACCGTCGTGAACGTGGCGCTGCCCGCCATCGCCGAGGACCTCGGCCTCGGCCGTACGGAGCTGACCTGGGTCGTCACGGCGTACACCCTCTGCTTCGGCGGCCTGATGCTCCTAGGCGGACGACTGGCCGACGCCCTGGGCGCCCGCCGCACCCTCCTGGCCGGCCTGGCCCTCTTCACCGCCGCCTCCCTCCTCTGCGCCCTGGCCCCCGGCGCGACCCAGCTCCTGGCCGGCCGCATCACCCAGGGCATCGGCGCCGCCCTCCTCTCCCCGGCGGCCCTGGCCCTGGTCACCACCCTCTTCCCCGGCCCCGAACGCACGAAGGCCCTGGGCGTCTGGGCGGCGATCGGCGGCACCGGCTCAGCAATCGGCGTCCTCCTCGGCGGAGCCCTGACGGACGGCCCGGGCTGGCCCTGGATCTTCTACGTGAACGTGCCGGTGGGGGTGGCGCTGCTGGTGGCGCTGCCGAGGGTGGTGCCGGGGGTGGTGCCGGGGGCGGTCCCGGATGGGGTCCCGGGCGAGGTCCCGGGCGCGGTCCCGGATGGGGAGACGGCCGCGTCGAACTCTGGGAGGCCTGGCCCCCGCTCCCTCCCCCGCCCCGACGTCCCCGGCGCACTCCTCGTCACCGCCGCGACCGGCTCCCTCGTCTACGGCCTGGTCAGGGCAGGTGACACCGGCTGGGTCTCGGCAGCGGCCCTGCTGCCCCTACTCGCCTCCCTCGCCCTCTACGGACTCTTCGCCGCCGTGGAGAAGGCGAGCCCCGCACCCCTGATGGACCCGAGGACGCTCACCCGGCGCCCGGTCGTCGCCGGATCGCTGCTGATGCTGGTCGCGACCGCGCTCCTGATCTCGTTCTTCTTCCTGGGCTCGGCGCTGCTCCAGCACGTCCACCACTTCTCCGCCCTGCGCACGGGCCTGCTCTTCCTGCCGGTCGCCCTCACCACGGCCGTCGGCGCCCACCTCGGCTCGCGGCTCGTGGCGACGACGGGCCCGCGCGCCCTGGCCGCGGCGGGCACGGGCCTGGCCGCCCTCGCGCTGCTCCCGCTCACCCTGGTCCCGGCGGACGCGAACCCCTGGGCCACCCTGCTGCCCGCGCTGTCCGTGGCGGCCCTGGGGCTGGGCGCGGTGTTCGTGACGGCGACGACGACGGCGCTGGGCCTGACCGCCCCGCACGAGGCGGGCGTGGCCTCCGGGATCGTCAACACCTTCCACGAGCTGGGCGGCTCGATCGGCGTCGCCGCCGTCTCCAGCCTCGCCGCCCCGGCCCTGACCCCCACCCCCCTCGACCAGCCCTCCTTCACCGCCGCCTTCACCCTCCTCACGGCGACGGCCGCGGCCACCGCCCTCGCCGCCCCCCTCCTCGTACCGAAGGGCACCCCCCGCCTGACGGGCGGCCCGCACGGGCACTGAACCGAACGGCCCCGGGCGTCACGGATCGAGGCGGGCCGCGCGGGTCTGGAGGTAGCGGCGTTCCGGGAGGCTGAGGGTGCGGCGGGCGGCGGTGCGGTAGGCGTCGGCGGCGGCGCGGTGGGCGCCGGTGCGTTCGAGGAGGTGGGCGCGGACGGCGGGCAGGCGGTGCGAGTCGGGCAGGCGGGGTTCCAGGGCGGTCAGGGCCGCGAGGCCCGCCTCCGGGCCCTCGACCATCGCGAGGGCGACCGCGCGGCCGAGCTCCGCCATCGGGTCGGGCGTCTTCGTCACCAGGACGTCGTAGAGGGCCAGGATCTGGGGCCAGTCGGTGGTCGCGGGCCCGGCGGCCTCGTCGTGGAGGGCGGCGATGGCGGCCTGGAGCTGGTACGGCCCCGGCGGGCCCTCGGTCAGGGCCTCCTCCACCAGGGCCGTGCCCTCGGCGACGGCCGCGCGGTCCCAGCGGGCGCGGTCCTGCTCGTCGAGCGGGATCAGCTCGCCGTCCGGCCCCGTGCGCGCCGCGCTGCGAGCCTCGGTGAGCAGCATCAGGGCCAGCAGCCCGGTCACCGCGCCCTCGCGGGGCAGCAGCCGACGGGTCGCCCGGGTCAGCCGGATGGCCTCGCGGGCCAGGTCGGCGCGGTGCAGGGCGGGTCCCGAGGTGGCGGTGTAGCCCTCGTTGAAGATCAGGTAGAGGACCTGGAGGACCGAGGCCAACCGGGCGTCCCGGTCCTGCGGGGCGGGCGGCCGGAAGGGACGGTCGGCGCCGGTCGCGCGCAGTCGCGCCTTCGCCCGGCTGATCCTCTGGGCGATCGTCGCCTCCGGTACGAGGTGGGCGCGGGCGATCTCCGCCGTCGTCAGGCCGCCCACCGCCCGCAGCGTCAGCGCGATGCGGGCGGCGGGCGCGAGTACCGGGTCGCAGCAGAGGAAGAGCAGGGTGAGCGTGTCGTCGTCGGCGGGCGCCGCCCGGGGTTCGCGCGGTTCGAGCCGCAACGCGGTCTCCTCCCGCCGGGCCCGCGCCTCCTCGCCCCGCAGCGCGTCCGCGAGCCGCCGGGCCGCCACCCGGATCAGCCACCCGCGCGGATTGCCCGGCACCCCGTCCCGAGGCCACTGCCGAGCAGCGGCGAGCAGCGCCTCCTGCAAGGCGTCCTCGGCGAGGGCGAAGTGCCCGTAGCGGCGGACGAGCGCGCCGAGGACTTGCGGGGCGTGGAGGCGGAGCAGGGCCTCGACGGGGGGTTGGCCCTCAGGAGCCTCTGGAGCTTCCCGCCTCGGAACGGTCACCCCGTCTCTCCCCCGCCCAGCTCCGCCCCGCCCGCCTCGTCGACGGGCCGTACGACCACCGGGTAGACCGGCGAACCGGCGGGTGCGGGGCACTGTGCCACTCGGGCGGCGATCTCGGTCACTCGCTCCAGGCTCGCGCAGTCGAGGACCCAGTAGCCGGCGAGTACCTCCTTCGTCTCCCCGTAGGGGCCGTCCGTGACGACCGGTCGTCCCTCGGTGTCGGCGGTCACGAAGCGGGTCCTGGCCGGTTCGACCAGGCCCTGGGCGTCGACGAGCTCGCCGGACTCGGCGAGGTCGTCGTTGATCGCGTTCATGAAGGCGAACATCGCCCTGAGCTCCTGCTCGCTCCAGGCCGGGCTGTGGTCGTTCGCCTTGCCGTTCATGGCGTCGTAGTCGGCCTGGGCGCCCTGCACCATCACCAGGTACTTCATGACGTCCTCCTCGAACTCTTGGGGCCTTTCGGGACCCTTCACAGGAGACGTCGGAGCGGGGCCGGGTTTCTCGACACCTCGCCGGAGCTCACCTGTACGGGGTCCCCCGTACGGGCCAGCGGCGTCCGGCGCTCAGCCGCCCGCCGCCAGTTCCCGCTCCAGCGGCGTCCGGAAACGCGGCGTGATCCGGACCTCGCCGACCCAGCCGGCAAGCCGCTCCGCCTCCGCCTCGACCGCGCGGACCGCGTCGGCCCCGACATCGGCCAGGAACCGGTGCGCGATCCCGCCGTCCGGCCGCTGCGCCCAGCCGCCGACGATCCGGCCGTTCCACCAGACGGTCGGCCCGATGTTGCCGCTGCGGTCGAAGAGGGCGGGCCGGTGCGCCGGATCCAGGTACCAGTCACGGGACTGCCAGCCCATCGGCGTCGGGTCGAGGGCGGGAAGCAGCGCCGCCCAGGGGCCGACGGCATCGGCCCGTACGGGATCGAGGTCGTCGGGCAGGACATGGCCGACCGTGCCGGGGCCGGTCCCGTCGGCTTCGAGGGTCACCGGCTCCGCGCCGAGCGCGGCGAGGGCGCGGCGGACGTCGGTCACCTTCCACCCGGTCCACCACTTCAGATCCGCCTCGGTCGCCGGCCCGTACGCCGCGAGCCAGTGCCGTACGAGCTCCGACTGGGCCTCGGCGGTGGGGAGTTCGTCGTGGGGCGGGGTCAGCGCCCAGCGGAAGCGGCTGGACGTCCAGGAGCCCTGCGGCCGCCCCCGGGCGATCCGGCCCTCCATGCCGAGCACCCGCAGGACCCGGGTGGACACCGACTGCGGTCCTTCCTGTGCGGTGCCGACGCCGTACACGTACTGCTCGCGCAAACGCGGTACGGCGGTGCCGAGTTCGGCCCCCGTCGCCTCGCCGCGCTCCGCCAGTACGGCCAGGACCCGGCGCTCCGTCTCGGCGAGCCAGGCCGCGTCGAGGTCGCTGCCGGCGGCCAACTGCTTGAGGAGGGAGGCGCGTTCGCGGACGGCGGCGGCGTGGGCGGTGGAGGAGTGGACGGCGGCGGCGAGCCCGGTGGGGACGACGAAGACGGTGTGCCGCATGCCGTGCATCCGGGTCAGCGTCCGCTCCTCGTACAGCGCCCGCTCCACGGCGGCCACGGGGTCCTGGCCGTCCGCGAGCCGCGCCCCCGCCGCCAGGAACACCGTCGCGGGGTCCGTCGCGTGCAGAGCGACGAGCGCGCCCGCGACCTCCTCGGCGCTCCCCGCCCGCGCCGCCCCGGCCACCCGGTGCCGCAGCGCGAGCCGCGCCCCGCGCTCCTCGGGACCGACGACCCTGCCCCGCTTCATCTCGCCTCTGGTCATGGGCCCAGCATGCCCTCGGACCTTCGGAAGACGGATGAGCCGTTACGGCGCGGTGCCGGGGCGAAGTCCCGCCAGGAAGCGGGCGACGAGGTCGTGCAGCGCCTCCGGCCGCTCCAGGTGCAGGTCATGCCCGGTGCCGGGTACGCAGGCACCCCGGAGGGCGGGCTGGAGCCGGGCCATGCCGTCGTACTCGGCCCGCTCGATGATCCCCTTCTCGCCGACGACGGAGAGGAGCGGAACGCCGATGGCGCCCCATTCCTCCCACCAGTCACGCCCGACGTTCTCGGCGAGCGAGGCGACCATCACGTCGGGGTCGAACCGGGGCCACCACCCCCCGTCCCGCTGCTCAAGACCGCCCGCCCACCCGTCCCCTACGGGCCCGCCGCCGAAGTACGCGGCGGCCGCCTCCCGCGACGGGAAGGGCACGGGCCATGCCCTGAGCCAGCCCCCGATGTCGTCCAGGATCCCCGCCTCGGCCCCGCCGGGCCCGGCTTCGACCAGGACGGCTCCGGCGAGGCGCGGGGAGTGCGCGGCGGCGGCGAGCAAGGCGGCGTGCCCGCCGTACGACTGCCCGACGAGCACGGGGGCGTCCCCCAGTCCGAGTCCGGGGTCGTCGAGTACGGCGATGAGGTCGGCGACGTACGCGGCGCGCGAGGTGTCGGCGGGGCGCCGTTCGCTCGCGCCGTGACCGCGCTGGTCGAGGGCGACGACCCGGTGCCCGTCGGCCCGCAGGAGCCGGGCGAGGGCGTCCCATTCGCCGGACTGCCCGGCGAGCCCGTGGAGCAGGAGAAGGCTCTGCCCGGAGCCGCCCGGCGCGCCCCGGCCGCCGCCCCAGTCACGACAGGAGAGCCGCACCCCGTCCCGTACGAGAACGTGCTCGGTCCACTCGGGGCGGCTGGTCATAGGGTTCCTCCGTAAGGGCAGGGAAGGGCAGGGCAGAGCAGGGCAGGCTGTCGGCGATGAGACGCTGAGGCGCTGCGGACGCTGTCCTTCGCCCCTACTTGCCGCCGGCGAGAGAGTACGCGACGAGGGCGTTGGCGTGGCCGTGGCCGATCCCGTGCTCGGACTTGAGCCAGCCGACGAGCTCCATGTGCTTGGTGAGCGGGGAGCTCTCGATGAGCCCGAGCCATTCGGAGACGGGACGCCCGTACTTCTTCTCGATGGAGGGGAAGTAGCTGGCGGGGCCCTTGACGGGGGGAGTGGCGGACATCGGAGGCCTCTTCTCTGCGGGGTGTGTCGAGAGTAGAGACCGGGGCCCCGCCGAAAACTCATCGGCGGGGCGGATCTTCCTTCGGAGCCCTCCTGCTCGGACCCGGCTCAGTCCCGCCGGATGTGCTCGGGATCCACGTGCCGCCGTACGAGCGGGAGCGAGGCAAGACCGCCGACCACCAGCACACCCAGCGCCGCCACGACCAGCAACGGCAACCCGGCCCAGTCCCAGTGCACGGCCCCGCCCCCGGTGATCAGATAGCTGGACTCGGCCAGCCACCCGGTCACCACGGCCGCCCCGAGCCCCACCCCGAGCGGCAGCACGACCTGCGCACACTGCGCCCACCGCAGGGTCCCGCCCCGCGCCCCCAACAGAGCGAGCGCGGCCACCTGCCCCCGCCGCTCCATCGCCCGATCGGCCACCGACACGACGAACGCGGCGACCCCGACGACGAGCCCGAGCACCATGCCGGCGGCGAGGAGGCTGCGGATCACGGTGAGCTGATGGAGCGAGCTGACGACGATCCCGACGGGCTCGACCTCGGCGGTGGGCGCGATGGCGCCGATGGCGTCGAGGGCGGTGCGAACGGTGGCGGGGTCGGAGGCGGTGACGAGACTGATCGTGCCGTTGGCCGGGACGGTGCCTGGGGGGAGGAGGGATGGGGGGATGAGGACGTCGACGCCGGAGAACGCCGAAGGCTGCCAGGCGAACACTGTCACCTTCTCCCGCGGAACGACGACGGTGATCTTCCGGCCGTTGTCGAGGAGGAACGGAAAGCCGCGGCCGGGCCGCCCGTCCGGATTCTGCAGGGTGTCCGGCTCGTCGACGCGGAGTACCTTGCCGTCGACGCAGCCGCTGGACGACTTTGTGAAAGAGGCCAGTTGCGCGCATGTCGCGATGGCTGCGGTGATCCGAGGGGTGTCCTCGTCGAGCGAACGGATCCACGAGTCGGCGGTGAGTCCTTGCCCCTTGAGCCCTGCCAGCCGGCTGAGGCGCGCTCGCTGGTGGGCGTCGACGGCGTCCACGGACACGGCGTACTCCTGGATGGGCGCGGTGCGGCGGCTGACCTGGTCCAGCTCGACGAGGACGCCCTGCGTCAACGAGGCGGCGTAGACGAGCAGGACGAGCCCGGTCACGACGCGCAGCGCGCTGCCCGGTTCGACCTCGGCCCGGCGCATCGCGAGGGTGAGCGGCAACGACCGCACACGACCGGCCAGCCCACGGGCCAGCCACGCAGTGGCGGGGGCGAGCCCGAACACCAGCCCCGCGCCGGTGAGGAGCACCGCCCCGGGGACGAGCACCGCGCTGGCACTGCCTCCGGACGGATCCCGTCCGAAGACGCTGAGGGCGCAGTACCCCCCGATGACACCGAGTCCCGGCACCAGCAGCAGGGTCCCGTACGTCTTCGGCGGTTTGCGCTGTGCGCTTCGGCGCACGTTCAGCGGCGTGAGCGCCGCCTCGCGGGCGGACCGCCGGCCGACGAACCAGGCGAGCACGGGGCAGAGCACCAGACACACGGCGAGCGTTACCGCATCGGGCCGCCCGTCGGCCGGATACCAATGAAGTCCGGGAAGTCCGATCCGCGCCATGACCTCGTTGAAGCCGAGATATCCGAGCACCCCGGCCACCGCACCGAGGAATGCCGCGGCCACGGTCTCCCCCGCGTTGACCCGCAGTGTGTCCTTCATGCTCAGCCCGACCAGGCGCAGCGCGGCCAGACGGCGGGCCCGCGACGCAGCGGAGAGGCGGGCGCAGACGGAGAGGAATACGGCGAGGGGGAGCAGGACGATGCAGGAGAGCGTGAAGCGGAGGATGTCCAGAGTGGACTCCTCCACCGCGGGTTGCGGATCGAACGATGAACCGAACGAGCGGAGTCCGGACGCATCCGACGGGAGTTGCTGCCTCGTCCGTCCTACATACGCGTAGAGGTCGTCCTGGCCGGCCAAGCCCGCCGGGTCGATGACGCCGATCACCTTTCCCGGCAGAAGTCCGGAGATCCCCGGTTCCTCTGTGAGGATCTCGCGCAGTCGAGGGGAGACGATCACCTCGCCCGCTGCCGGGAGCCGATCCACCCCGGGCGGCAGCGGAGCCGGTCCCGGCCCGGTGCGCGCGACGAACACCCGGTAGAACGGCTCGGATCCGTACGCGTCTTGGCGTGTCGCGTACGTGATGGTCGAGGCGTGCTTCGCGTACGTGTCCTGCGCGACCGGGCGGGGGTTCCGGGCGCTGGACCGAGCTTCATGCGCGCCGATGATCGCCGGGATGGTGAGGACGGCGGCCAGACAGGCCACCCCCAGCGCGCATCCGCCCGTCATCAGCAGGAAGCGGGCCCGCCCCCGCCGCCCGCCGCGCCACAGCAGCCGCAGTCCGAACAGGAAACCGTTCACTTCAGGACTCCGTCGGACATCGTGTACCGGACGTCGGCCCGCGCGGCCACGCTCTCGTCGTGCGTGACGATGACGACCGCCGTGTCCTGATCACGCGCCAGCCGCAGGAACTCGTCCAGTACGGCCGCGGCGTTGGCGCTGTCGAGGGCCCCGGTCGGCTCGTCCGCGAACACGACGGCCGGGCGGTGCACCAGGGCCCGCGCCACGGCGACCCGCTGGCTCTGGCCGCCGGACAGCTGGGAGGTCCTGCGCTGGAGCAGCTCGGTCATGCCGAGCCGTCCCAGCACCTCGCCGGCCGCCGCGTGCGCGGGCGCCTTGCGCTGGCCGGCGAGGCGGAGCGGGAGCGCCGCGTTCTCCTCGACGGTCAGCTCGGGCAACAGCTCGCCGTACTGGAAGACGAACCCGAACCGCTCGCGGCGCAGCGTGCTCAGCTCGTCGTCGTCGAGGGTCGCGAGATCGACGCCGTCGAAGACGACCCGCCCGCCGGTGGGGGCCAGCACCCCGGCGAGGCAGTAGAGCAGGGAGGACTTGCCGGATCCACTGCTTCCCATGACAGCGGCCACTTCTCCGCGCCGCAGCGTGAAATCGGCGCCGCTGACGGCTTGGTGGGCCCCGTAGAAGAGATCCACGCGCTCGGCGCGGAGAACGGCGTTCATGGTGATTCGTGCTCCTCTCCGTCAGCCGTTCCGGTGGTAGGAGAGCTCGGGGGAGCAGTTGTCCGGCCGCAGCGAGCCCCGGTCCCGGCACACCCGGATCGAGGCGTCCGTGGAGTACAGAGCCGCGCCGTCGTAGACCACCTGTTCCAGGTGGACGGTCTGGCGCTGGACTCCGTTGAAGCGGTTCCAGGCGTAGCCCTGGACCTTCGCCTGCAGGTAGACGTTGTGGCCGTCGTTGGGGAAGCTGTCGACCAGATCGCCCTTGAAGTGGAAGCCCCCGTGATTGCTGTCCTTGGGCTCCCAGCGGTACTTCGCGTGCCGGAACGTGGAACCGTCCGTGGTCCTGGTCTTGATCTCCTTCCACGAGTCCGCCACCGCGGCACCGATCCCTCCGGCGAACAACCCGGCGGCCACCGCCACCGACACCCACTTACGCACAACGCCTCCACTCAGAGCACCAAGGGAACCTGTGGCTCTGAGTATTGAGGGTGTTGCTCACCGTAGTGAAATGGCGGATCGTTTCCTTCTCTTCCTTCCCTCCATCTGGTGAATCGCGACCGGAGGACCGTCAACACCCCCACCCCCACCCCCCGTTACCTCAGCCCCCCACCCCGTCCAGGAACCCCCGCACCCGCCCCAGTAGCACGCCCGCCGCCTCCGCGTCGTACCCCGCGAGCCCCGGGTCCGTGAACAGATGCCGGTCCCCCGGGTAGAGGAACAGGTCACCGCTCCCAGGCCCCGCCCCCGCCACCAGCGCCCGTGCCGCGTCCACGTCCCCCTCGCCCGCGAAGAACGGATCGGCGTCCATCCCGTGGACCTGGACCGGCACCCCCTCCGGCCAGCCCCCGCCGAACTCCTCCACCGGCGCGCACGCCTCGAACAGCAGCGCGCCCGCCGCGCCCGGCCGGGTCTGGGCCAGCTTCTGGGCGGGGAGGACGCCGAGGGAGAAGCCCGCGTAGACGAGCCGCGCCGGAAGCGTTTCCGCCGCGCGTACGCCGCGTTCGACGAGCGTGCCGAAGCCCACCTCCTGCGCGTACCCGACCCCGTCCTCCAGGCTCTCGAACGTCCGGCCCTCGTACAGGTCGGGCACATGCACGGTGTGCCCGGAACGCCGCAGCTCCCCGGTGAAGGCGAGGACGCCGGGGGTCAGTCCGTGGGCATGGTGGAAGAGCAGTACCTCGGCCATGAGCAAGTCCCCGTCCCTCGTTCGTACGCCGCGCGTCCCTCGATGTCCGCCCATCATTCCGGGCCGCACTGACAACCGCCCCCCTCCCGGCCCGGCACTCGGGCCACTCCGCGGAGCAGCCGATCTCGTGTCGCGCGATCTCGGCGCGGGCGGGCTCCTAGGCTCGGCACGTGAAGGACAACGAGATCAAGCTCAAGGCCATCGCCGCTCTGACGGCGCTGCGCGGGGGAGTGGACGAGAGCCTCGTCTCGGACCTCCTCGGCGAGGTGATCCCACGGGAGTTCTCCGTGCCGGAGGGCGCGACCGCCGAGGAGGCCGGGCTCGCTGTCCTTGCCCAGCTCTCGGACCCCCTCAGCGCACTCGTCAACGGCTTCATCCTCGCCTTCGACGCCGTCGCCGACGCCCACGACGCGGCGGGCGCGGAGCCCGGCACCGAACCGATCCTCCAGGAACTGGCACTCCGCCTGGCCAGCGACAACTTCGACGACTGAACGAGGGGCGCGCCCCATACCCGTACCACCGTTACCCTCACCACTCTCAACGCCCCCGGCGACCCCACCCGTTGTGACGGAGACACCTTGTCCATACGCATCACCGCCCTGACCGACCCCGACCCCGAGCCCACCGCCATAGGCCGCCGCCTGGCCTGGCTGGCCTCGGGGTCGGACGGCACCCCCCTCGGGTCCGCGTTCCTGCGCCTGTTCGCGAAGGAGGGGCAGCGGCACCTCGCCGAGCTGGACATCCAGGTCCACCCGGCCGAGCGGCGCCACGGGGTGGGCTCGCGGCTGCTGGACGCGGCGGTCGAGGCCGCGCGGCTGGACGGCCGGCGCAGCCTCGTCGCGCAGGCCGAGGCGGGGTCGCCGGGGGAGGCGTTCCTGGGGGCGCGGGAGTTCGGGGTCGCGATGACCCTCACGTACGCCCGGCTCGTGCCCGCCGAGGCGGACCTGCCGGCCCTCACCGCGCTCGTCGGGAAGGCGCCGGACGGCTACCGGCTCGTGGAGTGGCAGGGGATGGTCCCGAAGGAGCTCGCCGAGACCTTCGTGGCCTCGCGGCGGGCGATGGACGACATGCCGATGGGCGCGGTCGACTACGGCACGGTCGTCTGGGACCTCGACCGGGTACGGGCGGCGGCCGGCGCCGTCGCCGGGCGCGGGGACGTCCTGCACACCGTGGCGGCCGTCGACGCCTCGGACGGCTCCATCGCCGGCTTCACCGAGCTCGTGGTCCCCGGCAGCGGTACGGGCGACGCCCAGCACTACGGCACCGGGGTCCTCCCCGAGCACCGCGGTCACGGGCTGGCCCGCTGGATGAAGGCGGCGGCGATCGTCCGGGCCCGCGCGGACTACCCCGACCTGGGCGGCCTCCTGACGGACACGGCCGACAACAACCCGTACATGCGCCGCGTCAACGACGCACTCGGCTACCTGCCGACCCACGCGGCCCACGAGTTCCAGCGGAACTTGTAGCCGTCCCCCCCCGACGACGCGCTCCCCCCTTCCGGCCTCCGCGCTGATCGGGTGAAGGCGAGGTGTCGCTGACGGGTGGGTGCTCGGGGGTGGCCGCATGGTGAGCGCGTCGGCCGGGGACGGCGGCGTTCCTGCCGGCGGTCCGGCCCGCCCCGTGAGAGGAGCGCGTATGACCGCCCTGGACCCCCCGCCCGGCACCCGCCGGCGCCCGACCCCACGAAGACCACACGCCACGGTGACCACCTGGGCCCTCACCCTGATCACCGCCCTGTCGGTCACCGCCCTGTCGGTCATCTCCCCCGCGTACGCCGACACGCACGACACCCGCGACATCCGTCCAGGCCCGCCCGGCACCGCCCTCGCCTGGGGGGCCAACGTCTCCGGCGAGCTCGGCGACGGCACGACGATCGCGAGCAGCACCGTCCCCGGGCGGGTCTGCGAGACGGCCCCGTGCACGGCGCCGCTCGACGACGTCGTGAAGGTCGCGGCCGGCGACGGGCACAGCATCGCCCTGCTGGCGGACGGTTCCGTCGTCGGCTGGGGGGACAACGGCTACGGCGAACTCGGCGACGGTACGACGACGGACCGGGCCACTCCGGTGCGGGTGTGCGCGGTCGGGGAGAGCGCGCCGTGCGGGTCGTTCCTGACGGGCGTGGTGTCCGTGGCGGCGGGCGACGTCCACAGCTCGGCGCTGCTCGCCGACGGCACGGTCGTGACCTGGGGCAGCAACTTCGGGGGCCGGCTCGGGGACGGTACGACGACGGACCGGACCACTCCGGTACGGGTCTGCGACCTGTTCACGACGGCGCCGTGCACGTCCTTCCTCAGCAGGGTCACCAGCATCACGTCCGGCTATCAGCACAGCCTGGCGGTACGCACGGACGGCACCGTCGCGTCCTGGGGCTTCAACGGAGACGGCCGGCTCGGCGACGGCACCACCACGACCCGCACCACGCCGGTGCTGGTGTCCGGCCTGGGCGATGTGGTGTCCGTGGCCGCCGGGCAGCACGTCAGCCTGGCCGCGCACCGTGACGGCACTGTGCACAGCTGGGGGACCGGCGACGCGCTGGGCGACGGCGTCGGCAACCAGACCACCACCCCGGTGAAGGTCTGCGCCGTCGGGCAGACCGCGCCCTGCACCTCGTTCCTGACCGGCGTCGGGTCGGTGGCCGCGGGCGGGTCGCACAGTCTCGCGGCGCGTACGGACGGCTCCGCCGTCGCCTGGGGCGGCAACGGAAATGGCCAGCTGGGCGACGGGACGACCACGCCCAGGAAGGTGCCGGTCCAGGTCTGCGCGCCCGGCGGCTGCACCACGCATCTGAGCGCGGTGACCGCCATCGCGGCGGGCGTCACCGGCAACAACAGCGTGGCGGTCCGCTCCGACGGCACCGTACGCGCCTGGGGCTCCGGCCTCGAAGGACAGCTCGGTGACGGTACGTCGGGCGTCGACGCACTCACGCCCGTCCGGGTCTGCGCCCTCGGCCAGAAGGTGCCCTGCGCCAGGCTCCTCGAAGGCGTGACCTCGATCGCCGCGGGCGGCGCGCACATGGTCGCGGTCTCCCGGCCGAGCGCCGACCTGGCCACGTCGATCTCCGCGAGCCCCGAGCCGGTGGCGAACGGGGCGACCCTCACGTACACCGTCCGCGTCCACAACTACGGCCCGACCGCGGCGGAGGGCGTCGTCCTCACCGACCACCTGCCGGCCAACGGCCGCTTCGTCAGCGCCACCCCGTCCACGGGCACCTGCGACATGCCGCCGCCGGGTGCGACGGACACGGTGACGTGCTCCTTCGGCACGCTCTCCAGGGGCGGCGACGTGACCGTCACCCTCGCGGTGAAGGCCCTGCTGACGAATCAGCCACAGATCACCGACTCGGCCGAGGCCACCAGCACCACACCCGATCCGCGACCGGGCAACAACACGGCGACCATCAGTACACGACTGAGCTGAGCCGCCACCCGACCGACCCGCCCCTCCCCTCCCGGGTGATCACGCGGCGTGCCTGCGTGAACGGAACCGGCGCGGTTGCCGAGGATGCGCCCATGCGCCTTCCCACCTCGCTGCCGCGCCGTGTCCTGCTGCCCCTCGTGGCGACCGTCGCGCTCCTGACCGCCGCCGCCTCCACCACGGCGACCGCCGCGGAGGCCTGCGGCTCGATCATCACCGCCCCGCTCGCCCCGCCGGTCTCGGCCGACGACCCGTGTCCCAGCACCGACCCGGTCGTGTGCCGCATCCGGGTGCTGCCGATGGACGAGAAGGTCGAGGCCCAGCGGACCCGGATCCGCTACCACGAGCTCCTGGAGGACATGCACCGTACGGAGGCCGACATGCGCGCGTCGGGCTCCTCGGAGGAGGAGATCGCCCGCGAGCTGGTCGACATGCGCAACCAGGCGAAGGAGATCACCCGCGCGGGCATGACCCCGGAGGAGGTCCGCATTCTGGAAGAGCGCAACCAGGCCAAGTACGGCAGCCCCCTCGGCCCCACGGCCGACCAGCTCTACGCCAAGTACGGCTCCTGGGAAAAGGTCACCGACGCCTCCATGCGCACCAGCTACGCCGTCGACCGCGAACTCAGCCTCGAATACCGCCCCTGCCCGGTGTAGCCCGCGGGAACCCGCAAATGCTGGGAAGAGTGGGAAGAATCGGCGCCTTCGTGATGTCCGGGCGCCGAGGCCCCCGCGGCCTTGACGGCTCAGCCGGCGGTCTTGAGCAGCTGCTTCCAGTAGGGCAGCTCGCGTACTTCAGCCCGCTTGTACACGCGGTTCGGTCGCAGTTGCTCGTACGCGTGAACAAGACTCTCAGCGCTTTCCCGCGTCAGCGCGGGTACCTCGTCGAGGATCTTCTCCCACTGCGGTGCCGCGGGGTCCCGCTGACTGCAGTGCAGCCAGTCGATCGGCAGTCGGCGGGAGACTGCCCAGACCACCAGGTCAGGAGCGTCCTCCAGTAGGTGCCAGTGGTGGGCCGACCGGGCCCGGAGCATCTCTTCCAGCACGTCGAGGATGGACCGGCGGAACGTGATGGCGATACGGATGCCCGTCGCTTGGGTGCGGTCGTTGAACAGGGTGCGGAATGCCGGGCCGGAAGGATCCCGCCAGATCTCCTGCCGGCCCTTGTCCTCGAGCGTGCGATGGGCAAGATCGGGATGGGCTTCCCGCGAGAAGAGCGCGAGCGCCGTGGTCGCCTCGCCGATGGAGTATCCCGCTCGGTGCGGGCCGCGCCGCTCCCCGCGCCGAAGTTTGAAGTGAAGCTGATCGTTGGCGAACTGCTTGACCAGTTTGATCATGATGGGGTGACGGACGAGCAGGTCCTGCGGTTCGGCGGGGTTGCAGTACAGATGTGCACGGTCGTACTCGCCACGAGCCAGTTCACGGGCCGCTCCGGTAAAGATGCGGACATCCAGTACGGCCTGGTTCAGATGCTCCAGGGTCAACGTGGCGGCGAGACGGGCGATGAGGGCGAGCAGCTGAAACCCATCGATGCACTCCAGCCCGAAGAGATCGAGGGTGCCGCTGCTGCGAGTGCCGTCCGGTACCCAGAAGACGCTGCCGGCGCCCAGGACCACTTGTCCCAAAACGCTGAGGGCCTCTGGCCGCTCGCGCAAGACCCGTTCCCGCTCCCGGTTCTGGGCGGAACCCTCGAGGAATTCGCGCCTGGCTCCGAGTCGCTCCGCGGCGTCGAGTGCCTCGCCGAGTCCGACAAGTTGGCCGGCTGGTACACGAGCGTGCCAGTGGTCGGTGCCCAGCCGGTGGAGGAGCGTCGTCTGGATCCGGTGCCCGGAGTACGGAAGGGGCATGCTGGTCGGCTCCTGATGAGCCGGGAAGGGGCGCGTCGCGGCGGAGGAGTTCACGCCCCTACAACGGGCGCCTTCTCCATCAGGTGACGGGCGTCGCCGCGGAATGCGTGGCCTCCTGAAGCCGGATTTCAGAAGTCCTCGGCGGATGTCTCGTGCCCGGGCTCGGGGATACGCCAGACGATGCGGACCTGCTCGTCCAGGGGCAGCGAGGGGCCGCCGACGTAGATGCGATGGATCAGGTACAGCACGGCCAAGCGGAGCGCTTCCGGCTCAAGGTCGTTCACGGCCGAGCGGCTCAGCCTCGCCACCTGCCGAACGATGCGCGGATCTGCTTCGAGGGGACCGAGTTCTGCCACGATCTCCGGCTCGAGCCGGCCATCCTCACGCATGGCCGAGATCGAGCGGTCGAGTAGGTCGGGTTCGACCTCGATCCGGGTGAGGATGCGGTCGATCACGTAGTGGTGGAGGGTGTCCGCTGGGATGTTGGTGTGCTCCACCGGTTCTTTGCCCGTGCAGCTCGGGCACCCTACGCACGCGTCGGGTCCGAAGAGATCCTCCGATTCCTCGTCCGCCTGCCGAGTGGACAGGAAGCAGGAGGCCACCCACATGATCTCCGGCTTGCTCAGCTCCAGGTCCTCGGCGGATGACAGATCGAGGTCGTTCCAAACCCGAGTCGCGGCTTCATCGTCCGCCCCGAAGCCGGGAGGCGGCATCTCGGAGCGCATCAGGGACGCCAGGCTGACGAGATGAGGCTCCCAGTCGAGTGCGCTGTGCAGCAGGGTGGCGAGATCGTCTCCCGCCCGTTTCCAGAAGATGAGGTCCTCGTCGTAACCGTTGACGAAGTGCAGGACGTGGTCCGTCGGATCGAATTCGACCCCGGACATCTCTCCCAGGTGAGTGAGAACGGCCTGCCTGCCCCGGTAGCGCCCGACATAGCGACGGGCTTGTGCGACGAACGACTCCATGGTCGTGTCGGCCAGCACCGCGTTGGGGCTGACTCCGATCACCTTCGGGCGGCTGAACGCGCCGGCCCGCCGGAGCTGGTGGGTTGCGTTCGCCCAGAAGAGCCGCTTGCTGTCCGGGTCGTACACCACGCAGTAGACGGGGATGTTCCCGTCCGCCCAGGTGCTGCCGTGGTGGCCGACAGGTACCGCGTAGCCGTTGGCGCGGCGCCACTTGGCACCGCCCTTGACCTGAACCCTGATCACGTCGCTCGTCACCTGTTCGTCCTCGACGAACGTGACGTAGAGATCCTCGCCGAAGTCGTTCTGCCGGATATCTCCTGGACGATGTGGTCATGCTCCTCGAGGAGGGTGCGTACCGCGTTCACGGCCGCCTGGCCCACACGCCGGCCTTTCGGGATCTTCGGCATGCTGCCCCTCCGGAGGTTCCTCGCTCGCCCCGCCCGGGTTTCGAGGCGATGTCGTCCGCCGAGATTCTGCCCCGCACCTCTGATACGAGGTCCGACGAACGTCGAAGGGCCCCACCGTGAACGGTGGGGCCCTTCGACATCGTGCCCGGTGAGGCACTGGCGGAGGATACGAGATTCGAACTCGTGAGGGGTTGCCCCCAACACGCTTTCCAAGCGTGCGCCCTAGGCCACTAGGCGAATCCTCCGGGGAGAACATTACATGACCGGAGGGGGTGCTCGCGCACACGATTCCGGGTGGGGGGGCGGTGAAGGGTGCAGGTCGACGGGGGTGGTCGGGGAGGGGTTCGGATCGGGTACTCTGGGCGGAGCCCCTCACGTGGCGCTATCTGACTGAACTCCCCCAGGGCCGGAAGGCAGCAAGGGTAGGTCGGCTCTGGCGGGTGCGTGGGGGGCGCTTGCGTTCCCGGGGCGGGTCGTCGTTTCCCGGGTTGTCGGTGGGCGCCTATAACCTCGTATACGTGTCGTCTCTCGCGCTGTACCGCCGCTACCGCCCCGAGTCCTTCGCCGAGGTCATCGGGCAGGAGCATGTCACCGACCCGCTGCAGCAGGCGCTGCGGAACAACCGGGTCAATCACGCGTACCTGTTCAGCGGTCCCCGTGGATGCGGCAAGACGACCAGCGCCCGGATCCTGGCGCGCTGTCTGAACTGTGAGAAGGGTCCCACCCCCACCCCGTGCGGGGAGTGCCAGTCCTGCCAGGACCTCGCGCGCAACGGGCCGGGCTCCATCGACGTCATCGAGATCGACGCGGCGTCGCACGGTGGTGTGGACGACGCCCGTGACCTGCGGGAGAAGGCCTTTTTCGGGCCCGCCTCCAGCCGGTACAAGATCTACATCATCGACGAGGCGCACATGGTCACCTCGGCGGGCTTCAACGCCCTGCTGAAGGTGGTCGAGGAGCCGCCTGAGCACCTGAAGTTCATCTTCGCCACGACCGAGCCCGAGAAGGTCATCGGGACGATCCGGTCGCGTACGCACCACTACCCCTTCCGGCTCGTCCCGCCCGGCACCCTGCGCGAGTATCTGGGCGAGGTCTGCGGCCGCGAGGGCATCCCCGTCGAGGACGGCGTGCTGCCGCTCGTCGTGCGGGCCGGTGCCGGTTCGGTGCGTGACTCGATGTCCGTGATGGACCAGCTCCTCGCCGGCGCGACCGACGCGGGTGTGACGTACGCCATGGCGACGTCCCTGCTCGGCTACACCGACGGGTCCCTGCTCGACTCGGTGGTGGACGCCTTCGCCGCCGGGGACGGCGCCGCCGCCTTCGAGGTCGTCGACCGTGTCATCGAGGGCGGCAACGACCCCCGGCGCTTCGTCGCCGACCTCCTGGAGCGGCTGCGCGACCTCGTGATCCTCGCGGCCGTCCCCGACGCCGCCGAGAAGGGGCTCGTCGACGCCCCGGTGGACGTCATCGAGCGCATGCAGGCCCAGGCCTCCGTCTTCGGCTCGGCCGAGCTCAGCCGGGCCGCCGACCTCGTCAACGCCGGTCTGACCGAGATGCGCGGCGCGACCTCGCCGCGGCTCCAGCTGGAGCTGATCTGCGCGCGCGTGCTGCTGCCCGCCGCCTTCGACGATGAGCGCTCCCTGCAGGCGCGCCTCGACCGGCTGGAGCGCGGCGCCGCCGCCGCGCCCGTGCCCGCGCCCGTGTTCACGACGAGCTCCCCGGCGCCCCAGATGGGGTACGTGCCGACCGCCGAGGCCCATGTCCCGCCGCCCGCCGCCCCCGTGCCGCAGGCCGCGCCGCCCATGCCGCCCGCCCCCGCTCCCGCGCCCGTCCAGCCCGAGCCCGTCGCGTACCAGCAGCCCCCCGCGCCCCAGCCCGAGGCCGCCGAGGCGCCGCGGCCCGGTGCGTGGCCCGGGGCCGCCAAGCCCGGTGGCGGTGCGCCCGGCGCCTGGCCGGGAGCCGCCGTGCCCGCGGCCGCCCCCGCCCCGCAGGCGCAGGCCCTCGCCCCGCAGGCCGCCGCCCAGCCCGCCGCCCCGGCGGCCGGCGGGAGCATGGCCGCCGGCGCCGCCCAGGTGCGGAACATGTGGCCGCAGATCCTGGAGGCGGTCAAGGGCCGCCGCCGCTTCACCTGGATCCTGCTCTCGCAGAACGCCCAGGTCGCCGGCTTCGACGGCACCACCCTCCAGCTCGGTTTCCTCAACGCGGGCGCCCGCGACAACTTCGCGAGCAGCGGCAGCGAGGACGTCCTGAAGGCCGCTCTCGCCGAGCAGTTCAACGTGAACTGGCGCGTCGAGGCGATCATCGACCCCTCGGGCGGTGCCGCCGCGCCGCCCGCCGCCGGCGGCTTCGGTGGCGGCGGCTTCTCCGGCGGGGGCGCCCCCGCCGGCGGCTTCGGCGGCCGCCCGCCCGCGCCCGCCCCCGCACCGGCCGCGCCGCCCGTGCAGCAGGCCCCGGTCCAGGCCCCCGCGCCCGTACAGGCTCCGCCGCCCGTCCAGCAGGCCCCGGCCCCCGTCCACACGCCGCAGGCCCCGCCGCCCGTCGCGCCCGAGGACGACGTCCCGGAGGAGGACGACCCGGACCTCGTGGACTCCGCGCTCTCCGGCCACGACCTGATCGTGCGCGAGCTCGGCGCGACGGTCCTGGAGGAATACACGAACGAGTAGCGGCGTCTCGCTCGGTGGCCCGCACAAGGGGCATCCCGCCCCGCGGGCTACCCTGGCTGGCGTGAAGGTCCTCGTCATCGGCGGCGGCGCCCGCGAACACGCCCTGTGCCGCTCCCTCTCCCTCGATCCCGACGTCACCGCTCTGTACTGCGCGCCCGGCAACGCCGGAATCGCGGAGGTCGCCGAGCTGCACGCCGTCGACCAGCTCGACGGCGCCGCCGTCGCCCGTCTGGCCACCGAGCTCGGCGCCGAGCTGGTCGTCGTCGGCCCGGAGGCCCCGCTCGTCGCGGGTGTCGCCGACGCCGTCCGCGCCGCCGGCATCCCGGCCTTCGGCCCGTCCCGGGAGGCCGCGGAGCTGGAGGGCTCCAAGGCGTTCGCCAAGGACGTCATGGCCGGTGCCGGTGTCCCGACCGCCCGCAGCTACGTCTGCACCACCCCCGAGGAGATCGACGAGGCGCTGGACGCCTTCGGCGCTCCGTACGTCGTGAAGGACGACGGCCTCGCCGCCGGCAAGGGCGTCGTGGTCACCGAGGACCTGGCGAAGGCCCGGGAGCACGCGCTCGCCTGCGACCGCGTGGTGATCGAGGAGTTCCTGGACGGCCCCGAGGTCTCCCTCTTCGCCATCACCGACGGCACCACCGTCCTCCCGCTCCAGCCCGCGCAGGACTTCAAGCGCGCGCTCGACGGCGACGAGGGCCCGAACACCGGCGGCATGGGCGCCTACTCGCCGCTGCCGTGGGCCGACCCGAAGCTGGTCGACGAGGTCATGGCGACGGTGCTCCAGCCGACCGTCGACGAGCTGCGCCGCCGCGGCACCCCGTTCTCCGGTCTGCTGTACGCGGGTCTGGCGATCACCAGCCGCGGTGTGCGGGTGATCGAGTTCAACGCGCGCTTCGGTGACCCGGAGACCCAGGTCGTGCTGGCCCGCCTCCGCACCCCGCTGGCGGGCGTCCTCCTGAACGCCGCCAACGGCACCCTGGACGACCAGACGCCGCTCACCTGGCGCGACGACGCCGCCGTGACCGTGGTCGTGGCCTCGCACAACTACCCGGACACCCCGCGCACCGGCGACCCGATCGAGGGTCTGGCCGAGGTCGCCGCCACGGACGCCCCCGAGGCGTACGTGCTGCACGCCGGCACCAAGCGGGACGGCGACGCCGTCGTCAGCGCGGGCGGGCGCGTGCTCTCGGTGACCGCCACCGGTACGGACCTGGCGCAGGCCCGCGAGCGCGCCTACGCGGCAGTCGGCCGTATCCGCCTTGACGGTTCCCAGCACCGTACGGACATCGCGCTCAAGGCCGCCGGGGCCTGAGCGAACCCGATCGAACCGTCATAGACCGGAAACGATCCGGATCAAGCGACACAAAAGCGCGGCCGTGCAGTCAACAGCACGGCCGCGCTTTCGTCATCACCTTTAGCCAAAGCCATTCCATCGAGTGACGGATCGCCTGTCTGGATGACGCCCGCCGAAGCCCCAACTAGGGTGCGGCGAAGGCGTTCGGAGAGTGTTCCGGCACTTGGCCCACCGGCATTGCGATGTCGGTGGCGGATGCCACAGTGGGGGAGTGAGCAACACCGCCACGGGTAGTCCCGACAAGGGCAGGAGGGGGTGATGTACGGCGTGTCCGGTACCGGTTCGGTGATCGGCGACGAGCTCGGCGCGCGTGCCGCGCGGGCCCGGGCCCTGGCCGTGCTGCGCGTCCGCGGCAGGGCGCTGGGCGCCGCGGTGCTTCCCGCCGCTGTCGCCGTCGTCCTCTACGCGGGCGGCGTCACCGGCCACTTCACGGGCCCCGCCTGGGACACCGCCCGCTGGGTGGTCACTGTCGTCGCCGTGGGCGTGCTCCTCGCCGCGGCCGCCGTCGCCCTGGTCGTCGCGCGGGCCCGCCCCGCCCTGACGCCCACGGTGGAGCTCGCCGAGACCTCCGCCCCCGACCTCTACCGGATGGTCCGCGACCTCGCCGACCGCCTCGGGGTCCCCGCGCCCTCCGCGATAGCCCTGACCCCGGACTGCGACAGCTGGCTGGAGGACCGCTCGCACCCGGCGCACGGCCGGCACCGCGGCGGGGACGCGCCGGTCCTCGTGATCGGCTCGCCCTTCCTGTGGTGGATGCGCGTCGGTGAGCTCCGCGCGGTCCTCGCCCCCGTCGTCGCCGGTACGGGTCCGGCCGCCCACCCCGACATAGCCGCGGCCCGCCGTTTCGTACGGGGCCTGGACGCGGCGGTGGCCGTGCCCCGGCGCCCCGGCCTCGACCCGGTCCGCAGGCTGGGCGCGCTCGGCGTCGGCCGGCTGGCCCGGATCATGCTCGTGGGCTGCCGGACGCACGCCGCCGAGATGGAGCGGGGCGTGGCCGCGGCCGGCTCCGAGCGGGCGCAGGCCGTGGACTACGGGGTACGGATCGTCGCCCAGGAGCAGGTCGGCCTCGCCTACGCGGGCTGGGACCGGCTGCTGACCCGGGTCGCCCTGCCCGCCTGGCGGATGGGCCGCTGGCCCGCGCGCCTGGACGCGGGCGTGGTCTCCGCGCTCACCGAGCTCTCCCGCCGCGACCGCCTCGCCGAGGGGTTCACCTCCCGGCTCGGCGAGCGCCCCGCCTGCGACCTCCTGGAGGAGCCGGGCACGGTCGACGCGGCCACCTCGCTGCTCGCCGCCCGTCTCTTCCACGGCGGCCCCGCCGAGCCCGGCCCGGACTGGGCGCCGGTCGAGTGGAGCCAGTATCCGGAGGAGGTCGTCGACCGCACCTGGCGCGCCGACGCGGCCCGCCTCCACCAGGTCCTCGACCGCCTGGGCCCGCCCGGCCCGGCCCCCGGCCCCGAGGGCTCCGCGCCCCCCGAGGCCTCCGACGCCCCGACCCTGTCCCGCGTCATGGCCCGCCTCACGACGCCCCGGCCCGACACGGGGACCACCGGGACCACGGCCGCCGAGGCCGCACCGGACCCGGAGGACACGACGGCGCCCACGCCCACGACCACGCCCGACCCGCCGAGGGCCCAGACCTCGGCGCCCGGCCAGGCCCCGGCGCCCGGCCAGACCCCGCCGACGGCCCAGACCCCGGCGCCCGGCCAGACCCCGGCCACCGACCCCGAGCCCGGCTCCGACCTTGACGTCGGCTCCGACCTCGCCCCCAAGCACGACCTCACCCTCGACCCCGAGCACGACCTCGCCCTCGACCCCGACCAGGACCCCGACCAGGACCTCGACCCGGACCTCGACCCGGACCTCGGTCACCCCCCCACCCCCAACCCCGCCGCCGACGCCCTGGCCGCCGCGCTCACCGCGCAGGCGGCGCGGGAGGAGGGGATGCGGCCGGTCGTGCCCGCCGTCGAGGGGCTCGACGGGGAGCTGCCGCTGTTCCCGCTCCAGCCGCCCCGGACCGGGCGGGACCTGCTCGCCGACCACGTGGCGGCCATGGTCTGCTGCGCCGCCGTGGACACGGCCGAGGCGGCCCCGGGGCTCGACTGGCTCGACGGGCCCGCGCTGCTCGTCGCCGGGGAGCGGAGCACCGATCTGAACGGCGTGGTCCTCGCCCTCGTCGAGGACGGCGACCCGGAGCCCCTGCGTGCCTGGCTGGCCAGGACCGGGGTGCGCCCGGAGAAGCCCGTCCGCCTGCTCTGAGCAGCGCGCACCCGCACCGGACCACACCGGACTGGCTGCTTCCACTCTCGTCAATTCACGACGAACGGTGACGGACTGCGTGCGTTATGTGATGTGCTGGAGACCGGCACTGACAGAGGCAGTGTCCGGAAGCCGTCCCCCGTGGCCGTATCCAGGGGCAGTATCCAAAGGCAGTATCCAAAGGCACTGACCAGTCGGCCGGGGGAGTCGAGGGAGGGGCGCAGCATGGGGGCGGAGCAGATCAGGCGGTGGGAATCGGGCGCGCTGGCCCATGCCGTGTCCGATCCGTTCGGCCAGGGCCCGCTGCCCTGGCTGCGCGGTTCGGACAACTACTTCGACGACACCGGTCAGATGGTGCCCTGGTACGCGGACGAGACGCTGGCCCGCGGTGGCGTCGGCGGTCCGCGGATGGCCGACGACGTGCACGGCCAGATCAAGGGCTTCGCCTCCAGCGGGGGCGTCGCTCCCGGCGAGGCGATCGATTTCCACATCACGGTGGACCCGCCGCAGCAGTTCTCGGTCGACATCTACCGGATCGGGCACTACGGCGGCGACGGAGCCGCCAAGATCACCACCAGTCCCCGGCTCTCCGGGATCGTCCAGCCGGCCCCGCTGACCGCCGACCGGACCGTCTCCTGCCACCACTGGTGGCAGTCCTGGCGGCTCCAGATCCCGTCGTACTGGTCGATCGGCGCCTATGTCGCCGTCCTCACCACCGTCGGCGGCTACCGCTCCCACATCCCGTTCACGGTCCGCGACAGCCACCCGGCGGACCTGCTGCTCGTCCTGCCGGACGTGACCTGGCAGGCGTACAACCTCTATCCGGAGGACGGCCGGACCGGCGCCAGCCTCTACCACGCCTGGGACGCGGAGGGCCGGCTGCTCGGCGAGGAGGAGGCGGCGGTCACCGTCTCCTTCGACCGCCCGTACGCGGGCGCGGGCCTGCCGCTGCACGTGGGCCACGCCTACGACTTCATCCGCTGGGCCGAGCGCTACGGCTACGACCTCGCGTACGCCGAGACCCGCGATCTGCACGCGGGCCGGGTGGACCCGAGCCGCTACCGGGGCCTGGTCTTCCCGGGCCACGACGAGTACTGGTCGGCGCCCATGCGCCGGACCGCCGAACTCGCCCGTGAGCAGGGCACCTCGCTCGTCTTCCTCTCCGCCAACACCATGTACTGGCAGGTGGAGCTGGGCCCGTCGCCGTCGGGCGCCCCGGACCGGCTGCTCACCTGCCGCAAGCGCCGTGGCCCCGGCCGCCCGGCGCTGTGGCGCGAGGTGGACCGGCCGGAGCAGCAGCTGCTCGGCATCCAGTACGCGGGCCGGGTGCCCGAACCGCAGCCGCTGGTCGTACGGAACGCGGACCACTGGCTCTGGGAGGCCACCGGCGCGGGCGAGGGCGACGAGCTCCCGGGCCTGGTCGCGGGCGAGGCGGACCGCTACTTCCCGCGCACCGCGCTCCCCGAGCATCAGGGCCGCATCCTGCTCGCCCACTCGCCCTACCGGGACAGCGAGGGGGCGCTGCGGCACCAGGAGACGAGCCTGTACCGGGCCCCGTCGGGCGCCTGGGTCTTCGCCGCCGGCACCTTCGCCTGGTCGCCGGCGCTGGACCGGCCGGGCCATGTGGACACCCGGGTCCAGCGCGCCACGGCGAATCTCCTCGACCGCATCTGCAAGAGGGACTGAGCGGGGGGTCACAGGGCCTGGCGGCGGGATCCGCCCGGATGTGCGAGAGAATCGGACACGCTCCTGGATCAACCTACGCGGAGGAACCGTGTCCGGATTCGTAGAAAAGCCCGAGCCTGTCCAGGTCCCGGGCCTGACCCATCTCCACACGGGCAAGGTCCGCGACCTGTACCGCAACGAGGCGGGCGAGCTCGTGATGGTGGCGAGCGACCGCATGTCGGCGTTCGACTGGGTGCTGCCGACCGAGATCCCCGACAAGGGCCGGGTGCTGACCCAGCTGTCGATCTGGTGGTTCGACCAGCTCGCCGACCTGGTCCCGAACCACATCCTGTCGGACGAGATCCCGGCCGGCGCCCCCGCCGACTGGGCGGGCCGCACCCTGATCTGCAAGTCCCTGGACATGGTCCCGGTCGAGTGCGTGGCCCGCGGCTACCTGACCGGTTCCGGCCTGCTGGAGTACGACGAGTCCCGCACGGTCTGCGGTCTCGCGCTGCCCGAGGGCCTGGTCGACGGCTCGGAGCTGCCCGCCCCGATCTTCACGCCGGCCACGAAGGCCGCCGTCGGCGACCACGACGAGAACGTGTCGTACGAGGAGGTCGCGCGCCAGGTCGGTGCCGAGACCGCCGCGCTGCTGCGCCGTACGACCCTCGACGTCTACTCCCGGGCCCGGGACATCGCGCGCGAGCGCGGGATCATCCTGGCGGACACCAAGTTCGAGTTCGGCTTCGAGAGCACCCCGGAGGGCGAGCGCCTGGTCCTCGCCGACGAGGTGCTCACCCCGGACTCCTCCCGCTTCTGGCCGGCCGCCGAGTGGGAGCCGGGCCGCGCCCAGCCCTCGTACGACAAGCAGATCGTGCGGAACTGGCTGATCTCGCCGGCCTCCGGCTGGGACCGCAAGAGCGAGCAGCCGCCGCCGGCCCTGGCGCCGGAGGTCGTGGAGAAGACCCGCGGCAGGTACATCGAGGCGTTCGAGCTGCTGACCGGGAAGTCCTGGTCCTAGGGAACGAGAAAGCCCCCGGTCGATTCGACCGGGGGCTTCTTCATGGAGCGGACGACGAGATTCGAACTCGCGACCCTCACCTTGGCAAGGTGATGCTCTACCAACTGAGCCACGTCCGCATGCGCCTTGGCGCGCTGCTAACTATACCCAATGTCCCGGGTGCCGATGACCCGCTTTTCGGGGCCCGCTGTTGTGGTGGGCGCCACAGCCGTGCCGGGAGCACGACGAAGGCCCCGGTTCGATGAACCGGGGCCTTCGTTCCCTGAGCGGACGACGAGATTCGAACTCGCGACCCTCACCTTGGCAAGGTGATGCTCTACCAACTGAGCCACGTCCGCATTGCCTCCGCTCGGCTTCCACCGGGCGGCGCGAGCACCACTCTACCTGATGCACCGGAGTGCTCGGTAACGCGATGCAGAGCGGGTGACAGGGATTGCACACTGCGCCTTCCCCCTGGAAGGGGGCTGTTCTGCTACTGAACTACACCCGCACGCTGCTTGAGGTTCGGGGCCTTGCGGCCTCGCCCCTCGGCGTGTTCCAGACTCTAGCGGATCATGGGGGGTGGGATGCAAATCCGGGGTCGGAGCCGGGTCGGACGCGGGGTCAGCTCGCGGCGCGGAAGGCCTCGTAGACCCGCTTCGGGATGCGGCCCCGGGCGGGCACGTCCATCTTGTTGGACTGCGCCCAGGCGCGGACCGCGGCCGGGTCGGGGGCGAGCGCCGTGTGCTTGTAGCCACCCGCGGGCACCGCCTTCGCGGCGCCGCCGGGCCGGCCGCTCAGCTTGCGGCCCGCGGCGAGGTAGGGCGCGAGCGCCTTGCGCAGTTTCTTTGCATTGGCGGGATTCAGGTCGATCTCGTACGTCTTCCCGTCCAGGCCGAACGCGACCGTTTCCGCCGCTTCTCCACCGTCGATGTCGTCGGAGAGGGTGACCACCACTCGCTGCGCCACGGATATCGGTCCTTTCCTGTGGATCGCCCTGTCATCTCGACGTCCACGCCGCTCTGACATGCTGCGACGCCGATCAGACGGCTCCCCGGGGGCAATCGGGGGGCAATAACGCGCTTGTCTCTGCATTCCCTTTGTACAGTGGCAGGTGGCGCATTGTGAAGCCCACTCAATTGTTTCCGCGTGTCCCGGTCGGCGGACGATATTCCACTTGAATTCATCGGGGGGTCGTGCTGGGGCCCTTTGTAGGATCCTTCAGACTTCTACCCGCGTAGAATTTGGAGGCAGGTACGCTGAGGGAACCGCCCACGCAACACACCACCGGGAGTGCCAGTGGCACGCGTCGTAGTCGACGTCATGCTCAAGCCGGAGATCCTCGACCCCCAGGGACAGGCGGTGCAGCGTGCACTGCCCCGCCTTGGATTCGAGGGCATCGCCGACGTCCGCCAGGGAAAGCGCTTCGAGCTGGAGGTGGAGGGACCGGTCGACGAGGCCGCCCTCGCCCGCATCCATGAGATGGCCGAAACGTTCCTTGCCAACACCGTGATCGAGGACTTCACCGTGAAGGTGGAGTCGTGACCGCACGCATCGGCGTCGTCACGTTCCCCGGAACGCTCGACGACCAGGACGCGCTGCGCGCGGCCCGCCTGGCGGGCGCCGAGCCCGTCTCGCTGTGGCACCGCGACAAGGACCTCAAGCAGGTCGACGCCGTGGTCCTGGCCGGCGGCTTCTCCTACGGGGACTACCTGCGGGCCGGCGCCATCTCCCGCTTCTCGCCGGTGATGGAGTCGATCATCGAGCAGGCGAAGGCGGGCATGCCCGTCCTCGGCATCTGCAACGGCTTCCAGATCCTCACCGAGGCCCATCTGCTGCCGGGCGCCATGCTGCGCAACAACCACCTCCACTTCATCTGCCGCGACCAGAAGCTGCGGGTGGAGAACGCGGAGACCGCTTGGACCTCGGACTACACCGAGGGCCAGGAGATCGAGGTCCCGCTCAAGAACATGGACGGCCGGTACGTCGCCGACGAGCGCACGCTCGACGAGCTGGAGGCCGAGGGCCGGGTCGCGTTCCGCTACCTGGACGTGAACCCCAACGGCTCGCTGCGCGACATCGCCGGCATCACCAACGCCGCGGGCAACGTGGTCGGCCTCATGCCGCACCCGGAGCACGCCGTCGAGCCGCTGATCGGTACCGGCAAGACCGACGGTCTCGGTTTCTTCACCTCGATCCTCAAGAAGCTGGTCAACGCCTGATGACTCTGGACACGGTCAAGCACGCGACCGAGACGCCCGACGTCGAGCAGCCCTGGAAGGAACTCGGCCTCAAGGAGGACGAGTACGACCGGATCCGCGAGATCCTCGGCCGCCGTCCCACCGGCGCCGAGCTCGCCATGTACTCCGTCATGTGGTCCGAGCACTGCTCGTACAAGAGCAGCAAGGTCCACCTGAAGCAGTTCGGCGAGAAGGTCCCCGAGAACGACGCCATGCTCGTCGGCATCGGTGAGAACGCGGGCGTCGTCGACGTCGGCCAGGGGTACGCGGTCACCTTCAAGGTCGAGTCGCACAACCACCCCAGCTACATCGAGCCCTACCAGGGCGCGGCCACCGGCGTCGGCGGCATCGTCCGCGACATCCTCGCCATGGGCGCCCGCCCCGTCGCCGTTGTCGACCCGCTGCGCTTCGGCGCCGCGGACCACCCCGACACCCGGCGCGTGCTGCCCGGCGTGGTCGCCGGCATCGGCGGCTACGGCAACTGCCTGGGCCTGCCGAACATCGGCGGCGAGGTCGTCTTCGACGAGTGCTACCAGGGCAACCCGCTGGTCAACGCCGGCTGCATCGGCGTGATGAAGCACGAGGACATCCACCTGGCCAAGGCCTCCGGCCCCGGCAACAAGGTGATCCTCTACGGTGCCCGCACCGGTGGCGACGGCATCGGCGGCGTCTCCGTGCTGGCCTCGGAGACCTTCGACGACAGCAAGCCGACGAAGCGCCCCGCGGTCCAGGTCGGCGACCCGTTCCAGGAGAAGCTGCTCATCGAGTGCACCCTGGAGATCTTCCAGGAGAAGCTGGTCGCGGGCATCCAGGACCTCGGCGGCGCCGGTCTGTCCTGCGCCACCTCCGAGCTGGCCTCCGCCGGTTCCGGCGGCATGCGCGTGGAGCTCGACCGGGTCCACCTGCGCGACGCGACGCTCTCGCCCGAGGAGATCCTCATGAGCGAGTCGCAGGAGCGCATGTGCGCGATCGTCGAGCCCGAGCACGTCGACCGCTTCCTGGAGATCTGCGAGAAGTGGGACGTCATCGCGGTCGTCATCGGTGAGGTGACCGAGGGCGAGCGCCTGGAGATCTTCTGGCACGGCGAGCAGATCGTCGACGTCCCGCCGCGCACCGTCGCGCACGAGGGCCCGGTCTACCACCGGCCGTTCGCGCGCCCGGAGTGGCAGGACGCGCTCCAGGCCGACGACGCCGGCAAGCTGCCCCGGCCGCAGGGCGGCGCCGAGCTGAAGGACCAGGTCCTCAAGCTGGTGTCCTCCCCGAACCAGGCCTCGAAGTCCTGGATCACGGACCAGTACGACCGGTTCGTGCAGGGCAACACGGTCCTGGCGCAGCCCGAGGACGCGGGCATGGTCCGGATCGACGAGGAGACCAACCTCGGCGTGGCCATGGCGACCGACGGCAACGGCCGGTACGCCAAGCTGGACCCGTACACGGGCGCGCAGCTCGCGCTGGCGGAGGCGTACCGCAACGTCGCCGCCTCCGGTGCGAAGCCGCTGGCGATCTCGGACTGCCTGAACTTCGGTTCGCCCGAGGACCCGGCCGTGATGTGGCAGTTCGCCGAGGCCACCCGTGGTCTCGCGGACGGCTGCCTCCAGCTGGGCACCCCGGTCACCGGCGGCAACGTGTCGCTGTACAACCAGACCGGTGAGGTCGCGATCCACCCGACGCCCGTCGTGGCCGTCCTCGGTGTGATCGACGACGTCAACCGCCGCACCCCGATCGCCTTCGCGGAAGAGGGCCAGCTCCTCTACCTGCTGGGCGACACCAAGGAGGAGTTCGGCGGTTCGGCCTGGTCCGAGGTGATCCACCAGCACCTCGGCGGTCTGCCGCCGGCCGTGGACCTCGACCGGGAGAAGCTGCTCGGCGAGATCCTGATCTCGGCCTCCCGCGACGGCATGATCGACGCGGCCCACGACCTGTCCGACGGCGGTCTGGTCCAGTCGGTCGTCGAGTCCTGCCTGCGCGGCGGCAATGGCGCCCGCCTGGTCGTGCCCGAGGGCCTGGACGCGTTCACCTTCCTCTTCAGCGAGTCGGCCGGCCGCGCGGTCGTGTCCGTCCCGCGCAGCGAGGAGCTCCGCTTCACCGACATGTGCGGTGCGCGGGGTCTGCCGGCCGCCCGGATCGGTGTGGTCGACGGCGACGCGGTCGAGGTGCAGGGCGAGTTCAGCCTCTCCCTGGAGGAGCTGCGCGCGGCCCACGAGGCGACGATCCCGGGCCTGCTGGCCTGACCCGCCCCCGTATCCGTACGGAACGGAGCCCCCGCCCCACCCGGGCGGGGGCTCCGTGCTGTCAGCCGGTGCCCCAGAAGGCGTCCGCCTCCACGACGTCGGCGACGCACTCGTCGATGTCGGAGATCTTGTCGCCGACCAGCGTGAAGAACAGGCCGCCGTCCATCTCGATGCCTCGGTCGCCGCGGTCGGCGTGGAAGCGGTGCGCCGAGATGACATGGCCGCGCCCGTCCACGAAGAGGCCCTTCACCTCGACGCGGAAGGTGCCGCCGGTGAGTTCGGCCAGCTTCGCGTAGTAGCCGCCGATGACGTTGTCCCGGCCCTTGTAGTGCCCCGAGATCTGGCTCTCGCCGGGGACGTGGTGGGTGCAGTCGCTGGTCATCATGGTGGCCAGCGTCTCCATGTCACCCGAGCTGAACGCTTCGTAACCCCGGCGGATCAGGGCGGCATCGGGGTGTTCGTGATGGGTCATGGTCCCCTCGCCTGCTTTCGCTGCGGTCGGTCCCTTCCTCCCAGTCTCGCGGCTAGCCTCTGCCCATGCCACCTGCCAAGAAGCGCACCCGCAGCTACGACTCCGCCAAGACCCGCGCCGCCGTCCTCGCCCAGTTCGGGCACGTACGGGACGCGGTGCTCGCGCTGCCGCCGGAGGCGCTCGACGGGCCGACGCGGCTGGGGGCGTGGACGGTACGGGAGCTGGCCGGGCACATCGCGTGGATGGTCGGCTCGGTGCCCGAACTGCTCGCCGCGCCCGAGCCAGCGGAGCGCGAACTCCCGCTCCTGGACTGGCCGTCCGCGACCGCCTCGGCCGCCGGGCGGATCGACGAGCGCACCCGGGGCATCGCCACCGCCGACCTCGCCGGACTGTACGAGCGGACCGGGGAGGCGTACGAGAAGGCGGTGGCGGCGGCCCCGGACACCCGGCTGCTCCCGGTGAGCTTCGGCGCGATGACGCTGGCCGACTTCCTCGTCACCCGGACCGTCGAACTGGTCGTCCACACCGACGACCTGAGCGCCGCGACCGGCGTCGCCGTCCCGTACGACCGGCAGGCGCTCGCCGCCTGCACCCGGCTGCTCGCGGACACCCTCGCGGCGCGGGCCCCGGGCGGGGCGGTGGAGGTGCGCGTCCCGCCGTACGCCGTGGTGCAGTGCGTCGAGGGGCCGCGGCACACCCGGGGCACCCCGCCGAACGTGGTCGAGACGGACCCGCTGACCTGGATCCGGCTCGCGACCGGGCGGGCCGGCTGGGCGGCCGAGCTGGACGCGGCGCGGGTGAGCGCGAGCGGGGAGCGGGCCGATCTGGCGGGGCTGCTGCCGCTGATGGGCTGACCGGGCGCCGCCCCCGGAACCGTACGGGGAGTCGGCCCGTCCCACCGGCATGAAGACGCCGCGCACCCTCGCCGCCCTGGTCCCGCTGCTCTTCCTCGCCGCCTGCGGTACGCAGCAGGGCGCGGGTCCCGGAGCCGGTGCCGTCGGTCCGGGGCTGCCCGTCGAGGGCACCCAGTGGACGATCGGCGCGGTCACGGTGGACGGCGCCCGGTCGGCGGCCCCGCCCGGGGCGCGGGTGGAGATCGCGAAGGACGGGCGCGCCCGGGGGAACACCGGCTGCAACCACTTCGGCGCGGGAGTGGCCGTCCGCGGGGACACCCTCACCGTCTCCCCGGACGAGGTCACCGAGATCGGCTGCCCCGCCGACCTGCGGCGCTTCGAGACCGCCCTGTTCAAGGCGTTCAGCGGCGAGCTCAAGGGCGTACTGAAGGGGAAGGCGCTCACGCTGACCTCGCCCGACGGGCGCCGGGGCGTGGAGCTGACCGCCGAGCCCGACGCCCCGTTCCTCGGCACGACCTGGACGGTGGACGCGCTGCTCTCCGGGACCACCGCGGCCTCGCTGCCGGCCGGCTCCGAGGGCAAGGCGAAGCTGACCTTCGGCAAGGACGGGCGGCTCACCGGCAGCCTCGGCTGCAACCGGGTCACCGCGCCCGCGCGGATCAGCGGCGCCAGGATCACGCTCGGCGCGATCGCGACCACCCGGATGATCTGCACGGGCCCGCAGATGGACCTGGAGACGAAGCTGTACGAGGCCCTCGACGGCCCCCTCTCCTACCGCCTCGACCACCGCACCCTGACCGTCACGGACGCGGACGGCCAGGGCTTCACGGCGACGGCGGGCTGAGCCGGGGATCGGCGGGGATCGGCGGGGATCAGGCCGGGTACGGCAGCAGCCCCGCGTTGGTCCGTTCCCAGGCGGCCTTCAGCTCGGCGAGCCGTTCCCGCTCGTACGGCGCCCGGTCGGCCTGCTCGCGGGCGTCCTCGGTGAGGTGGAAGAGCTGGTCGCGGCCGCTCTTGCCCCGGTAGTACTTCCAGTCGCCCCGGCGCAGCGCCCGCTCGCCGCGCACCCGCCAGAACAGGTCGCGCTCGGCGGGCTCGTGGCCGCGCAGGAGGTGCCCGGCGAGGCTGGTGCCGTCCAGCGGGTACGCGGGGTGGGGGCGGGCGCCGCCGATCTCCAGGAGGGTCGCGGTCCAGTCGGGGGAGTACACGGGCAGGTCGCTGACCTGGCCGCCGTCGATGGCGGCGGGCCAGCGCAGCAGGGACGGGACGCGGATGCCGCCCTCCTGGAGGGAGCCCTTGTTGCCGGCGAGCGGCCAGTTGTACGAGAAGCGCTCGCCGCCGTTGTCGCTGCCGAAGAAGACGAGGGTGTCGCGCTCGCGGCCGGAGCGGCGCAGGGCGGCGAGCACCTGGCCGACGGAGCGGTCGAGGTCCTCGACCATCTCCTTGTACTTCTCGATCGAGCCGCCGTCCTGGTGCCAGAGGGCGGAGCGGTCGCCGGCCTTGATCCGCCGGACGATCTCGGCGCTGGTCTCCTCGTCGCCGTCGGCTATCCAGGGCCAGTGGGGGGTGGTGAAGTTGAGGTTCAGGAGGAAGGGCCGGTCGTGGTCGCGGGAGACGTAGTCGCTCGCCCGCTCGGTCAGGATCCGGGTGTAGTAGCGCAGGTCCTTGTACGCGGCGTCGCCCTCGTAGAGGTCGTACTCGCCGCCGAGGCCCAGCTTGGAGTAGTACTCCAGGGCGCCGCCGAAGTTGCCGAAGAACTCGTCCCAGCCGGAGCGGGTGGGGGAGTAGTCGGGCAGGTAGCCGCAGTGCCACTTGCCGATGAGCGCGGTGGCGTAGCCGGCCTCGCGCAGCAGTGAGGCGAGCGTGGGGTGGGTGGGGTCGAGGCCGACCGACTTGTCGGCGATGGGCTCGGCCAGTCCGCCCTTGGTGCGGCCGGGATAGCGGCCCGTGTAGAGGCTGAAGCGGGTCGGGGAGCAGGTCGCGGAGCCGGAGTACGCGTCGGTGAAGCGGACGCCCTGGCGGGCGAGCCGGTCCAGGTGCGGGGTGCGGATGTGCGGGGAGCCGTACGAGGAGAGGTCGGCCCAGCCGAGGTCGTCGCCGAGGATGAAGAGGATGTTGGGGCGCTCGGGGTGGCGGCCGGGCGCCGCGCGGAACGGGCGCTCCCGCGCGGCGGGGTCCGCCCGCACCGGGTCGGCCTGCGCGGCGGGGGCCTGGGCGCCGAGGGCGACGGCGGCGGCCGAGGCGACGGCCGCCCCGCCGAGGGCGCGGCGGGACAGGGACGAGGACATACGGGTCTCCAAGGGGAAGTGCGCGCGAAGGCGTGGCGAGAGCGCGTGCGGGCGCGCGGGAGCAGGCGCGGAGGCGCGCTGGTCCCGGAGGGGAGGAAAGGGAGAAACGAGAGGGGGAGCCGGTGGGGCTCAGGCGCAGCGACAGATCGCGCTCGCGACACGGACCAGGTCCACGTGTCGGCGCGCCACGAGGGTGACCGAGCGGTCGGGGTGGCTGACGGGCTGCATGATCAGGAAGCCTGGCGGAGGGGCGCCGGAGGTGTCAACGACCGTCCCGCACCGTGGACTCCGTCACATCCCGACCGTTCGCCCCGTACCGTACGAGCGTCCGTTCGGTACGGTCCTGATCTTTGCTACCGACTGGTAACCCTTACGCCCCTTGCTTTGTGGGCTCCGACAAGGATCGAAAGATCAGTTCGTGGGATCCTACGAGTGCCGGGGAGGGCCTATCACGTCCCGTTCGCGCATTCGGACCGATGGTCGATCTCGCCTACACTCGGAGCCGTGCCACGTGGTGACGGTCGACTCAATCACGATCTGCTCCCCGGCGAGAAAGGCCCCCAGGACGCTTGTGGCGTCTTCGGTGTCTGGGCTCCGGGTGAAGAGGTCGCAAAGCTCACGTACTTCGGGCTCTACGCCCTCCAGCATCGGGGTCAGGAATCCGCGGGAATCGCGGTAAGCAACGGCTCCCAGATCCTCGTCTTCAAGGACATGGGCCTCGTGTCCCAGGTCTTCGACGAGACCTCTCTCGGTTCCCTCCAAGGTCATATCGCGGTCGGTCACGCCCGCTACTCGACCACGGGTGCCTCCGTGTGGGAGAACGCGCAGCCGACGTTCCGGGCGACCGCCCACGGCTCGATCGCGCTCGGCCACAACGGCAACCTGGTGAACACGGCGCAGCTGGCCGAGATGGTCGCCGAACTTCCCAAGCGGGAGGGCCGGTCCACTCAGGTCGCCGCGACCAACGACACCGATCTGGTCACCGCGCTGCTCGCGGGCCAGGCGGACGAGGACGGCAAGCCGCTCACCATCGAGCAGGCGGCCGCGAAGGTCCTCCCCGAGGTCCGGGGCGCCTTCTCCCTCGTCTTCATGGACGAGCACACGCTCTACGCGGCCCGTGACCCGCAGGGCATCCGCCCGCTGGTCCTCGGCCGTCTGGAGCGCGGCTGGGTCGTCGCCTCGGAGTCCGCCGCCCTCGACATCTGCGGCGCGACCTTCGTCCGCGAGGTCGAGCCGGGCGAGCTGGTGGCCATCGACGAGAACGGCATCCGCACCTCGCGCTTCGCAGAAGCGAAGCCCAAGGGCTGTGTCTTCGAGTATGTCTACCTGGCCCGTCCCGACACGGACATCGCCGGTCGCAACGTGTACCTCTCCCGCGTGGAGATGGGTCGCAAACTGGCCAAGGAAGCGCCCGTCGAGGCCGACCTGGTGATAGCGACCCCGGAGTCCGGCACCCCGGCCGCCATCGGCTACGCCGAGGCCTCGGGCATCCCGTTCGGCGCCGGCCTGGTCAAGAACGCCTACGTCGGCCGGACCTTCATCCAGCCCTCGCAGACCATTCGCCAGCTGGGCATCCGACTGAAGCTGAACCCCCTGAAGGAAGTCATCAAGGGGAAGAAGCTGGTGGTCGTGGACGACTCGATCGTCCGCGGCAACACCCAGCGCGCCCTGGTCCGGATGCTCCGCGAGGCCGGAGCCGCCGAGGTCCACATCCGGATCTCGTCGCCGCCGGTGAAGTGGCCCTGCTTCTTCGGCATCGACTTCGCCACCCGCGCGGAGCTGATCGCCAACGGCATGACGGTCGACGAGATCGGCAAGTCGCTCGGCGCGGACTCGCTCTCGTACATCTCGCTCGACGGGATGATCGAGGCGACCACCATCCAGAAGCCCAACCTGTGCCGCGCCTGCTTCGACGGCGAGTACCCGATGGAGCTTCCGGACCCCGAGCTGCTCGGTAAGCAGCTCCTGGAGACCGAGCTGGCCGCAGGCCCGGCGGCCACCGCGGCCGCGGACGCCCTGCGCCGCCCGTAAGACCCCGCTGCGCCCCCGCAGTACGACACGAAAGTTCTGACATGTCTCAGGCCACTGGTGCCAGCTACGCGAGCGCGGGCGTCGACATCGAGGCGGGCGACCGCGCCGTCGAGCTCATGAAGGAGTGGGTCAAGAAGACCCAGCGTCCCGAGGTGCTCGGCGGCCTCGGCGGCTTCGCCGGGCTCTTCGACGCGTCCGCCCTCAAGCGGTACGAGCGCCCGCTGCTCGCCTCGGCGACCGACGGCGTCGGCACGAAGGTCGACATCGCCCGCCAGATGGGCGTGTACGACACGATCGGCCACGACCTGGTCGCCATGGTCATGGACGACATCGTCGTCTGCGGCGCCGAGCCGCTCTTCATGACCGACTACATCTGCGTCGGCAAGGTGCACCCCGAGCGGGTCGCCGCCATCGTCAAGGGCATCGCCGAGGGCTGCGTCCTGGCCGGCTGCGCCCTGGTCGGCGGCGAGACGGCGGAGCACCCGGGCCTCCTCGGCCCGGACGACTTCGACGTCGCGGGCGCCGGCACGGGTGTCGTGGAGTACGACCGGCTGCTCGGCGCGGATCGCATCCGTACGGGTGACGCGGTCATCGCCATGGCGTCCTCCGGTCTTCACTCCAACGGGTACTCGCTCGTCCGCCACGTGGTCTTCGACCGCGCCGGGATGACCCTGGACCAGCAGGTCGAGGAGTTCGGCCGGACCCTGGGCGAGGAGCTCCTGGAGCCCACCAAGATCTACTCGCTGGACTGCCTGGCGCTGACCCGGACCACCGACGTCCACGCCTTCAGCCACATCACGGGCGGCGGTCTGGCCGCCAACCTGGCGCGGGTGATCCCGGACGGCCTGCACGCCACCGTGGACCGCTCGACCTGGGCCCCGGGCGCCGTCTTCGACCTGGTCGGCAAGGCCGGACAGGTCGAGCGCCTGGAGCTGGAGAAGACCCTGAACATGGGCGTCGGCATGATGGCCGTGGTCCCCGCCGACTCGGTGGACGCGGCGCTCACCACGCTGGCCGACCGGGGCGTCGAGTCCTGGGTGGCCGGCGAGATCACCGAGCGCGGCTCCAAGGCGAGCGGCGCGGAGCTGGTCGGCGACTACGCGAAGTAGCCGGCCCCGGCACGTACACGGAAGGGCACCCCTCGCAGGCCGAGGGGTGCCCTTCCGTGTCTCCGCGGCCGATCGCCCGCGGGATGCGCCCACTGCCCCCGGGCAGCGCAAAACCCGGTCCGGGTTACCCGGACCGGGCTGCGATGTTCAGAAGGTCAAGCGCGACGCTGAGTGGACGCCGGACCGGACTCGTCGTCCTCGTCCTCGTCGTCCGTGTTGTAGAGATCCGCGTACTGCGCGTACGGGTCGTCTTCCTCGTCGTCGTCGTCCTCGAACGGCTCGCCATTCGGCGGCTGGTTCGAGGTCGATGCGCCCAGCTCATTGGCCAGACGCGACAGGTCAGTCCCGCCGCTGCTGTACTTCAGCTGGCGGGCGACCTTCGTCTGCTTGGCCTTTGCCCGGCCGCGCCCCATGGCTCGACCCCCTCGGTGACGGGGCTCGACGGCCCCAGAGTCTTGACACGCGTTCATGATCCGGAACGGACTCTCGAATGAGAGACCGGTCCGTAGGGCTTCAACGGTACCTGTTTCCGTCGGTCTACGGTACGCCGCGCGCATCACATACCTCGGTACAGAACCTTCGAGGTGCCCCGTCCTCGCTGGTCAATCGCGATTTTAACCCCTTCTTGAGGGGCGACCCGCCGATCGGCGTGAGCGAAGTCTCCCGAATCCCCCCGGGAGCCCTCCGCCGTCGGCGGGTCGCACCTGGCGGGGGTCAGTCGCGGCGGGCCTCGGCCATCCGCTGCTCGGCGATCCGGTCGGCCGCCGCGGCCGGCGGAATTCCATCCGACTTCGCACGTGCGAAGATTTCAAGCGTGGTGTCGAAGATCTTCGTCGCCTTGGTCTTGCAGCGGTCGAAGTCGAAGCCGTGCAGCTCGTCGGCCACCTGGATCACGCCACCGGCGTTGACCACGTAGTCGGGCGCGTAGAGGATGCCGCGCTCCGAGAGGTCCTTCTCGACACCGGGGTGCGCGAGCTGGTTGTTGGCCGCGCCGCAGACGATCCTCGCGGTCAGTACGGGCACGGTGGCGTCGTTCAGCGCCCCGCCGAGCGCGCAGGGGGCGTAGACGTCCAGGCCCTCGGTGCGGATCAGCGCGTCGGTGTCGGCGGCCACGGAGACCTGCGGGAACTTCTCGGTGATCCGGCGCACCGACTCCTCGCGGACATCGGTGATCACGACCTCGGCGCCGTCGGAGATCAGGTGCTCGACCAGGTAGTGGCCGACCTTGCCGACGCCCGCCACGCCGACCTTGCGGCCGCGGAGGGTCGGGTCGCCCCAGAGGAACTGCGCGGAGGCGCGCATGCCCTGGAAGACGCCGTACGCGGTGAGGACGGAGGAGTCGCCGGCGCCGCCGTTCTCGGGGGAGCGGCCGGTGGTCCACCGGTTGGTGCGGGCCACGACGTCCATGTCGGCGACGTAGGTGCCGACGTCGCAGGCCGTCACGTAGCGGCCGCCGAGGGAGGCCACGAAGCGCCCGTAGGCGAGCAGCAGTTCCTCGGTCTTGATCGTCTCGGGGTCGCCGATGATCACGGCCTTGCCGCCGCCGTGGTCGAGCCCGGCCATGGCGTTCTTGTACGACATGCCGCGGGAGAGGTTCAGCGCGTCGGCGACGGCCTCCGCCTCGGTGGCGTACGGGTAGAAGCGGGTGCCGCCGAGGGCGGGGCCCAGGGCGGTGTTGTGGAGGGCGATGACGGCCTTGAGGCCGGTGGCGCGGTCCTGGCACAGCACGACGTGTTCGTGGCCGCCCTGCTCCGAGTGGAACAGGGTGTGCAGTACATCAGGAACGCCGGTCACATCGGTCACGGTGGTGACTCCCAAGTTGATGCGGCGGAAGGTCCCCCCTGCGGGTGGGGGTGGGACCAGGTCGGCACGAGGGTAAGTCCTACCTGGCCGTAGCAGGGACGCAGTGCTGAGGATCACCCCCTCACGGAGTACCCGCGTGGAAGGATTTGCGACATGCCGGACCCCGTAGCCCCCTCGTCGGCGCCCGTCCCGTACGCCTCGTACCTGAGGGTGTACGAGCCGCTGGCCGCGTTCCCGGAGCCGGAGCGGAGCCACTGGGCCCGCTACGCCCGCCGTACGGACCTCCCGGACGCCCAGCAGGAACTGCGGCGCTCGCTGGCGGACTTGGTGCGGGTGCCGCCGGTCCCGGTGCCGGCCCGCGAGAGCGGCGACGCGTTCGTGGCGACGGTGGACGGCGTGGTCCTGGTCTGTCCCTGGCGGACCCGGCTGCGCGGGCGGCTCGCCCTGGAGGAGCTGGTGGGCGGGACACTGCCGGCGCCGGTCCTGGACGCGATGCTGGCGCCGGAGGAGCGGGCGCGGGTGGCGGCGGAGCACGAGCGGTGGCGGGAGCGGAATCCGGACGCGCGGCCGTGGATCCGCGGGGCGGTGTGGCAGGTGCCGCTGCGGTGGTTCGCGCTCTTCTCGGACGAGGAGCGGGAGTACGAGCCGGGGTGCGCCGACGGGAAGGGTGACGGGAAGGGCGGTGCCCGGCCGCCTGTGCTGCGGTACCGGACGCCGATGGTGCAGGCGCGGCGGCGGCTCGCGCGGGCCCTGAAGGCGCTGCGGGAGGCGATCGACGAGGGCCCCATGACGGAGGGTCTGGTCGAGGTGGGGCGCTGGCTGGAGGAGTTCCATCCGCGGGCGCTGGTGGAGCTGGACTACGGCGGTCTGGTGCACGCGCTCGGGGACCGGGCGCTGGCGGACGACCGTTCGGCGGCGGACATGGCGGTGGGGGTCGCGGCGCTGCGGGACGGCGACGAGGAGGCCGCGCAGGCGGCGTACGGGCGGCTGGCGGAGCGGTGGCGGGCGGTCCGCGATCTTCAGTTCGCCAACTGACCGGGACGGGTCTTTCGCCCCGGAACCGACCGCCGTCGCGGTTATCACTCGACAGATCGGGCCCATATGGCTTAAATGATCTTCTCGCTGGACGTCTGTTCGGGTCTTTGGTGTGGACCTGTGGGGACGTTGGGGCGGGGGCGGCAGGACGTAGGTCCCGATCCGGGCCTTTGGCTCAAGCGTGACGGATAGCACTTACCGCACCCTTGCGCCCATCGCCCACCCTCGTGCCAAAATAGGACAAGGAGTCCGGGGAGGGTTCCTTCCGCCCAAGTAAGGGCGGAATGCTCAGCATTGCACTCTATGGGGGGTCTGAGGACTCCTGATCGCTCTGTGACTGATCGTCACAGTGGCGTGACTGTCCGTTATGGCATGGTCCATCGACTTCCGCCGCTGATGAACACCTGCGAGGGCAATTCCATCGGTTTGGCCGACGTGGCTGGACGGATGGTGTAGTTGTAGTGCCGAGGACAAGCCGTTCGTCCTATAACCGACTCGGCCCGCTTCTGCCATTTCGGGCAACGCGGGCCAAGGTGCAGAATTTAGAGGAAAGAACCGAGATGGTTCGGTTCTCCCGAGGAGGCCGCTCATGACCGCTCGCACCCCTGATGCCGAGCCGCTGCTGACCCCTGCCGAGGTTGCCACGATGTTCCGCGTGGACCCGAAGACGGTGACCCGTTGGGCAAAGGCGGGCAAGCTCACGTCCATCCGCACCCTGGGTGGGCACCGCCGGTACCGCGAGGCCGAGGTTCGCGCTCTGCTGGCGGGCATTCCGCAGCAGCGCAGCGAGGCCTGAGGCGCTCGCGACTTACGCAACACCCCGTAATACCTGCACCACCGGGCAGCAGCCGGGTCCCCCAACCCGGTCCGCCCACCCCAAGCTCTGCTGACGAATCACCTGCCCCAACAGGTTCTCCGTCGTCGATCGCGCTGGACTCCGCCGGGTCCAGCGCGATCTTTTTATGTCCGCCGCCGGCCCCGTCCCCGCCGTGCAATTGCACATATTAAATCGCAGCCATGTAGGGGAGGTGTAAGTGAAGCACTTCCGGAAACGGATTGAGTGACACCCGTCACATCGTCAAACTCTTGCCATGAAACAGCCTTCCACCCCCGGGAGGCCGACCAACGCGCCGTTGGTCACCCCTTGCCGGGACCTTGGTCCCTCGGAGGCGGGAACGCAAGAAGGCCCGCACCGATCGGTGCGGGCCTTCTCTGTCTGCGACTCTGACGGGACTTGAACCCGCGACCTCCACCTTGACAGGGTGGCGAGCTAACCAACTGCTCCACAGAGCCTTCGCAGCCGCTGAACTGTGGCTGCGAGGAAGACTGTACAGCAGGTCAGCGGTCTGGTCGAACTCGCTCGGCGGGACCGCCGAACGGGCTACGGAACGGCCGCGTCGATCGCCTTCACGATCCGCTTGTCGGACACCGGATGGGCCGTCCCCAGGGCGTGCGCGAAGTAGCTGACCCGCAGCTCCTCGATCATCCAGCGGATGTCCGTGACCGCCGTCGGCACCGGCCGGCCCTTGGGGAGCTGTTCGAGCAGCCACGCGTACTCGTCCAGCATCTCGTGGACCTTCTCCATGCGGGTGGTGTCCCGCTGGACGCCCGTCGGCATCTGCTGGAGCCGCCGGTCCACCGCCACCAGATAGCGCATCAGGTCCGGCAGCCGCTTCAGGCCCGTACGGGTCACGAAACCGGCCGGCATCAGCCAGGAGAGCTGGTCGCGCACGTCCTTGAGGTTGGGCAGCAGCGCGGGGCTGCCGGTGGCCTTCAGACGCCGCTCACAGGCCTGCCAGGCGGCCAGGACCTGCTGCACCTGGCTCACGGTCCGCACGGTCAGCTCCACGAGGTCCGCGCGGACCTTCTCGTACAGCTTCCGGAAGGACTCCTCGTCCCAGGCGGGGCCGCCGTGGTCCGCGATCAGCTTGTCGGCCGCCGCGGCCGCGCAGTCCTCGAACAGCGCCTGGATCGAGCCGTGCGGATTCGCCGACAGGGCCAGCTTCTGCTGGTTGGTCAGCCGGTCCGAGGCGAACTTCGCCGGGTTCACCGGGATGTTCAGCATGATCAGCTTCCGGGTGCCCCGCCACATCGCGGGGTCCCGCTCGGCCTCCGTGTCGAAGAGGCGTACGGCCACGCTGTCGCCCTCGTCGACGAGCGCCGGGTACGCCTTCACCGGCTGGCCGGCCCTGCGGGTCTCGAAGACCCGGGTGAGGGTGCCGATCGACCACTCCTTGAGCCCTGAGCGCTCCAGGGAGGGCCCGGAACCGTCCGGGCCGCCCGTTGCCGCCGCGGCGGCCTTGGAGAGCGCCTGACGGGCCTTGGGGCGCAGCTTCAGCTTGAGCGCCTCCAGGTCCTTGTCCTCGGCCAGCTTGCGGCGCCGCTCGTCGACGATCCGGAAGGTGATCTTCAGGTGCTCGGGCAGCTTGCCCCAGTCGAAGTCCTCGGCCGTCACCGGGACGCCGACCATCCGCTGGAGCTCGCGGGCCAGCGCGCCCGTCAGCGGCTCCTGGACGGGCACGACCGCGTCCAGGAAGCGGCTCGCGAAGTTCGGCGCCGGGACGTAGTGGCGGCGGATCGGCTTCGGGAGCGAGCGGATCAGCTCCGTCACGACCTCCTCGCGCAGCCCCGGGATCTGCCAGTCGAAGCCCTCGTCGGTCACCTGGTTGAGCACCTGGAGCGGCACGTGCACGGTCACGCCGTCCGCGTCCGCGCCCGGCTCGAACTGGTACGTCACCCGGAACTTCAGCGCGCCCTGCCGCCACGAGTCCGGGTAGTCGTCCTTGGTGACCGCACCCGCCTTCTCGTTGATGAGCATCTCGCGCTCGAAGTCGAGGAACTCCGGCTCCTCGTGGCGCTTGTGCTTCCACCACGAGTCGAAGTGCGCGCCCGAGACGACGTGCTCGGGCACCCGCCGGTCGTAGAAGTCGAAGAGCGTCTCGTCGTCGACGAGGATGTCCCGGCGCCGGGCCCGGTGCTCCAGCTCCTCGACCTCGGTGAGCAGCTTGCGGTTGTCGGCGAAGAACTTGTGGTGGGTGCGCCAGTCGCCCTCGACCAGCGCGTTGCGGATGAACAGCTCGCGGGAGACCTCGGGGTCGATCCGGCCGTAGTTCACCTTGCGGTCGGCGACGATCGGCACGCCGTACAGCGTCACCTTCTCGAAGGCCATGACCGCGGCCTGGTCCTTCTCCCAGTGCGGCTCGCTGTACGTCTTCTTCACCAGGTGCTGGGCCAGCGGCTCGATCCACTCGGGCTCGATCCGCGCGTTGACCCGCGCCCACAGGCGGGAGGTCTCCACCAGCTCGGCGGACATGACGAGGCGCGGCGGCTTCTTGAAGAGCGCGGAGCCCGGGAAGATCGCGAACTTGGCGCTGCGGGCGCCGAGGTACTCGCTCCGGGCGCCCCCCTCGCGCTTGCCGTCCCGGCCGCCGCCACCGCCGTCCTTGGACTCCTTGACGTCCTTGAGGCCGATGTGGCTGAGGAGACCGGAGAGCAGGGAGACATGGACGGACTGCTCGGGCGCGTCCTCCTCGTTGAGGTGTATCCCCATCTGCTTGGCCACCGTGCGCAGCTGGGCGTAGATGTCCTGCCACTCCCGGATCCGCAGGAAGTTCAGGTACTCCTGCTTGCACATCCGGCGGAACGAGCTGGAGCCGCGCTCCTTCTGCTGCTCGCGGACGTAACGCCAGAGGTTGAGGAAGGCGAGGAAGTCGCTGGTCTCGTCCTTGAAGCGGGCGTGCTGCTGGTCGGCCTGCGCCTGCTTCTCGGACGGCCGCTCGCGCGGGTCCTGGATGGAGAGCGCGGCCGCGATCACCATGACCTCGCGGACACAGCCGTTGCGGTCGGCCTCCAGGACCATCCGGGCGAGCCGCGGGTCGACGGGCAGCTGGGCCAGCTTGCGGCCCTGCTCGGTGAGCCGCTTCTTCGGGTCCTTCTCCGCCGGGTTGAGCGCGCCCAGCTCCTGGAGCAGCTGCACGCCGTCCCGGATGTTGCGGTGGTCCGGCGGGTCGATGAAAGGGAACTTCTCGATGTCGCCGAGTCCTGCCGCGGTCATCTGGAGGATGACGGAGGCCAGGTTGGTCCGCAGGATCTCCGCGTCCGTGAACTCCGGCCGGGTGAGGAAGTCGTCCTCGGAGTACAACCGGACGCAGATGCCGTCACTCGTACGGCCGCAGCGGCCCTTGCGCTGGTTGGCGCTGGCCTGGCTGACCGGCTCGATCGGCAGCCGCTGCACCTTGGTGCGGTGCGAGTAGCGGGAGATGCGGGCGGTGCCCGGGTCGATCACGTACTTGATGCCGGGGACCGTCAGGGAGGTCTCGGCCACGTTCGTCGCCAGCACGATCCGGCGGCCGGAGTGCGCCTGGAAGACCCGGTGCTGCTCGGCGTGGCTGAGCCGCGCGTACAGCGGGAGCACCTCGGTGCTCCGGAGGTTCTTCTTGATCAGCGCGTCGGCGGTGTCGCGGATCTCGCGCTCGCCGGAGAGGAAGACCAGGATGTCGCCGGGGCCCTCGGCCTGGAGCTCGTCGACGGCGTCGCAGATCGCGGTGATCTGGTCCCGGTCGGCCTCCTCGCTGTCCTCCTCCAGGAGCGGGCGGTAGCGCACCTCGACCGGGTACGTACGGCCGCTGACCTCGACGATCGGCGCCTCGCCGAAGTGGCGGGAGAAGCGCTCCGGGTCGATGGTCGCGGAGGTGATCACGACCTTCAGGTCGGGGCGCTTCGGCAGCAGCTGGGCCAGATAGCCGAGCAGGAAGTCGATGTTGAGGGACCGCTCGTGGGCCTCGTCGATGATGATCGTGTCGTAGGCGCGCAGCTCGCGGTCGGTCTGGATCTCGGCGAGCAGGATGCCGTCCGTCATCAGCTTCACGAAGGTGGCCTCGGGGTTCACCTGGTCGGTGAAGCGCACCTTCCAGCCGACGGCCTCGCCCAGCGGCGTGCGGAGCTCCTCCGCGACGCGCTCGGCGACCGTGCGGGCGGCGATCCGGCGGGGCTGGGTGTGCCCGATCATGCCCCGGACGCCCCGGCCCAGCTCCATGCAGATCTTGGGGATCTGCGTCGTCTTCCCGGAACCGGTCTCACCGGCGACGATCACGACCTGGTGGTCGCGTATCGCCTCCAGGATCTCGTCCTTCTTCTGGGAGACCGGCAGCTGTTCCGGGTACGTGATCGCGGGCACGCGGGCGGCGCGCGCGTCGACCCGCTCCTTGGCCTTGCCGGCCTCGGCGGCGATCTCGTCCAGGACGGCCCTCTGGGCCTCGGGCTTGCGGATGCGGCGGGCGCCTTCGAGACGGCGGCCGAGCCGGTGGGAGTCCCGCAGCGAGACCTCGGCCAGCAGGGACTGGAGGGCGGCGAAGGAAGTAGACATACGGGATCCAGGATCGCACCTGCGGCCGAGAAGCGGCGAACCGATTTACGAGGGCGGCGCCGGGTCCCTGCGTAATATTTCGGGACACACCCACCGGCACCGCCCAGCACCCGTCGTGAAAGGTTTCCGCATGCCCCGCACCGCCCGCGCGCTCGCGGCCTTCGCCGCGCTGGCGGGCCTTGTGCTGGCGCTCGTGGTCTGCGGGGCGGCCACGCCCGCGCCCGCGCCCGGACCGGTCGTCGCGGGTGCGGCGGGGCCCGGCTGCGGACAGGGCCATCCGGCCGACGATGGGGCCGCGGGCCCCGTCGTACCGCCACGGGCGCACGGCTTCGGGGAGCTGCTGCCCGCGCTCATGGGGGCGCGGGACGGCTGTGCGGACGGGGCCGTGGACGAGGACCCGGCCGAGGCGACCCGGGGCCGGGAGCCGCCCGCGCTGGCGCCGCCCTCGCCGGTGGAGCTGTCGATCCTGAGGGTCTAGACGGCCGGCGCCCCTCCTCGCCGCCCGTCCCTCTCTTCTCCGTCCTCAGGAGCGCTTCCGCATGTCCAAGTCCAAGCCCGTGATGATCGTCAGTGGTGTGGTGCTCGCCGCGACCCTGCTCGGCGTCGCCTCGTACGCCACCACCAAGCCGTCCGGCCCCTCCTCCTCGCCCGGCGCCGCCGCCGAGGTCTCCGCCGACCCGTCCGCCGGCGTCTACCCCGAGCTGGAGGCGTACGCCCGCAGGGACGCCGCCGACAAGCTGGCGCTCGGCCGGGCCGACGCGCCCGTGGTCCTGATCGAGTACGCCGACTTCAAGTGCGGCTACTGCGGCAAGTTCGCCCGGGACACCGAGCCCGAGCTGATCAAGCGGTACGTCGACGCCGGCACCCTGCGCATCGAGTGGCGGAACTTCCCGATCTTCGGCGAGGAGTCGGAGGCGGCGGCTCGGGCCTCCTGGGCGGCCGGGCAGCAGGGCCGGTTCTGGGAGTTCCACAAGGCCGCGTACGCCGAGGGCGCCAAGGAGAAGGGCTTCGGCAAGGAGCGCCTGACCGCCCTCGCGAAGGAGGCAGGAGTCCCGGACCTCGCCCGCTTCACCCGCGACACGGACGGGGCGGCGGCCCGGGCGGCGGTACGCAAGGACCAGGAGCAGGGCTACTCGCTCGGCGCCACCTCCACCCCCTCCTTCCTCGTCAACGGCCGCCCGATCGCGGGCGCCCAGCCGATGGAGGCCTTCACCGAGGCGATCGACGCGGCGGCGAAGGCGGCGGGGGAGAAGGCGGCGGAGAAGAAGCCGGGGGCCGGGGAGAAGTCGGAGTCCGGCCAGTGACCTCCGGGATCGGCTACTTCGCGGCCTTCCTCGGCGGGCTGCTCGCCCTGCTCAGCCCGTGCAGCGCCCTGCTGCTCCCGGCCTTCTTCGCGTACTCCGTCGACGGCCGGGCCCGTCTGGTCGCCCGTACCGGCGTCTTCTACGCGGGCCTGGCCACCACCCTCGTGCCGCTGGGCGCGGCCGGCTCCTTCGCCGGGCGGCTCTTCTACGGCCACCGGGACCTGCTGGTGGCCGTCGGCGGCTGGCTGATCATCACCCTCGGGGTGGTGCAGATCCTCGGCCTGGGCTTCGCGTCCCGCCGGATGAGCGAGGCGAGCGGCCGGATCCGCCCCACGACCGCGTTCTCCGTGTACGCCCTGGGCCTGGTCTACGGCCTCGCCGGTTTCTGCGCGGGCCCCATCCTGGGCAGCGTCCTGACGGTGGCCGCGCTCAGCGGCAGCCCGGTCTACGGCGGTCTGCTCCTCGCGGTGTACGCGCTCGGCATGGCCGTCCCGCTCTTCGTGCTGGCCCTGCTCTGGAACCGCTACGACCTGGGGCGGCGCCGCTGGCTGCGGGGCCGGCCGCTCCGGCTCGGCCGGTTCGAGGTGCACTCGACCTCGCTGCTCTCGGGCCTGTTCTTCATCGCCCTCGGCACGCTCTTCCTGGCCTTCGACGGGACCACCGCGCTGCCGGGGCTGCTGTCCGTGGACGACTCCTTCGCCGTGGAGGAGCGGGTCGGCGCCCTGGGCCGCACGGTCCCGGACTGGGCGCTGCTGCTCGCGGTGCCTGCCGTGGTGGCGGGCGGCTTCGCGGTGCGGGCCCTGCGGGGGCGGCGGCGCGAGGAGGTGTGACGGTACGGGGAGGAGGGCGGCGTCCTCCTCCCCGTACCGCCGTCGCCGTCGTCTTCGCCGTGTGGAGCGCACACGAAGAAGGCCCCGTTCTTTCGAACGGGGCCTTCTCTGATTGTGGCTGGGGCCGGGGTCGAACCGGCGACCTATCGCTTTTCAGGCGATCGCTCGTACCAACTGAGCTACCCAGCCACGAAGCTGTTTCCAGCTTCAGCGACTCTGACGGGACTTGAACCCGCGACCTCCACCTTGACAGGGTGGCGAGCTAACCAACTGCTCCACAGAGCCTTGCGTGGTGCGAGCACTAGTCTCGCACACGTTTACTGCGTACCCCCAACGGGATTCGAACCCGTGCTACCGCCTTGAAAGGGCGGCGTCCTGGGCCACTAGACGATGAGGGCTAAGGGCCCACCTGGGCGCTTTCCAGCGCCTCGGGGACGTCTGAAGCATATGGGATGGCGGGCGGTATCGCCAAAACGGTTTCCCAGGGAGGGAGAATGGGCGGGTGCTGGAGATGACGCGCGAGGAGTTCGAGGAGCTCGTCGCCGAAGCCCTGGACCGGATCCCGCCCGAGCTGACGCGGCTGATGGACAACGTCGCCGTGTTCGTGGAGGACGAGCCGTCGCCCGACGATCCCGAACTGCTCGGGCTCTACGAGGGCACGCCGCTGACGGACCGGGGTGAGTGGTACGCCGGTGTGCTCCCGGACCGGATCACCATCTACCGGGGGCCGACCCTGCGGATGTGCGAGTCCCATGAGGACGTGGTCGCCGAGACCGAGATCACCGTGGTGCACGAGATCGCCCACCACTTCGGCATCGACGACGAGCGGTTGCACGCGCTGGGCTACGGCTGAGCCGGACGGGCCGTCGATGGCCGGACCGGGCAGGGTGTGGCCGGACCGGGCGGGGCGTGGCCGGTTTTCGCTGGGGCGTGTCCCTTGTGGCGCCTGGGGAGTTGGGCAGGGCAGCGCGTTCGATCGGCCCGATCGGCGTCCGATTCCTGCCTGTCATGTCCTGGAGGTGCCTCCGTGCGCCATTTGCCCACCCCTGTGCGCTGGGCCGCGACCGCGCTGGCGGTCGCCGCCTGCGCGGGTCTGAGCGGCTGTATGAGTGTCAGCGACGACGGTGCGAAGCCGGCGCCCAGCAACTCCGCGGGGAAGCGGGGCGCGGCGGCCGGCACCTCGGAGGACGGCGGCCTGTCCGGCGGGCACGGCGGGAGCGGCTTCGACCGTACGGCGCGCGGCGGGCCGGACGCGGACGGCTCGGGCAGGGAGTCGCCGGTGCCGAGCGGCTCCCCGACGGCCTCGGCCAAGCCGGCCGGCGGGGCGGGTCCCGCGGGCCCGGGCGGGGCGCCGAAGCCGCAGCAGACGCCGGGCGGGACGGGCGGCCCCGGCGCGGGCGCGGGGGGCGGCTCGGGGGCGCCGGGTGGCGAGACCACGCCACCGGTCGATCCGCCGACGCCCACGCCGACCCAGGACCCGACCACGGCCCCGCCGGAGCCGACCGCCGAGCCGACCGTCACCGAGACGCCCACGACCACCCCTGGGGCGGACACCCACATGGGTGCCATGAGGGCGGCGGAGGGGCCCGGCGGGCCCGCCGAACCGGATGCATCACCGCAGGCCAGGCCGGTGTGACGGTGATCGGTTTGCCTTGGGTGGGGGGGAGTGCGTATGGTGGTAGATCGTTTGATCCCATTTGCCCGGCGCCACGACCGAAGAGCGCCGTGACTGGCGCGTACTCTCCCTTGCCGTGGCTGACCGCATTGAGGCGGTCCGTAGTGCGAAACACGGAGTTGACGGGCGCGTGCCGAGACTCCGGAAGGTTTCGCATTTCGCATGTCCATTTTCAGTTCTGATCACGCCGTCCTGCCCGAGAACGAGAACGACGAGACCGTCGCCGAGGCCGTAGTGGCCACCGACGCCGTCGAGACCGTCGAGGCCACGGACGCCACCATCGACACCGACGCCGCTGACGACACCGTCGACGCCGTCGAGAACACCGACAACGCCGCCGACGAGGCCCCCGCCGACGAGACCCCCGAGATCACCTTCGGTGACCTGGGTCTCCCCGAGGGCGTCGTGCGCAAGCTGGCGCAGAACGGCGTGACCACCCCCTTCCCGATCCAGGCCGCGACCATCCCGGACGCCCTGGCCGGCAAGGACATCCTCGGCCGTGGCCGCACCGGCTCCGGCAAGACCCTCTCCTTCGGTCTGCCGCTCCTCGCCACCCTGGCGGAGGGCCGCACCGAGAAGAAGAAGCCCCGCGGCGTCATCCTGACCCCGACCCGTGAGCTCGCGATGCAGGTCGCGGACGCCCTCCAGCCGTACGGCGACGTGCTCGGCCTCAAGATGAAGGTCGTCTGCGGCGGTACGTCGATGGGCAACCAGATCTACGCGCTGGAGCGCGGCGTCGACATCCTCGTCGCCACCCCGGGCCGTCTGCGCGACATCATCAACCGCGGCGCCTGCTCCCTGGAGCAGGTCAAGGTCGCCGTCCTCGACGAGGCCGACCAGATGGCCGACCTGGGCTTCCTGCCCGAGGTCACCGAGCTGCTCGACCAGGTCCCGGCCGGCGGCCAGCGCCTGCTCTTCTCGGCGACGCTCGAGAACGAGATCGACACCCTGGTCAAGCGCTACCTGGTGAACCCGATCACGCACGAGGTCGACCCGTCCGCCGGTGCCGTCACGACGATGACCCACCACGTCCTGGTCGTGAAGCCCAAGGACAAGGCCCCGGTCACCGCCGCCATCGCCGCCCGCAAGGGCCGCACGATCATCTTCGTCCGCACCCAGCTGGGCGCCGACCGCATCGCCGAGCAGCTGCGTGACGCCGGTGTGAAGGCCGACGCGCTGCACGGCGGCATGACGCAGGGCGCCCGTACGCGGACCCTGGCGGACTTCAAGGACGGCTACGTCAACGCGCTCGTCGCCACCGACGTCGCCGCCCGAGGCATCCACGTCGACGGCATCGACCTGGTCCTCAACGTGGACCCGGCCGGCGACCACAAGGACTACCTGCACCGCTCGGGCCGTACCGCCCGTGCCGGCCGCTCCGGTGTCGTGGTCTCCCTGGCGCTGCCGCACCAGCGCCGCCAGATCTTCCGCCTCATGGAGGACGCGGGCGTCGACGCCTCGCGCCACATGGTCGGTGGGGCCGGCGCGTTCGACCCGGAGGTCGCCGAGATCACCGGCGCCCGCTCGCTGACCGAGGTCCAGGCCGACTCCGCGAACAACTCGGCCAAGCAGGCCGAGCGCGAGGTCGCCGACCTGACCAAGGAGCTGGCGCGTCTCCAGCGCCGTGCCGTCGAGCTCCGCGAGGAGGCCGACCGCCTGGTGGCCCGCGCCGCCCGTGAGCGTGGCGAGGACCCGGAGGCCGCGGTCGCCGAGGTGACGGAGGCCGCCGAGGCCGAGGTCGCCGAGGCCATCGCCGCCGTGGCCGCCGAGCCGGTCCGCGAGGAGCGCCGCGACTTCGACCGCCGCGACGACCGCGGTGGCTACGAGCGCCGCGACAACGACCGTGGCGGCTTCCGCCGCGACGACCGCGGTGGCGACCGTGGCGGCTTCCGCCGCGACGACCGCGGTGGCGACCGTGGCGGCTTCCGCCGTGACAACGACCGTCCGTCCGGCGGTTTCCGTCGGGACAACGACCGTCCGTCGGGTGGCTTCAACCGCGACCGTGACAACGACCGTGGCGGCTTCCGCCGTGACAACGACCGTCCGT